>JBEEJZ010000254.1:0-14966 GCA_041168905.1 Pseudomonadota bacterium | reverse complement strand
TTCCTGGCGCGTGTCGAGCTGGCTGTCGCCATGTTTGGCGTCGACCAGCGTCAGAATCGAGTCGAGCAGGTAGCTTTCGGCGATTTCGTCGTCCATGAAGAACGTCTGCGCCACCGGGCCCGGGTCGGCCAGGCCGGTGGTCTCGATGACGACGCGCTCGAAGTCCAGCTCCCCCTTGCGACGCTTGGCCGCCAGGTCCGACAGCGTCGTGCGCAGGTCCTCGCGGATCGTGCAGCACACGCAGCCGTTGCTCATCTGGATGATCTGCTCGTTGGTGTCCGACACCAGGATGTCGGTGTCGATGTTCTCTTCACCGAACTCGTTTTCGATGACGGCGATCTTCTGGCCATGGGCTTCGGCCAGCACGCGCTTCAGCAGCGTGGTTTTGCCGGAGCCGAGGAAGCCGGTCAGGATGGTGGCGGGGATCAGGCTCATAAGGTTTTCCAGAAATGGTGCAGTGCAAAAAGCGTTAATTGGGGAGTGTAGCGAGCCCGTCAAGCCCCCTCCCCTGCCGTGGCCGTATCAGCGGCGCATCACCACCAGGCCCTTGAGGTACTCGCCTTCCGGGAAGGCAATCGTCATGGGGTGGTCAGGGGCGCCACCCATGCGCTCGGTGATATAGCCGTCTATCCCGGCATCCGAGCCGGCTCCGGCGATGATCTTGTGGAACAGGTCGGCGCTGATGCCGCCCGAGCACGAAAAGGTGAACAGCACGCCGCCCGGCGGCAGCAGCTTGAAGGCCAGGCGGTTGATGTCCTTGTAGGCGCGCGCGGCGCGCTCGGCATGTGCCACGGTGGGCGCAAACTTGGGCGGGTCCAGGATGATGGCGTCAAAGGTACGGCCTTCGGCGGCAAAAGCACGCAGGCTGGCGTTCACGTCCGCATCCATGAAGGTGGCGCGGCTGGCATCAAAACCATTCAGGGCCACGTTGGCGCGGGCCTTCTCGATGGCGGGGCCTGAGGAATCGATCGATGTGACATGAGCCGCGCCGCCTGATAAGGCCGCCACAGTAAAGCCGCCGGTGTAGCAATAGCAATTGAGCACACGCTGAAACTGCAGGCGTCGCGTATGGTCGGCAAAACGCTTGCGGCTGTCACGCTGATCCAGGTAAAAGCCGGTCTTGTGGCCCTCTGCAATATTGAGAGCCAATTGCCAGTCATGCTCTTGCAGCACCAGGTCGGTCGCGCCGTCACCACGCAACCAGCCAGTGACTTCAGGCAGCCCCTCGAGGGCGCGGGCGCTGGCGTCCGAGCGCTCGTACAAGCGGCTCAAGCCCGTCTGCGCGAGCAAGGCGTCGGCAATCACGCCTTTCCAGCGCTCGGCGCCACTGGACAAAAACTGCGCCACCAGCGTATCGCCGTAGCGATCCACGATCAGGCCGGGCAAGCCGTCCGACTCGCCATGCACCAGGCGCACGCCGTTGCTTTGAATATCGAAAAGCGTTCGCGCCTGCAAGGCACGCTTCAGAGTGCCTTCAAAAAAAGTTGCATCGATGCGCTGGGTCTCGTCAAAACTCCAGATACGGGCACGGATCTTGGACTTGGGGCTGAAAGACGCCCAGCCTAAAAAATCGCCCGCTGCGCTCTCAACCCGCACGGTTTCTCCGGCATCACCGCCGCCCTTGGCAATGGCGGATTCAAAAATCCAGGGGTGACGACGCTGCAAGGAGCGTTCTTTGCCTTCGCGCAAACGGATGGTTTTCATGGCAAATATTGTCGCCTGCTGCGCACCGTCAACTCTTCAGCTTGGCTCGGGGATGCGCCGCATCGTAGGCCTGGGCCAGATGCTGAAAATCCAGGCGGGTGTAGACCTGGGTCGTGGTGATGCTGGCATGACCCAGCAGCTCTTGCACGGCCCGCAAATCGCTGCTGGACTGAAGCACATGGCTGGCAAAACTGTGACGCAGCATGTGCGGATGCACCGGCGTGGCCAAGCCAGCCTTTTGGCTGCGCGCACGCAGACGCTGCCAGATGGATTGGGCCGTCAGGCGGGTGCCATTGCGCCCCACAAACAAGGGAGCTTCTGGGGTTGCTGCTCCTGTACGCGCACCTTTGCGCGCTCTCAGGTAGTGATCGCGCGCCTGCAGCCAGGTTTGCAAGGCGGCCAACGCATGTCGGCCCACCGGCACGCTGCGCCACTTGCTCCCCTTGCCGCACACATGGGCTTCGCCCGCCTCAAAATCGATCCAACCGTTTTGCCGGCTGAGGCCGGCCGCGCTGGCCGCTGTGTCCAGCCCGATCAACTCCCCCACCCGCAAACCACTGGAATAGAACAGCTCGACCATGGCCGCGTCGCGCAGCTCGAGCCAGACGGCCTCGGGCACATCATGGCCCGGCGTGGAGGTAGCCAAGTTGGGATCCGACAGCGCCGTCCCATGTGCAACCTCACTCCCAGCGCCGGGGCCGGTCAGACCCGCCTGCCTGAAACCGGCCAGCTGCACTGCGTCATCCACGCTCAGCGCCTTGGGCAAAGGCTTGGCGGACTTGGGTGCGCGCACATCCACCACAGGGTTGCTGTCGATCAGGCCCTGGCGGCCCAGCCACACATAAAAGCCACGCCAGCCCGACAGGATCAAGGCAATGCCCCGCCCACTGCGGCCACCACTGTTCATTTGCGCGACCCAGCGACGGATGTGATGGCTTTGCACGGCCCGCAGATCCACCGGCACGGCGGCGGCCAGAGCGGTCAGCCGCTGCAGATCCAGGGTGTAGAGCGCCACGGTTCGGGCCGCCAGGCGCTTTTCGACGCGCACATGCGTGAGGTACTGCTGAGCCAGCTCGGGCAGCAGTACCGGCACCACGCCAGGCACCAGGTCCGGCATCCGGGCCCTCATCCGTACATCCACTGAGCCCATCACTCGGCGCGTAGACGCCCCAGAGCAGCGCTGGCAAGTTCGCCCAGTCGTTCCAGGAAGTCCGTCGCCATGGTGGCCTCAAAACGCAGCGGGTCCGGCGAGGCCAGTACCAGGATGCCAAACGCGGGCGCGGCGCTTCCTGACAAACCCGTACGCAGAGGGATCAGGGCCAGCGATGTGGCCGCCTGCGGCTCTGGCAGCCAGTTGACCGCCTCAAAGCCGGTATTGGCGCCACAAAACGGCTGGGTCAGGGAGTTGGCAAACAGGCGGGCATCTTCGCTCACACCCTGGGCAAAGGGCAGATCCGCAAAAGAGGGCGCAACGCCCCACACCTTGATGCCCACCTGCGGCACGGCAAATTGCTCGCGGATCTCCCGCGCCAGTAAGTCAGGTAGCTCGGCCGCGTCCTGAATCAAAAACAAGGTGCGAGCCCAGCGCAAGAGCTTGTCTGCCAGGGCCACGTTGTCATTGCCATGACGAATCATTTCCACCAGACGGTGCTCCAGTCCCTTGATCTTGTCGCGCAGCAGCTCAGCCTGGCGCTCCTGCAGACTCACCGCACGGTTGCCGTGCGGGCTGGTGAGCTGAACCGTAGCCAGCAACTCTGCATGGCGCTCGAAGAAGTCCGGGCTATTGCTCAAGAAATTGGCAATATCGTCTTCGGTAATGGGGTTGGTCAAGGAAGAGGTCATGGCTGGTTGGGCAGATTGGGGTGAAGG
This sequence comes from Pseudomonadota bacterium, assembly GCA_041168905.1. Taxonomy (GTDB): domain Bacteria; phylum Pseudomonadota; class Gammaproteobacteria; order Burkholderiales; family Burkholderiaceae_C; genus JBEEJZ01. The sequence continues at coordinate 11,393 of JBEEJZ010000254.1, read as the reverse complement.
TCAGGATGCGCAGGGATGCGTTCGCTAGCACTCAGTCAAGATCGTCGGGGATGTCGATGACGCCCTCAAACACGGTGGTGGCGGGGCCTGTCATCATCACTGGCGATCCCATGCCCTCCCATGCGATGGTCAGCAGGCCGCCACGGGTTTGCACATCAACCCGTGAGTCCAGCAAGCCCAGGCGTATGCCTGCCACCACAGCAGCGCAGGCGCCAGAGCCGCAGGCCAGGGTTTCGCCCGCGCCACGTTCAAACACCCGCAGGCGCACATGGGAACGGTCCTGCACCTGCAGGAAGCCCGCGTTCACGCGCCGGGGAAAGCGGGCGTGATGTTCCACCTGCGGGCCCACGATGGCCACCGGTGCCGTGTCCACATCGGCCACCAGTTGCACGGCATGCGGGTTGCCCATGGAAACCACGGCCACATTCACGGCGGATGGAGACAGTGGCTCGCCCGCCAAGGGGGCCAGTGCCAGTGGCCAGATGTGCCAATTGCCCATGTTCTGCGCCACCAGGCCGTTTGCATCAAAGGGCACCAGGGGCTCGTCAAATATCGGGGCGCCCATGTCCACCGTGACGCGGCCGTCTGCCGTGAGGCGCGGCTGGATCACGCTGCTCTTGGTCTGTACGGTGATGAGGTCCAGATCCGTCAAACCCCGGTCGCGCACAAAACGGGCGAAGCAGCGAGCGCCGTTGCCACATTGCTCCACCTCGTCTCCGTCGGCGTTGTGGATGACATATTCGAAGTCGATGCCTGGCGCCGGCGAGGGCCGCACGGTCAGGATCTGGTCAGCGCCCACACCAAAGTGGCGATCGCCCAGAAAGCGGTAGTGGGCCGCAGTCAGCGGGTAGCGCCCTCGGGTCTCGTCGAGCACCACAAAATCGTTGCCCGCGCCCTGCATCTTGGTAAACGGAATTCGCATGCCTGGATTATCCCCGTGCGCACCGTTCAGGTGACGAGTGAAAGCCTGCACAATGCACCACATGATCCGCACCAGCCAGCTTTTGCATCCTGCCCGCACCCCGGCCCCCACGCGCGCCGCAGCCACTGTTTTGCTGCTACGCGACAGTCCGCAAGGCCTGGAAGTGCTGATGACCCGGCGCTCGGCTACCGCCAGTTTTGCGCCCGGTGCTTATGTATTTCCCGGTGGTGGCATCGACGCCACAGACACACAGGCGCACGGGCAGGCGCAGCGCAGACCCGCTCAGTCGGATGTTTCCCTGACCGAAGCGATTGCCGCCATCCGCGAGAGTTTTGAAGAGCTGGGTGTGCTGTTGGCACGCCATGCGGATGGTCGTATGGCTGACCAGACCGATATCGTCGCGCTGGACCGACACGCCCCCTTCGCAGCGCAATGCCAGGCTCGCGGCCTGACGCTGGCGGCAGACGAGGTGTTTGTGCTGGCTCGCTGGATCACCGACCGAGACCTGTCTCGCCGTTTCGATGTGCCTTTTTTGGTGGCACGCATGCCCGAGGGCCAAACACCGGTGGCCGATGAAGCCGAGCAATTCGACCCGGTGTGGGTATCTCCCGCCGATGCTCTGGCGCAGCACGCTGCAGGCACCTTTTTCATGATCTTTCCCACCGTGCGGACGCTGGAACGCCTGGTGCCCTACGCCACCGTGCAGTCGCTGCTGGATGCCTGCGCCGCTTCCGAAGAGCCGCTGTGGACCAGCTGCCCGCGTGCCGGGCTGATGGGCGGACGCGAGGCCCGTTACATGGAAAGCGATCTGCCCTACGGCGAACTGGCTCTGGTCTGCCCCGACGGCCAGATCGTGCACCCGCTGGACTGGCAATGCGAGCTGGCGGTGCCCCTGCTCAACAACGTGACGCGCCTGACCGCGCCCAACCCTGGCGCCATGACCGGCCCCGGCACCAACAGCTACCTGGTGGGCGATCCGCACACTGGCTTTGTCGCCATCGACCCTGGCCCCGCAGATGCCGAGCACCTGCAGCGGCTGTGGCGCGTCGCCGGCGGTGACATCCGCATGATCGTGTGCACCCACTCGCACCCCGACCACTCTCCCGGTGCACGACCTTTGCAAGAGCTGTGTGCCCATGCGCCCCATGGCAGGCCGCCCATCCTGGGCCTGGCCAGTTTGCCAACGGCGCGCGCTGCCAGCGCTTTTGTGCCCGACCGCGAACTGATGCACCGCGAGTGTCTGCACCTGACAAACCGCGATGGTGAGGTACAGCACAGCCTGCAAGTGCTGCACACACCGGGCCACGCCGCCAACCACCTGTGCCTGGCGCTGCTGGAAGACGGCCTGCTATTCAGCGGAGACCATGTGCTCAACGGCAGCACCACGGTAATCGACCCTCCCGACGGCAATATGAGTGACTACCTGGACTCCCTGGATTTGCTGACGGACGCCTGCGTACAGCACGATCTTCAATTTGTCCTGCCGGCGCATGGTTACGTCATGCAGGAGGCCGCGCAGGTGATTGCGCAACTGAAGGCGCACCGGCTCAAGCGCGAAAACAAGATCAGGGCCGCGATGCAGTCTCAACCTGAAGGCTCCATGGACGACTGGGTGGCGCTGGCCTACGACGATGTGCCGCCGCGCTTGTGGCCAGTGGCCAAGCGCTCGCTGCTGGCACATGTGCAACGCATCGAGGCACTGGGATGAACACCGGGCACACCGAAGAGCGCCTGTCCAAACGGGTTGCTGCCCTCAAGGGCTGCTCGCGTCGCGAGGCCGAGCAGTACATTGAAGGTGGCTGGGTCCGGGTCAACGGGCAGATCGTGGAAGAACCACAAGCCCGGGTCGCTCACCACGCCGTCGACATCGATCCCCACGCCAGTCTGATGGCGCTGACCGACATTACGTTTATCCTGAACAAGCCACCGGGCGTGCAGTTGTTGCCACAGCGCATCGGCGAACGCTCGGCCCTGGATCTGATCACGCCAGCCTCTCACGTCGTGCAGGACCCCGGCGGTCAACGCCTGCTGCGCCGTCATCTTCAGCGGTTGGTGTGCCCGGTGCCTCTGGAAACAGGCGCCAGCGGCCTGATCGTTTACACGCAGGAGTGGCGGGTCCAGCGCAAGCTGGAAGAAGACGCCAGCTCACTGGAGCATGAAGTCATCGTGGAGATAGCCGGCGAAGTTGCCGAAGACGGGCTGCGGCACCTGCGCAACCCCATGGGCCGTGGTGGCCAGCCACTGCCGGAATTCAAGGTCAGCGTCAACAGCTCAGGGGAGGGCAAGACCAAGCTGCGCTTTGCCGTCAAGGGCGCACACCCGGGTCTGATCGCCTGGCTGTGCGACCGCAGCGGGCTGCAGATATTGGGCATGAAACGCATCCGCGTTGGCCGAGTGGCTTTGGCCAGCTTGCCGGTGGGCCAGTGGCGCTTCATGGTGGCAGAAGAGCGGTTTTGAACCACCGTTCTCAGCTGCCGATCTTGAATTTGTCCCGCTTGGCCGCATTTATGGGGCGGTTCTGACCGGCGGGCGCAGGCCAAGTGGCCACCCAGCCGGATTTGAAACATTTTGAAATCAAAATTTACGACGGGTTCCCCAGAACCTGACGTGTTACCGGTCACACTGCGAACGTAGACCTCGCAGCCCACAAGGAGAAAACCATGCGCTTGAGCACCAAAAGCCGATTTGCAGTGACCGCCATGATCGACATCGCCCTGCGCGACCACGCCGGCCCGGTGTCACTGGCCGACATTGGTGGGCGGCACCAGATTTCCTTGTCTTACCTGGAACAGCTATTCAGCAAGCTACGTCAAAGCGGGCTGGTTGAGAGCACGCGCGGCCCGGGCGGAGGCTACTCGCTCGGTCGCAACAGCCAGGCGATCTCGGTGGCCGACATCATCGCGGCCGTGGAAACAGAACCCGACCGCCCGGCCCGCGGCGAGAAACCTTATCAGGCCGCAGACAGCGAAGGCGTCGCCCAAGAGCTGTGGGCCGCCCTGAGCGAGCGCATGGTGGAACACATGCAGTCCATCAGCCTGCGCCAGCTGGTGGGTGAGCAGCGCATACAGGTGGCAGAGGCGCCGGCCAAGCCAGCCAAACGTGGCGTGTTTGCCAAACCTCGGGCCGAGACCGCCCGTGCATCGGTACCCAACTCGGTATTTGCCCTGGGCAAGGTCCTGCTGGCTGGGCGCTGAGTCGCTGCAGCGCCTGCGAATAAAGTGTGAAGCCCGCCGATAAGCCGGATTCTGTGCATGGAGGTTGCCCTCCATGTGACCGCCATTAATCTGGGCCGCGGGTTGCCCACACGGCTCGATGCTACCTACCCGCCAACTCCGGGGGCCCGGTCATGACGCTGCGGCGAACCGCAACGCTTTGCGTTGGCCTACTTGGTATTGCTGCGCGTAGAGATTGCCCGTTTCACCCCAACTCAATGGGCTCGTCTCTGTTGCTCTGATCCTCACCTTATGCCCCACGCTTGCGCGCGAGGGTTTCAGTGGACAGCCGTTAGCTGCTACGCTGCCCTGTGCAGTCCGGACGTTCCTCCAGTGCCTGGTTTCCCAGCTTGCACCAGCGGCGGTCTGGCAGGCTTCACCGCGTCATTATCTCAAACCATCATGACCTTATGCGGGCCAGTATCAAGGGACCCGGTCAAAATGAAGGTCCCCAGACCCTATCAGCAGGAGACACCATGAAAGCAGACAACATTCTCCAGACCATCGGCAACACCCCGCACATCCGGATCAATCGCCTGTTCGGCGATGGGGCTCTGGTATGGGTCAAATCCGAGCGCGGCAACCCGGGTGGCTCGATCAAGGACCGTATTGCCTTGGCCATGGTGGAGGACGCTGAGCGTAGCGGAGCCCTCAAGGCGGGCGGCACCATCATCGAACCCACCTCGGGCAACACCGGTATCGGCCTGGCCATGGTGGCTGCCGTCAAAGGCTATAAGTTGGTGCTGGTCATGCCCGACAGCATGTCGGTGGAGCGCCGCCGCCTGATGCTGGCCTATGGCGCCAGCTTTGACCTGACGCCACGCGCGCTGGGCATGAAAGGTGCCATCGCCCGCGCCCAGGAGCTGGTGGCGTCGACACCCGGAGCCTGGATGCCACAGCAGTTTGAGAACCCCGCCAATGTGGATGTGCATGTGCGCACCACGGCGCAGGAAATTCTGGCGGACTTCCCCGACGGCCTGGATGTGCTGATCACCGGCGTGGGCACAGGCGGCCACCTGAGCGGTTGCGCCAAGGTGCTCAAGGCCGCCTGGCCACAACTCAAGGTGTATGCAGTAGAGCCCGTGGCATCACCGGTCATCTCTGGTGGCGCACCGGCGCCCCACCCCATTCAGGGCATCGGCGCCGGCTTCATCCCCAAAAACCTGGACACCAGTTTGCTTGATGGTGTGATACAGGTCGACGCCGAGCCAGCCCGCGAGATGGCCCGGCGCAGTGCCCGGGAAGAAGGCATGCTGGTGGGAATTTCCAGCGGGGCCACACTGGCCGCCATCGCCCAGAAGTTGCCCGAGTTGCCTGCCGGCAGCCGCGTGCTGGGCTTCAACTACGACACCGGTGAACGCTATTTGTCGGTGGAGGGCTTCCTGCCAGTCTGATCAGAATGCACCCGCCAACAAAGCGCGCCGGTCATCCATCGGCATGCGCTCGATGGCGTAGCGCAACATGGTTCTGGGCATGGCTCGCTGGTGTTGGCGCAAAAAGCCCTCCAGCACGCTGAGGTCACGCTTGCCGAGCTCCCGCAACATCCAGCCGCAGGCCTTGTGCATCAAATCTTGCGGGTCGGACAGCAGCATTTCAGTCAAGCGCAGGATGTCGTCGAAGTCCTTGTTGCGTATGAAGGCAAAGGTCGCCAGCACGGCGATCCTGCGGTCCCACAGCACGGGCGACAGCACCAGGTCATACAGAATCTGTCGAGGTCGGTTCAGCAGGTGCGGCCCAAGGATGTAGGGTGCCGAGCTGTCCACCAGATTCCAGTTGTTTACCCTGGCACGATGGGCCAAGTAGCTTTGGTAGATTGCCTCCTGGGTATCAAGGTCGCCCTTGCGGTACAGGCCCACCAGTATCAGGAGCGCGAGAAGGCGAACTTCGTTGTACGACGAAGCCAGCAACTGCTCGCATTCGGCCAGGGGCAGCTTCGCAAATTGCCCGGCCACTTGCCTGACCAACGGCACCGTAACGCCCAAAAACCGATCTCCTTCACCATATTGGCCCTTACCCGTCTTGAAGAAGCGTACCAAGACCTCGGCTTTGGCCGGTTGAGCCAAGCCCTGCAAAGCCTCACGTGCATATTGAGCGGATAGGGTCATGAAAGTGTGCTGGAGTAACGAATGAGGGCCTGAGCCTAGCTGAAAGCAAGCGCCCAATAGCCCCGACCACCTTATCATCCACCCCTGCTTGATCACCACGAGCCCGACATGATTCGTCTCACAGAACTCAAACTGCCCCTTTCTGCCCTGCCCGTTCAGGTGCGTCGCGCAGCCGATGCGCCATCCGAAACCGAGGCCGACCGCGCGCCAGTGGCGCACCCCATCGAAGCTCTGCAACGGCTGTGCGCGCAAGCATTGGGCATCGACCTCGCAGACATTGCGCGGCTCGACGTCTTCAAGCGCAGCTTTGATGCGCGCAAGGCCGATTTGCTGGCGGTCTACATCGCAGACGTGACGCTGGCGAATGCCTCGCAGGAAGCGGCCCTGCTCGCCCAATTTGCCCAACACCCCCACATCGGCCCGACGCCCGACATGGGCTACACCCTGGTCGCCCAGGCGCCTGCGCAGTTGCAGGAGCGCCCGGTGGTCGTCGGCTTTGGCCCCTGCGGCATGTTTGCCGCGCTGGTGCTGGCGCAGATGGGATTCAAGCCCATCGTGCTGGAGCGCGGCACCACGGTGCGCCAGCGTACCAAGGACACCTGGGGTCTGTGGCGCAAGAAAGTGCTCAAAACTGAGAGCAACGTGCAGTTCGGCGAGGGCGGTGCCGGCACGTTTTCGGACGGCAAGCTCTACAGCCAGATCAAGGACCCCCGGTTTCTGGGCCGCAAGGTCATGGAAGAGTTCGTGAAGGCAGGCGCGCCCTCAGAAATTTTGTACGAAGCACATCCGCACATCGGCACCTTCAAGCTCGTCAAGGTGGTGGAAAACCTCCGTGAGCACATCATTGCTCTGGGTGGCGAGATTCGCTTTGAACAGCGGGTCACAGACCTTCTGATTGATGACCAAGCGGGCGGTCGGCGTGTCACCGGCTTGCAAGTGCTCGATTTGCAAACACAGGAAACCCGCGTTCTGCACACCAGCCACGTGGTCATGGCCCTCGGCCATAGTTCGCGTGACACCTTTGTGCAGCTGCACCAGCGTGGCGTGTACCTGGAGGCCAAACCTTTTTCGGTGGGCGTACGCATCGAGCACCCGCAAAGCGTGATCGACCAGGCCCGCTGGGGCCGCCATGCCGGCCACCCGCTGCTGGGCGCGGCCGACTACAAGCTGGTGCACCACGCCCAGAATGGCCGCGCCGTTTATAGCTTTTGCATGTGCCCTGGCGGCACCGTGGTAGCGGCCACCAGCGAGCCCGGGCGTGTGGTGACCAACGGCATGAGCCAGTATTCGCGCAACGAGCGCAATGCCAATGCCGGCATGGTGGTGGCCATCGATCCCAGTGACTTCCCGCTGGACGCTCCGGCCTGGCAGGCGGCCTTTGGCCGTGATCTGGGCACGCGCCTGCTGGATGAAGCGCAGGCCTTGAGGCAGCAAACTCCCCCGGCGTTCCACCCTTTGGCCGGCATCGTGCTGCAGCGCCAACTGGAGACCCTGGCTTTTGAGGCCGGCGGCCAAAGCTATGAAGCCCCCGGCCAGCTGGTGGGCGACTTTCTGGCAAACAAAGCCTCGCGCGATTTGGGGCAGGTGCAGCCGTCCTACAAACCCGGCGTGAAGTTGGGCGACCTGTCTGCCGTGCTGCCGGCCTACGCCCTGGAGGCCATGCGCGAAGCCTTGCCCATCTTTGGCCGCAAGATCAAGGGCTTTGACATGAAAGATGCGGTCATGACCGGCGTGGAGACACGTACCTCGGCCCCCTTGCGCATCACACGGGGTGACGATTTCATGAGCCTGAACACCCAGGGGCTGTACCCAGCCGGCGAAGGCGCAGGCTATGCCGGAGGCATTCTGTCCGCAGGTGTAGATGGCATCAAAGTCGCAGAGGCCGTGGCCCGCGCCATGCTGGGCACCTGAACAGACTCAGGCTGCCCGCTTGAAGGTGGCCAGCAGCGTCCCCGCCACCACGAAAAGGCTGCCAAACACCCGGTTCATGGTGCGGATATGGGCGGTCGACTTCAGGGTCGTCAAGACCTTGGCGGCCAATGCGGTGTAACCGGCCATCACCACCAGGTCTGTAAACCCCAAGGTCAGGGCAATCACCAGATACTGCGGCGCCATCGGCTGGGAGAGGTTCAAAAACTGCGGCACCACGGCCAACAAAAACACCGTACCCTTGGGGTTGACCGCATTGATCATGATGCCGCGCACCACCATGGAGCGGCGACTCACCGCCTGCCCCGTATCGGCCCGCGCCGACACTGGCGTGGCGGGCGAGCGCCACTGCTGTATGCCCAGCCAGATGAGGTAGGCAGCACCGACCCACTTGATGATCAGAAACGCCGTGCTGGACGCAGCGACCACCGCTCCCAGACCCACGCCGACCACCAGAATTTGCAGCCAGATGCCCAAAACCAGGCCAAGAGTCGTGAAATAGCCCCGCACAAAGCCGTGCGACAAACCCGAGCTCATCGCCGCCACCGCCCCCGCGCCGGGCGAAATGCTGATGGCCCAGGACGCGACGAAAAAAGCCAACCAAGTAGAAAGTTCCATGGTGTGATCTTAGTCCTGCAAGCACGGTGGGCCTTTAAGCCAGCTCAAGTAGCTCATGACGCAAACACCTTCTCACGCTGCACGCAACTCCTCTCGAATCACCTCACGCAGTGCCTCCTTCAACGCGTCGGCTTGCAACCCCCTGCGCAGCGTCTCATTGATCAGCGTCTGGTAGCCGCGCCCACCGGCTCTGGCCTTGTATGCCTGCAATACAGCGTCGTCGATCATGATGGTTATGCGGTGTTTTCCGGTGGAAAATTCGGGCAGCACTTCCCCTAGGGGGCGCAGGATCGTGGTCTGGGTAGCCGTCAACTCCGGACTATCATCATCGGGGGTATCGGCCAATGCCGCCGCATCCACAGCCGCCCAGTCAATCACCGGGGCCACGTCAGAGGCTTTGAGCTTCAAATTTTTTGCTTTCACGGTCGTTTGCCTTTCTGAAAGAGATGATGTGAGTGTGCAGGGGCGCAGGGCAGCAAAACACCACTACCATCAAACGCCCGTCTATCCTGTTGTAGCCCACAAAGCGACGCTCGGGGTAGGCCTTGCGGGTGTCCTCACGCACCAGCATCGCCGCATTGAACATAACCCGAGCTGCCAACAAGGGCAAACCGCGCTCGCGAACGTTAATATCGTTTTTGGTCGAGTGACAGGTGTACTCCATGCTATTGATTATGCATAAATGTATGCATAGTCAACTTTGCATTTCTAGATGCCAAAGCGATCTACATTGCTGGCGTGAAGTGGAGTGGCTGTTAAAGACTGCGCACTGGGAATTAAAAAGCCGCCGAGGTTGACCCTGGGCGGCGATGCGCTCTTCAATGGACAGGGCGCTGCGAACCTGTCGATCGCATTCCACGTCATTCGGATATCCCCGCATGCGCGGGGGAACCTTTTGAAAAAGTGCGCCCATGTTGATCCTTCAGGGCCTATCCCCGCATGCGCGGGGGAACCGCCGTGCGTTGTGCGCCCGCGAACTGCAGCGTGGGCCTATCCCCGCATGCGCGGGGGAACCTATGCTGGCACAGGCAAAACCGGCAGCGCTAACGGCCTATCCCCGCATGCGCGGGGGAACCGCGCGCACATCGGCCAGCACGCGCTGCACCTTGGGCCTATCCCCGCATGCGCGGGGGAACCCACGAAGAGCAAGGAAGACTACACCCGAGCCAGGGCCTATCCCCGCATGCGCGGGGGAACCTGGTCTGATGTGCCGGAAGAACCGACCACCCGGGGCCTATCCCCGCATGCGCGGGGGAACCAAACAGCGCACAACGGCCAAAACTGCGGCGTGGGGCCTATCCCCGCATGCGCGGGGGAACCCTGCTGGCAGCGTTGGAAGCTGAAGCCGTGGCGGGCCTATCCCCGCATGCGCGGGGGAACCCAACTGCGAAAAAGCCGGGGCTGGGGAGTCCGGGGCCTATCCCCACATGCGCGGGGGAACCCTCGGCTTTGGCTTCGTCCAGGGTGGGGTGCAGGGCCTATCCCCGCATGCGCGGGGGAACCCAGCGCATCAACGCGCAGCTGCGTGGCATCCAGGGCCTATCCCCGCATGCGCGGGGGAACCTGCCTGGCGGCCTGGATAAGATCGGGCAGATCGGGCCTATCCCCGCATGCGCGGGGGAACCGGGCGCCGATCTTCAGGGGGCTTGCGCTTCTTGGGCCTATCCCCGCATGCGCGGGGGAACCGCCGACTTTCATCACCGCCAGGATGCCGACGAGGGCCTATCCCCGCATGCGCGGGGGAACCGTTTTGGCGGTCAGGGCGGTGCTGTAGGCTGTGGGCCTATCCCCGCATGCGCGGGGGAACCCGTGTCCGACGCCATCACCACCCACTACCTGCGGGCCTATCCCCGCATGCGCGGGGGAACCAACGTGTCGGACGCTGAAAGCCGGTTCGAGAAGGGCCTATCCCCGCATGCGCGGGGGAACCGAACTTGCGTGGATGACGAAACAGGCTTTTGTGGGCCTATCCCCGCATGCGCGGGGGAACCATCTGGACCACTGCCAGTAGGGGTGTATCCAAGGGCCTATCCCCGCATGCGCGGGGGAACCCCTGGGTTGCAGAACTCCAGGCTCGCGGTGCCGGGCCTATCCCCGCATGCGCGGGGGAACCGCAAACACCACTTGCGGATCAACCGACTACGTGGGCCTATCCCCGCATGCGCGGGGGAACCCGGCAATTTGTGGCTTTGCTTCTGCGACTACGGGGCCTATCCCCGCATGCGCGGGGGAACCTCTCGGCCCACGCCCTCAAACACAAACTTGAGGGGCCTATCCCCGCATGCGCGGGGGAACCGCACCCGAAGCTACAAAGACCGATTGTGAAAAGGGCCTATCCCCGCATGCGCGGGGGAACCTCAAGGTAGGGGTCATATGCGCGTTGGGTGGTGGGCCTATCCCCGCATGCGCGGGGGAACCGGGACAAGGGGCAGATTCAAAGAATGAATCAGGGGCCTATCCCCGCATGCGCGGGGGAACCCGGTGCGGTAAATTCGGAGCTTACGTTTCCGAGGGCCTATCCCCGCATGCGCGGGGGAACCTGCTTCATTCGTTGCGACGGTGAATCCGTCTGGGGCCTATCCCCGCATGCGCGGGGGAACCTCTGGA
>JBEEJZ010000253.1:0-16605 GCA_041168905.1 Pseudomonadota bacterium | reverse complement strand
GGATCAGGGCAGCACGGGTACCTACGTCAACGCCGGTGCCTAGCCGAACGTTGCCAGAGATGTTCACACTGGGGTTGAGGGTGACGAAGTCTTCAAGCACCGCGTCATGGCCGATGGTGCAGCCGATGTTGACGTGCACGTGCTGGCCGATCGTGATGTTGGTCGTGATCAGGGCGCCGGCACAGATCACCGAGCCGTGGCCGATCCCGACGTGGTCGCCAACCCAGGCACGCGGATGGACCAGGGTAGCGTAGCGGTCTGGGCTGATCGAGGTCCAGCTGGCCACGGTGCGGCGGCGCACGGCCGGTGCGCCCACGGCCAGGACGATGCGAACCTCAGGGTGGGTGACCAGCCAGTCCGGGCTGCCGACGATCGGCAGGCCGTTGACCAGGCGGTCATCGACATAGGCCGCATCGACCACAAAGCCCAGCGGTTCCCATACGGTTGCTGCCGGGTTAGCGCGGTTGATGTCGTGGATGAGTTGCAACACCTCGCGGCCGAAGCCTCCGGCACCGAAGATGACGATGGGCTGAGTACTCATGCTGGTGCCTCTTGTCCGTTTTCTAGACCGAGCAGGGCTCAGGCCTCGCCCCGGATCACCTCAATCACCCGCCCTTGCTCCTCGTTGGTCAGCGCTGGGTAAATCGGCAAACACAACACCCGTTGCGCCGCATCTGTGGCTACGGGGAGATTGCTGGGCGCAGAAGACGTCAGCCCGCGGTACATCGAAAACTCCGAAATCAATGGGTAAAAATAGCGACGACCATTGATGCCCTGGTCTTTCAGTTTTTGGTAAAGCGCGTCACGGCTGAGTGGGTAATCTGCTCCTACCAAAATCGGAAAGTACGAATGGTTGCGTGTTCGGCTGGCGGTTTGAGGCAGGCAGTGGATGCCTTTGACGTCTTTGAGCCCTTCGCGGTAGACCGCGTCGACCTCTGCCCTGCGCTGCATGACGGTGCCCATATGCTGCAGTTGCAGCATGCCAAAGGCGGCGTTGATTTCGCTCATCTTGCCGTTGATGCCGGGTGCTACCACGGTGGTTTCATCCACAATTCCGAAGTTTTTGAGGTGATCAATGCGCTGCTTGGTCTTGGAGTCTGGGCAGATGATGGCGCCGCCTTCGAAGGTGTTGAACACCTTGGTGGCGTGAAAACTGATGCACGAAAGGTCGCCGTGGCGCAGCACACTGCCACCTTGGTCTTCCACTCCAAACGCATGGCAGGCGTCGTAGATCACTCGCAGGTTGTAGTTGTCGGCGATTTTCTGGATGGCGGCCACGTTGCAGGGGTTGCCATAGCAGTGCACCGGCATGATGGCGGTGGTTTGGGGCGTGATGGCGGCCTCGATCTTGGCGGGGTCCAGGTTCAGGGTGTCGGGCTCCACGTCCACGAAGACGGGTTTGTTGCCATGCCAGTGCAGCGAGTGCGCAGTGGCCACAAAGCTGTAGGGCGTGGTAATGACTTCGCCCGTTACCCGCAGCGCCTGCAGCGCTGTGATGAGCGCCAGTGTGCCGTTGGAAAACAACGCAACATGCTCCACACCCAAATATTCGCACAGGGCTTTTTCCAGTTGCTGGTGAAACGGCCCGCCGTTCGTCAGGATTTTGTTGTCCCAAATTTTTTGCAGGTAGGGTGTGAACTCTTCCAGCGGGGGCAGGTAGGGTTGTGTGACAAAGATGGGCTTGGTCATATTTACTCCCTGCTCAGCGATTGGCTACGTACCAGGGCACGGCCACGCCAATGCCGTCTTGTATGCGGTGCGTGGGCGCATAGCCCAGCAGACGTTGAGCCTTACCAATGTCGGCTTGGCTGTGGCGCACATCGCCCGCGCGGAAGTCCCGGCAAGTGGGTTGTGAGGTGGGCAGAACCCCGCTGGAGTTGAGCGCATCACGCAGTGCGGCAAACAGATCGTTTAGCGTGGTGCGATCGCCCACGGCCACGTTGTAGACCTGGTCTTTGGCGTCATCAGCTCCGCAAGCGGCCAGGATATTGGCTTGCACCGCGTTAGCCACAAAGCAGAAGTCGCGGCTAGTTTCACCGTCGCCATTGATGTAAACGGTTTCGCCTTTGAGCAAGGCATCGGTCCATTTAGGGATGACGGCGGCATAGGCCCCATTGGGGTCCTGGCGGGGGCCAAACACATTGAAGTAACGCAGCCCGATAGTCTTAAAGCCGTAGCTGCGGGCAAACACGCTGGCATACAACTCGTTCACATATTTAGTCACGGCATAGGGGCTGAGCGGGTTGCCAATATTTTCTTCCACCTTGGGCAGCGTGGGGTGGTCGCCATAGGTGCTGCTGCTGGCGGCGTAGGTAAAGCTTTGCACCTTCGCATCACGGGCAGCCACTAGCATGTTCAAAAAGCCGGTGACATTGGTTTCGTTGGTGGCTATGGGGTCGGCCAGGCTGCGGGGCACGCTGCCTAGGGCGGCCTGGTGCAGCACGTAGTTGACGCCATTGCACGCTTTTTGGCAGTCAGCCAGCTGGCAGATGTCGCCTTGGATGAACTGAAAATTGGCCCACTGCGCAGGCATGACCAGGCTTTGCACTTCGTCCAGGTTGCGTTGATGCCCGGTGGCAAAGTTGTCCAGCCCCACCACGCGCTGGTCTAGCTTGAGCAGGGTTTCTAGCAAGTTGCTGCCAATGAAACCGGCAACGCCGGTGACGAGCCAGGTTTTGGGTTGCTGGCGCAGTTGGGTTTGTATTTGTTCGTAGCGGGTCATAGATCAAAGTCTTCCGTCGGCAGCCCCCATGGGCAATATGCTTTTGACGTCGTAAACCACAGCGCCTGGTTGACCATAGGCCTTGATGCCCCTCTCGCCCAAGGTGGTGAACTGATGGTGGCCAACGGCCAAGACAATTGCGGCGTAATGGCCGTGCTCGGGTGCAGTGGTCAAACACTTCAGGCCGTATTCGTGTTCGGCTTCGGCCACGTCGATCCAGGGGTCATACACATCCACGTGCGTGTTGTAGCCTTGCAGAGCCTTCACGATGTCTACCACTTTGGTGTTGCGCACGTCGGGGCAGTTTTCTTTAAACGTGAGGCCCAACACCAGCACTTTGCTGCCCAGCACAGGCAAGCCTTTGCGCAGCATGAGTTTGACGGTTTCATCGGCCACATGGTTGGCCATGCTGTCGTTGATGCGGCGGCCCGCCAAAATAACTTCGGGGTGGTAGCCCACTTCTTGCGCCTTGTGCGTAAGGTAATACGGGTCTACGCCTATGCAGTGGCCCCCCACCAGGCCAGGCCTGAAGGGCAAGAAGTTCCACTTGGTGCCAGCGGCTTGCAGCACTTCGAGCGTGTCGATGCCCAGTTTGTGAAAAATGAGGCTCAGCTCATTCATGAGCGCAATGTTCACGTCACGCTGGGTGTTTTCAATGACTTTGGCAGCCTCGGCCACCTTGATGGAGCTAGCCTTGTGGGTTCCGGCGGTGATGATTTGTTTGTAGAGCTGGTCTACGATTTCCGCAACAGCGGGTGTGCTGCCGCTAGTGACTTTTTTGATGGTGGGCAGGCGGTGTTCCTTGTCACCGGGGTTGATTCGCTCAGGGCTGTAGCCACAGTAAAAGTCTTGATTGAACTTGAGGCCGCTGAACTTTTCAAGCACAGGCACACAAACTTCTTCTGTTGCACCGGGGTACACAGTAGATTCGTAAATCACGATATCGCCAGCTTTAAGTGCTTTACCTACAGTTTCACTGGCCTTGACGAGCGGGGTCATGTCGGGCCGATTGGCTAGGTCCACCGGTGTGGGCACCGTGACGATGAATACCTGGGCCTGGGTCAGATCTTGTGGATGGCAGCTATAGCGCAAATGTTCCGCAGCTTTAAGCTCCTGTGGTTCGCATTCAAGGGTGCGGTCTTGGCCAGACTGAAGTTCTGCAACACGGGCGGCGTTGATGTCAAAACCAATGACGGGCCGCACCTTACCAAATTCAACCGCCAGTGGCAAACCCACATAGCCCATGCCAATAACCGCGATGGTTTTAGTTTCGAGATTCACTGTGAGCGTGTCCCATTAGTAGATACAAAAAGCGTGATTTCCAACAGACCTGAGATAGCAATAGCCGAATATGTGAAGCTTATTTAAACAGTAGCGCTTGCCTGATATTTTTAAGTTTTTGGGCTGTGTCTTCATTGTTGCGAGCGTTTCGAACAGCTTGTTGCAAAAACACAAACAGTAGCAAAACAAACAAGGCTGTCACACTGGCCAACACAGCGATAAGCGCTTTTTTAGGCTTGCTTTTTCGCTCGGGTGGCTGCGCCACGTCTACCACCTGTATCACAGCGCCCTCGCGGGCTTCGTCCAGCTTGGCCATTTCAAACTGCTTGGCAAACAGCTCAAACAGGGTTTGGTAGTACATGAAGTCGCGGTAGCGGGCCACGTAGTCGCTGCTGCCTTGTGCCGCTGGGCTAGTTGCCGACTCGGCCTTGGAAAGCTGTGCGCGCAAGGCAAAGAGTTCGGTTTGGGCCTGCTTGAAGTCTGGCGCAGATTCAGTCAGGTAGCCACGCATGCTGGCCAATTTAACTTCTTGTGCTGCAATTTGGGCCTGTATTTGCGCCACAGCGGCCACGGCTACCTCGGGCTTGGTTTTGAGTGCCGAACTGTTCACGCCGGTGGCTTGCAAGGCTTGTTCGGCTTTGGTCAGGCCGTCTTTGGCACCCAGCAATTGCTTTTCAAAAAAAACACGGCGCTGCTGGGCCTCGGTGACTGCAAGCCTGTCTAGCAATTTGCCCAGTTCATCAACGTAGGCATTGGCCAGGTCTGCTGCAAAGGCGGGGTCTTCGTCGTCTACATCAACAGTGATGAGGCCATCTTTGCCGCTGGCAATTTTGCTGTTGCCCTCCAGTGTTTTGCGGGCATCGGCTTTGAATTCGGCCTCGTATCGATCCATGAGTTTGAAACGGTTGATGAGTGCGTCTTCGACCGCATTGCTTTTGAGAAATGCCACAAACTGGTCGTTGGGGTTTTTGAGGCCAGTGGCTGCGCCGGCCAAGCCACCCAAGGCCCCCAAGCCCGCCAACATGGCTGCTGCCCCACTTTGCTGTTGCTGGGGCGGCATAAATACGGTGGTGGCTGTAAATGTGGGGGTTATGGCAAAGCTGATGCTCAGTGCGGCAAGCCCTACAGCCAGGGGGCCCAGCACCAGCAGGCGTATGTTTTCTGCAACGGTTTGCAGCAGGTCGAGCAGGCTGATTTCGTCGTCGTCAACCGTCGTGTCGGCGGTGGGGGTGGATGGTGTGCTTGCGTCAGCCATGTGTCAGTGCGATGTAGGGAGGTGAGCGATTTTTTTAGTTTCGCAAGGTTTTGATGGCTGCGGCACCCAGGCCAAAGTTGGACAGGATCTGCGTCCAGTCTTTCACCACACGGGTCACAAAGTTGTAGCGGGTTTCGCGGTCTAGCTGGGCGGGTACCACCACGGTGTCGCCGGGCATGACCTGCAAGGACTCGAAATTGCCGCCAAACAAGCCGCTGCGGTCGCGCCGGGCGACGATGCTGCCGTCGGCACGCAACACAAAGGCTTGGTCGGGCTCGGCGTCTTCAGTCAAGCCTGCAGACTTGATGATGTCGGCCACGGTTTTGCCAGGCTTGTGGATAAACACGTTTTCGTTATTGACCGAACCAAAGGCCGACACAAAGCCGGGGGTGGCGGGCACCAGAATGCGGTCGCCGTCTTCAAGCGGCAAGGCGGGCAGCGCGGCCAGGTTGGCAGCGGTGGGGTCTAGCTCCAGGGCCACGCGGCCATTGCTTTTAAGCGCCTTGAGCCGCTCAACCTGGCTTTTGAGCTGGGCTTGTTGCTGTTGCTGCAGGGCTTGGGCCTGGGCCACACGGTCTGCGCCCATATTCGCAGTCAGGCTGGACGCCTGGGACTGAGACTGGACCTCCAGCCTGCGGATCAGGGTGTCGAGATTTTCTTGCTGGCGCTTGCGCACGGACTCACGGCTAAGCTCGGTGCCAAACACATAGGCCTGGGGGGTAAGACCGCCCAGGCGGCGGATGAGCTGGGGCAGGGTTTCGCCGGGCAGGGCCTGATACACCCCGGGGGCAGCCACTTCGCCTTCCAGGCGCACCAGCCGGGTTTGCCGGTCTTGCGACATGCGCAAGTCGTTCTGGCTCATGACGGTGACCACATCGCCGGGCAGCAGGGCCAGGTTGTTGGCGGGGTCGCGCTGCAGCACCGCCTTGCCCAGGTTAAACGGCAGCAGCTGGGTGCTGAGTTTGTTGCGGTCCAGGCGCTCGATAACCGCATAGTCCCAGTTGATTTCGTCGACCATGGCGCGCATGCGTGCATCCACGCCCTGCCCTGCTTTCAGGCCAGATTCGGTGCTTTGCACCAGCAGGTTTTTACGCTTGTAGTAGTCGGCGGTGATGAGGGCATCGCGCTCAGGGATGAGGTCGAGAATTTTCATGCCCTCAAACCAGCGGTAGCGCAGTGGCGCGGCCACCGTGCCCTGCAGGGTAACGGCGTTGGCAAAGGCGGGGCTAATGCCCAAAAGGGTGAGCACATCGCCATCACGCAAGGGCTGCTGCAAGCCAGCGGTGTCCAGGCTGAGGTCTTGCACCTGCCGGGGCGGGTTGCTGCCGGGCGTGATGCGCTCGATCAACGCTTTTTGCGCGCTAGCCAATGCAGGCACACCACCGCTGAGGGCCAGAATGTCGCCCACCGTGGTGGACACAGCCGCGGGTTTGAGCTCGTAAATGGCGGCTTGGTCCAGCGCACCGGTAACGGCCACGCGCGGGCCCACCGGGGGGATAACAATGACGTCCCCCGGCTGCAAGGGCATATCTTTGCCCTTGTCTCCCTTGGATATGAAGTCATACAGGTCGATGGTGGTGATGGTTTTACCGCCACGGGTTAGCTGAATATTGCGCATGCTGCCATTGGCAGACGGCCCGCCACTGGCAAACAGGGCGTTGACCAGCGTGCTCAGACTAGACAATTGAAAGGTACCCGGCTGCTGCGCCTGGCCCACCACATAAATTTGTATGCTGCGCAAGCGGCCCAGGCTGGCGCTGACGTTGAAATTGGTAAACACCTTGGCGATTTGGCCGCGCAAAACAGATTCAAGATCGCGCACTGGCACGCCCGCCAAAGAAAAAACGCCCACCTTGGGCAAGGTAATTTGGCCATTGCGGTCTAGCGTGTGGCTGCCAGCGTAATCGGTAGCGCCCCACACCTGCACCCGCACCTCGTCGCCGGGGCCCAGCAGGTATTGGGCGGGCACGGGCAGTGCGGTGTCTGGCGCGTAAGCCTGCGCCGTGTCAAACAAATTGCTGCCATAGATGGGCAGGGCGCGGCCGGTGGACTCCTGTACAAAGCGCTGAAATTGATTGGCGGTTGCCGACCGGGCGGGCAAAGGCCGGGCGCTGGGGGCGGCATCGGCAGCAGGTTTGGCCGCCTCAAGTGCTTTGGCGACATCCATCATGCTAGTGGCTTTGGCCATCGCAGCGCTTGCATTTGCGCCGCTGACGCCCGCCCCACCACCCGCAGCATCACCGATAACACCCTGCGTGGACCCGGGCATTGAAACTGCACTCCCCACAGCGGATGTTTGCGCAAGCACTCCAAAGGACATCACCAATGCGCACAAGGCAAATGCGAATCGTGTCAAACGGCGGTCATGAGGATGATGGATTGACATGCGGGCAAACTGGTTGGAGATAAGTTCGAGGGGCAATTGACCGACACTGTTTTGCCCCCAGCAACAGCGTCATGAAACAAGCAAACCAAATCTCCACACGGCAATTAGGTTGGCCCGTTAATCCGCAGATTTTAGGCCCGACTCATCCGGTGTTTGCTAACCATCAAGTGCCGCGTGCTACTTCAAGGCCAGACTTTCCAGCGCAGCCTCACATTAATTGGGGTCAGATCCCAATTATTTTTTAGCCAGGATTTGTTCGGCTTGCCCAACACAGCGGCGAGCAGCTGCGACGAGTGTTGGAACGAAAGCATGGGCGCTGCGAAGGGCGCTGGTGAGAATGACGAGGTCTTCGATGTGCGGACAGCGATGAATCGACTTGAGTCATAGCTGTATGCCTTGCTCCAAGGCAATTTTGTGTATGGGCAATTGCAGCAAGTTAGGGGCGCGCACAACCACATCGACGTCGCGCCCATCCATGGCTCGCGAAACACGAGCAGAGAGCTGAGCGGCCAGCAAGGCAGGTTCGACCACAGGTGCGGGCATGTCTAAAAGTAAGTCAACGTCCCCTCCCCTGCGGGTGTCGTCCAGACGCGAACCAAACAACCAGACCCGAGCGTCGGCCCCCGCCACCTGGGCCACGGCAATGCGGATGGTATCGATTTGGTCGGGGGTGAGGCGCATGATTGATTGATAGGCTACCAGACTTGACGATAGCAGTGGCTGATTAGAAATTAATTGGGATCTGACCCCAATTAAAACCAATCATCAGGATTCTGGCCTGGGCGGCCTGGGGATTTGCTTGAAACGGATTTTGCGGTCGAGCTCGATGGCGTCTTTTTTGACTTGGCGCTGGGCGTCTTTTTGACGACCGGCCTCCAGCCACAGCGCAAATTGCTCGGGGGTCTCGAGGGTGATGCGGCCCAGGGTGCCGGCACGAAACTCGTAAATCACGATCTCGGCGGCTTTTTGGGTGTTGACCCGGGCCTTGCCCATGAGGGCGCCGCGCTGGCGGCCTATGGCATCGAGCAGTTCTTCGTCGGTCTGGCTGGCAGCGTCGTCGATCTTGAAACGGGTTTTGAGGAAGCCGGCGTAGTTTTGGCGCAGGTAGTCCAGTAGCTCCAGCGCGACTTCTTCTTCGTTATAGGCATTGCGGCCAATGGCGCCACTGGCGGCCAGGTTGTAGCCGCTTTGGGCCACGATGATGCGCGGCCACAGCACGCCGGGCGTGTCGAACAAGTAAAAGCCGTCGGCCAGCACGATGCGCTGCTCCAGCTTGGTGATGCCAGCCTCGTCGCCGGTTTTGGTGGCGCGCCGGCCGGTCAGGGTGTTGATGAGAGTGGACTTGCCCACGTTGGGAATGCCGCAAATCAGCACGCGCATGGGCTTGACCATGCTGCCGCGGTTGGGTGCCAGCGCATGGCAGGCGTCGATCAAGGCCTTGGCCGGGGTGGTGATGCTGGCGTCCAGGCCAATGGCGCGGGTGTCTGGCAGAGCGTTGTAGTGGGCCAGCCAGAGTGCCGTGCGGTCAGGGTCGGCCAGGTCTTGCTTGTTGAGCACCTTGAGCGCGGGTTTGCCGGCGGTGAGCTCGGCGAGCATGGGGTTGGCACTGGAGCCGGGCAGGCGGGCGTCGAGCATTTCGATGACCACATCGGTGCCTTTGATGCGTTCTTCGATGGCCTGCCGCGTGAGGTGCATGTGCCCTGGAAACCATTGGATGGCCATGTATGCCGGGTCTTTCTTCGTTGGGATAATCAGAGCTGAGCGATTATCCCAACGAAACCCCTGCGCACCGATGTCACCTTTGCCCGCTGAAGATCTTGTTTTGCAACGCCCTGCCAACGCGGCGCAGCTGATTTTGTTGTTTCACGGCATGGGCGGCAACCCGATCGGCATGCGCAGCCTGGGCAAACGCCTGGGCACGGCCTTCACCCAGGCAGCCATCATTTCTGTAGCAGCGCCCCACCCTTCTGCCGAGCCAAGAAGATTTGAGTGGTTTTCAACCGCCGACATCACCGACGAGCTGCGGGTGCAACGGGTTGCAGCAGCGATGCCGCTGTTCGAAGCCCGGGTGGCGCACTGGCAGCAGGCCACCGGTCTGGGCCATGAGGCCACCGCGCTGGTGGGTTTCTCGCAAGGGGCCACCATGGCCCTGGAGGCCAGCAAGCGCAGTGAGCCTTTGGCCGGGCGGGTAATGTCGATCGCCGGGCGCTACGCCACCCTGCCAGAAACCGCCCCCAGCGCCACCACCCTGCACTTTTTTCATGGCAAAGAAGACGCCCTGGTGCCCTACGGCCACACCGTGGTGGCCGCCCACCGGCTGCGCGACCTGGGCGCCGACATCACCGCGGAGGTGCTGCCCTTCATAGGCCACGAGGTGCACAGCGAACTCATCAAAGCCCTGCTGGAACGCCTGCGCAACCACGTTCCCGTGCGCACCTGGAACCAGGCCATGCAAGCCGCCAAGGCGCAACAGGGTTGATTTTTTAATTGGGGTCAGATCCCAATTAATTCTCAACAGGCGGTTCGTGGGTGTGCGGGACTATTTGACAATGCCCAGGAAGACGGCCATGCATCGCTCCACCTCGACCATTAAAGTGGCATTGATGCGACCGATGGCTGGGCCGACCTTGTCCCGTTTGACGGTCAGGATCTTGTCGACCATGATCTGAGAGGTTTTTTGTAAGCCGTTTTCGTCACTCGGCTCCACGGTAATTCGCAGCAGCGGTGCGCCAAGGAGGGTGCTTGTGACTGGCAAAACGGTGAGGCTAGAGTGCTCGTCGAACACATTGGCCTGAACAACCAGTGCTGGCATGGGTTTTCCAAAATCCCCCTGCATAGCGATCGTCACAAAATCGCCCCGCATCAATCAGTCCAACCGTCGGCATCGGCAGCCGCAGCGTCTAGCAAGTGATCCAGATCAGCATCGGCGCTATCCACCTGAGCAAGCAGTTGAGACTGGCGCCGGCATTCCGCGGCAAAGTCTGGCCGCCGAGTATCGGGAACCCAAATTTGCACTGGCCGAAGCCCCGCCACACGCAGGGCATCGCGGTGCTTCTGCACACGCAAATTAACATGCTTCATTGGAGAGTCCTTTTGTTACATGCAACATTTTAAATTCGAATCAACGTTACATGCAACGAACGATTTAATTGGGATCTGACCCCAATTAAAAATCAGAACTCAGCCCAGCCGCTTGGGCGAGAGGTACTCCTGGCGGTAGATGTCGAAGGGCATGGTGTCGGCGGCCTCGATAGCTTGCTGATCGCGCCAGGATTGCTGGGCCATGGCGGCTTGGCGCGATTGCTCGGACTCGCTCCAGGGCATGGCCAGCAGCTGGGTTTGGGCCTGGGCCGACTGGGAGCGAACAAAAGCCACAAAAGATTGCTGGTGCTTTCGGTTCATGGCCTGAAGCACACGTGCCGAGGGCAAGAGATCAGGGTCGGCCACTGCGGCCTGAGCGGCCTGAACTGCCTGAAGATGCGAGCTGCCGCCGTGCGCTGCGTCCAGCGCCTGAGCGATAGGAACACAGGCCTGCAGCAAGTCAGTGGCCCATTGCGTGAGGGGCACTACCTGGCCGTCACGCTCCAAAGTCAGACCGGGCTGCCGGCCAAATCCGGCTACGGCTTGCTGGTTGCGTGCGAGTTGGGCGATTTCTTGGGGGGTGTCGGGTGGGCTGTCGGCCAGCAGGCAATGCAGCAGAAACACATCCAGAAAACGCAGGGTCTGGGCCGAAATGCCGACGGGCTCGAAGGGATCGAGATCCATCAGGCGCACTTCGACGTATTCCACACCCCGCTCGCGCAGGGCATGCAGCGGGCGCTCGCCCTGGAAGATGACGCGTTTGGGGCGGATAGTGCCGTAAAACTCATTCTCGATTTGCAGCAGGGTGGTGGACAGCTGTTTGTAGCTGCCATCGGCATCGCGCACACCCACCGCCTCATAGGCCGGGTAGGGCCGGGTCAGGGCGTCGTGCAGCGAGGCGGCATAACCGTCGAGGTGGTTGTAGCTGACCGCCAGCGAGGCCTGAGCATCACTTTGGTAGCCCAGCCGCCCCATGCGCAGCGAGGTGCCATAGGGCATGTACAAGGTCTGATCGCTCAGGCGCTGCAACTCGTGCGCACGCCCGGCCACAAAGCTGGGGCACAGCGCGGGCGAGGCACCAAACAGGTACAGCAGCAAGAACGCGTGCCGCCGAAAGTTACGGATCAGGCCAAAGTAGGCCTCGCTCGACACCTCGGGCAAAGACCAGTTGTAGTGAATGCCAGAAATGGTTTGCATGCGCCGACCGTAGCGGTAACCCAGGCCGGTGCGGTAAACGCTTTTGGCCTGGCCCACGTTGGAGCTGCCGTACTGCCCGATGGGAATGGCGTCGTCCCCCGGCAGGCAGCTGGGCATGCTGGAGACCCACAGCATCTCATCACCGCGCTCGCGCAAGGTGCGGTAGGTGTACTGGTGCAGGGTGGTCAGCTCTTGCAGGGCTGCATTGGCGTCAGGGTGCACGCCGGTGACCAGCTCGATCTGCGACTCGCTGAAATCGGTGGTGATATGCGGGTGCGTGAGGGCTGAGCCCAGCGCACGTGGGTGTGGCGTGAGGGCCAGTTGCCCTTGGGGCGATGCGCGCAGACTTTCTTTTTCAAGCCCACGTCGCATGCCCAGCAGGCGCTGGGGCGTGAGGGCGCTCAGGCGCGCTTGCAGTTGACTCATAACTTCGGGCCCAGCCTGGGCCGGGAACATTCAATCGGGGCGCGAGGTTAACACTGGCGCGTGACGTTTGCCTGCGCACGGTTAACCTCGTGCCCGCCCTGCGCGGAACCGTTGGGCGGCACCATGTCGTCGCGCCGGT
Source organism: Pseudomonadota bacterium (assembly GCA_041168905.1). Taxonomy (GTDB): domain Bacteria; phylum Pseudomonadota; class Gammaproteobacteria; order Burkholderiales; family Burkholderiaceae_C; genus JBEEJZ01. Next base: position 4,118 of record JBEEJZ010000253.1, on the reverse strand, counting down.
CCATCACCTGGGCCAGCTGCTGGGCCAGGCGCTCCGGGGCATCGGGCCCACTGCCCACCCAGGCACCCTGCGTGAGGGTGATGTGAGCGGCTTCGAAGTTGCCCGCCCCGGCGCACAGAATGGCCCGGCTGGGTGCCTCGCGAGAGGCAAGCACCAGCAAGGCCGGCACCACCGCCTCGGGCTTGAGTGCCTGCAAGACGGCATCGGGCAGCAAGTCTTCCGTCATGCGGGTGGCTGCTGTGGGCGCCAGGCTGTTGACGCGGATGTCGCTCTTGGCGCCTTCCAGTGCCAGGGTTTGCATCAGGCCCACCAGCGCCATCTTGGCCGCACCGTAGTTGCTTTGGCCAAAGTTGCCATAAAGGCCCGTAGAGGACGTGGTCATGACGATGCGGCCGTATTTTTGCGCCGTCATGTGCGGCCACACAGCCTTGCAGCAATGCACAGCGCCCATCAGGTGCACCTGCAGCACCTGTTCGAAGTCGGCCAGGTCCATCTTGGCAAAGGTCTTGTCGCGCAGGATACCGGCGTTGTTGATCAGCACGTCCACCCGGCCCCAGGCATCCAGTGCCTGCTGCACCATGGCTTGCACAGCGCTGTAGTCAGTCACCGAGGCGCCGTTGGCCAACGCCTCGCCACCCGCAGCACGAATCTCGTCCACCACCGCTTGCGCCGCCTGGGGCGAACCACCCAGGCCGTTGAGCATGCCGCCCAGGTCATTGACCAGCACCTTGGCGCCACGCGCCGCCAGCGCCAGCGCGTGCTGCCGCCCCAGGCCACCGCCGGCCCCCGTCACGATAGCCACCTGGCCGCTGAAATCGATGTGCATGCCCTGTCTCCTTAAAACGGTCACTTTAACGGAAGCCCCGCCACCGCGCACCGCTCAAACAGACCGGAACTTTGATTCAGCATGAGGGTAAACCAGTACAAAACACATACAAAATTGCACGCATATGGGAAAACCCTAGTCTGTTTTTGCAAAATCGTACGCTTCAAATGCGGTTTTGTATCAACCAAGGGCAGACCCGAGTCCTACGATTCATGCCTGTCGATTCAATCCCGATATCGGCTGATCAAGTCCTCATTCAACTAGGAGACACCCATGAAATTGAAAGCATCCCTGGCACTGGCCTTTGGCGTGATGGCTGGCATGTCGCACGCTGCCACCGAGCTTGTGATTGCCACCGTGAACAACGGCCACATGATTGAAATGCAGAAGCTCAGCAAGAACTTCGAAACCGCCAACCCGGACATCAAACTCAAGTGGGTGACGCTGGAAGAAGGCGTGCTACGCCAGCGCGTCACCACTGACATCGCCACCAAGGGCGGTCAGTTCGACGTGATGACCATCGGCATGTACGAAACCCCGATCTGGGGCAAGAAGGGCTGGCTCAAAGAGCTGAAGACCGACGCTGCTTACGATGCCGACGACCTGCTGCCCGCCATGCGCAATGGCCTGAGCGTGGACGGCAAGATGTTTGCCGTGCCGTTCTACGGCGAAAGCTCCATGCTGATGTACCGCAAGGACCTGGCTGACAAGGCTGGTGTCAAGTTCGAAAACCGCCCCACCTGGGACCAGGTGCGTGACGCCGCCTCCAAAATGCACGATCCCAAGAACGGCGTGTACGGCATCTGCCTGCGTGGCAAGCCGGGCTGGGGCGACAACATGGCTTTCCTGTCGACCATGGCCAACAGCTTTGGCGCTCAGTGGTTTGACATGAAGTGGAAGCCTCAGCTCGATTCCAAGCCCTGGAAAGACACGGTCACCTTCTACGTGGACATGCTGACCAAGTACGGCCCCCCCGGCTCGTCTGCCAACAGCTTCAACGAAATTCTGGCCCTGTACAACGAAGGCAAGTGCGGCATGTGGATTGACGCCACGATTGCAGCCTCCTTCATCACCGACCCCAAACAGTCCAAAGTGGCTGACAAGGTGGCTTTTGCACAAGGCCCCTACAGCGTGACCCAAAAGGGCGCGAACTGGCTGTGGGCTTGGGCACTGGCGATTCCCGCCGGCACCCAGAAGGCGGACGCTGCCACCAAGTTTGTGACCTGGGCCACCTCCAAGGACTACATCAACCTGGTTGCCAAGACCAACGGCTGGGCCAGCGTGCCGACCGGCACCCGCAAGAGCACCTACGCCAACCCTGAGTTCCAGAAGGCTGCCGTGTTTGCTGCTGCTGAAAAAGCCGCTATCGACAGTGCCAACCCCAACGACAGCACCTTGCCCAAGAGCCCCTATGTGGGCGTGCAGTTCGCGGCCATCCCTGAGTTCCAGGCCATTGGTATCGCTGTAGGCCAGCAGATGAGCGCAGCTCTGGCCGGCAAGACTTCGGTGGATGCAGCATTGAAGGCATCGCAAACCGCTGCTGACCGCGAAATGAAGAAAGCTGGCTACTACAAGTAAGCCCTGTGGCCGGCCCCGGCTGGGGCCGGCATGAAGAATGGATGAAGCCCTTGATCAATGGGGCGACCGTGCAGTCGCCCCATTTTTTTTGAAACGTTCCTGTTTGTATTGATAAGGACTGCCATGTCCCACGCGTCCCACGCGGCCCCACGAACCCTCCCGCGACTGCTGCAGGCCCCTGCCGTACTGAGCCTGTTTCTGTGGATGATCGTCCCTCTGGCGATGACCCTGTACTTCAGCTCGATCCGCTACAACCTCATGCAGCCCGAAGCCATCGGCTTCATCGGACTGGAGAACTACGAATACTTCATTACCGACCCTTCGTTCTGGCCAGCGGTGCTCAACACCGTGATCCTGCTGGGCTCAGTGATCATCATCACAGTTGTGCTGGGCCTGTTCATCGGCTTGCTGATCGACGCCCCTTTCCCCGGACGCGGCCTGGTGCGCGTCCTGCTCATCTCCCCGTTCTTTGTCATGCCCACGGTCAACGCCTTGCTGTGGAAGCACATGATGATGAACCCGGTGTATGGCGTGCTGGCCCAAGTCTGGATCTTCTTTGGCGCCACCCCCATCAACTGGCTTGAAGACCTGCCCCTGGCCTCGGTGGTCATCATGGTGGCCTGGCAATGGCTGCCCTTTGCCGCGCTGATTTTCATTACCGCCCTGCAAAGCATGGACCGCGAGCAACTCGAAGCCGCCCGCATGGACGGCGCCACCTACCCGCAGCAACTGCGCTACCTCTACCTGCCGCACATGGGCCGCTCGATTGCCGTGGTCGTGATGATTGAAATGATCTTCCTGCTGGGCGTATTCGCCGAAATCTTCACCACCACCGGCGGCGGCCCGGGCGACGCCAGCACCAACGTCACCTTCCTGATCTTCAAGCAAGCGCTGCTCAACTTTGATGCGGGAGTGGCTTCGGCCGGTGCCATGTTTGCGGTGGTCATTGCCAACATTGCGGCGGTCTTCCTCATCCGCATGGTGGGAAAGAACCTGGAATGAACCTGGAATAAACGATTGCCATGAGACACCATCGCCCCTTCCTCACCCCTACCTTGGTCATCCGCACCCTGGCGGCCTGGAGCATCACCCTTCTGCTGTTCTTTCCGCTGGGCTGGCTGCTGCTGACCGCCTTCAAGACCGAGCTGCAGGCTATCGCAGTGCCACCCCTGCTGGTGTTTGAGCCCACGCTGGAAAACTTCCATGTGGTGCAAGAGCGCAGCGACTACATGCTCTACGCCCTCAACTCACTCATCACCAGTGTCAGCTCCACGGTGCTGGGCCTGGCCATCGCCGCCCCTGCGGCCTACGCCATGGCCTTTTACCCGGGCAAGCGCACCAAGGATGTGCTGATGTGGATGCTGTCGACCAAGATGATGCCGGCCGTCGGCGCCCTCATGCCCATCTATGTGCTGGCGCAGCAGTCTTCCTTGCTCGACACCCGCCTGGGCCTGACCATCATCTTTACCCTGTCCAATCTGCCCATCATGGTGTGGATGCTGTATTCGGGTTTCAAGGAAATTCCCAAGGAAATCCTGGATGCGGCCCGCATGGACGGAGCCACGTTGTGGCAGGAAGCCCGCATGGTGCTGCTGCCCTTGTCCATGGGTGGCTTGGCATCCACCGGCTTGCTGTGCCTGGTACTGAGCTGGAACGAAGCCTTCTGGAGTTTGACGCTGACCGCTGCCAACGCCGGCACCCTGGCCGCCCTGAT
>JBEEJZ010000252.1:0-10743 GCA_041168905.1 Pseudomonadota bacterium | reverse complement strand
CAAGCCCTGCGGCTTCCTGGGCCATGACCGCAAAAGCCGGTTTGTGCTGCACACACTGGGTCAACATCATCTCAACCTGACTTGCTGCAGTCAGGGCAAACACGTCAAAGCGGTCGGGATGACGAGCTACCACGTCCAGCGTGCTGGTTCCGATAGACCCAGTGGAGCCCAATATACAAAGGCGCTGACGACGGTTGTTCTTCATGCTGATGCCTTAGATGATCAGTGTGTATAGCATCATGGCCAAGGGCAAGGTCGGCAACAGTGCATCGACACGATCGAGCACACCCCCATGCCCGGGCAGAAGCTTGCTGCTGTCTTTGACCCCCGCACTTCGCTTGACCAATGACTCCAGCAGGTCGCCGATCACGCTCATGGCAACCATAAAGACCACACCTAACACCAGCATCCACATGCCCTTGTGCAACAAAACCGTGTAAAGGCTGGGGATCTTCGCATCCAGGCGCGCATCCATGAAGGACCAGGTCACGGCCATTACCCCCACGCCTACCGCGCCGCCCAATGCTCCCTCCCAGCTTTTTCCTGGGCTGATACTGGCCGCCAATTTACGATGTATCCATCTGCCACCCCAGGCACGGCCTGCGAAATAGGCAGCAATGTCAGCCACCCACACCAGGGCCATCGCTGACAACAAGAAGTTGACTCCCACCGTCCTGGCCTGGGCCACTGCAAGCCAGGACAATGTCAGCAGCATCACACCACAGACCTCCCGAAGGCCCCTGGGGATAGACGCCCAAACCGGAACACCCCGTGCAATCAACCATGCACCAGCCAACACCCAGAACCCACCCGTCAACACCCATAGAGTTGGCGTTGAGTGCTCTAAACCCCATGTGATCCAGATCAATACGCAAAAAAAGACGCATGCTGCAGACGGCAATAAGGCCTGGACAGCACTCATGCCGTTCATCCGACCCCACTCCCACGCAGCGGCGGCCATGAGTACCAGGGCGACCACACAAAAAGGCTCGGAACTTGGGTAAAAGAGCGCGGGCAGCAAGACCATCAGCAAAGCAATGGCCGTCAGAATACGTTGCTTCAACATAGAACCTCAGTCGTTGCCTTTGCCACCAGCCACCTGCGCAGAGGTCTTGCCGTAACGTCGCTCCCGCCGAGCGTAGGCAGCAATCGCAGCATCAAGATCGTGCTCATCAAATTCAGGCCAAAGGCGGTCACTGAATACAAACTCTGAATATGCCGACTGCCAAAGCAAAAAGTTGCTGATTCGATACTCACCACCCGTACGGATCACCAAATCCGGATCACGAACATGTGCCAACGCCATCTGGGAAGCCAGGTTACTTTCCGTGATGGTCTGCCCCAAGGCGAGCAATCGGTTAGCTGCCTGCACGATGTCCCAACGGCCACCATAGTTGAAGCAGATATTGAGTATCAACCGGCTGTTGCTGGAGGTGCTCACCTCGGCATCAGCCAAACCAGCTTGTACCTTGGGCGATAAAGCGAGTCGATCGCCTATGAAGTGGATACGGACGCCGTCGGCCTTGAGTTGCGGCACTTCCCTCGCTATGGCGTGAGCAAGCAGATCGATCAGGCCAGACACTTCTTCGACCGGTCTCCCCCAGTTTTCGGAGGAAAAAGCAAAAACAGTGAGTACGTCGATCGACCTGTCAGCACAGGCCTTCACTACACAGCGGAGTGCATCAACACCCCGTTTGTGACCTGCAATACGAGGCAAAAAACGCTTGGCAGCCCAACGTCCATTGCCATCCATGACAATGGCAATGTGTTTGGGACTCTCAGTCATACGACGAGGGGGCGGGTTTTCACCGTCAGCCGCAACGATCAAACCGCCATGATGTCTTGCTCTTTAGCAGCCACCAGCTGATCGATCTCGGCAATGTGCTTGTCCGTAATTTTTTGGATGTCGGATTCAGACCGCTTTTGATCATCTTCGGACGCGGCTTTGTCCTTGACCATTTTTTTCACAGCTTCGTTAGCATCGCGACGGAGGTTACGAACCGCAATTTTGGCGTTCTCGCCCTCGCCCCGAACTACTTTGGTCAGTTCACGGCGCCGTTCCTCGGACATGGGCGGCATGGGCACACGAATCAAATCACCCATGCTGGAGGGATTCAAACCCAGATCGCTTTCACGGATGGCTTTTTCGATCTTGGCCCCCATGCCCTTTTCCCAGGGCTGAATGCTGATCGTACGGGAGTCCAGCAAGGCGACGTTGGCAACCTGACTGATGGGAACTGGAGAGCCGTAGTAGTCGACTTGAACGGTGTCAAGCAAAGCCGGGTTGGCACGCCCGGTGCGCACACGCGTCAGGTTGTTTTTGAAGGCCGCGATCGACTGAACCATTTTGCCTTGCATGGTCTTGCGTACATCTTCAACTGTCATGGTGTGACCTCCTCGAGTCGGCCGTCTTGGGGCCGGAAATGTGGCTAGCGAACGAGAATATCAGGCGTAAACCAGAGTACCTTCGTCTTCTCCCATCACAACACGTTTGAGTGCGCCATGTTTGAAGATAGAGAACACCTTGATGGGCAACTTCTGGTCACGACACAGGGCGAACGCAGCGGCATCCATGATGCCCAGGTTCTGTTGCATCGCGTCATTAAAAGAAATTTTGCTGTAACGAACAGCGCCAGGATCTTTTTTAGGGTCTGCGCTGTACACACCATCCACTTTGGTGGCCTTCAGCACAATCTGAGCCCCAATTTCCGCACCACGCAAAGCGGCAGCTGTGTCGGTCGTGAAGAAGGGGTTACCCGTGCCAGCGGCAAAGATGACAACCTTGCCCTCTTCAAGATACTGCAAGGCTTTGGGGCGAACATAGGGTTCAACCACTTGATCAATGGCGATGGCGGACATCACGCGGGCAGTCAAACCAGCCTTGTTCATGGTGTCGCCCAGAGCGAGTGCATTCATCACCGTGGCGAGCATCCCCATGTAGTCGGCGGTGGCTCGATCCATCCCCACCGAGCCTCCAGCGACACCACGGAAGATGTTTCCTCCCCCGATGACCACTGCCACCTCTACACCCAAACGCTTGATTTCAACCACCTCATCCACCATACGCACAATGGTGTCGCGATTGATACCAAACGAGTCATCGCCCATCAGCGCCTCGCCGGAAAGTTTTAACAAAATCCGCGTGTAAGCTGGCTTGGGTTCTGACATTCGAGCTCCTGGCTGGGATGGATAAGTTTGAACAGATAAGGCCGGAGTCCCGGCCGGTCCTGCACTTTAGCCGGCTTGTTTGGCTGCTGCGACCTGAGCGGCGACTTCAGCGGCGAAGTCGTCCACTTTTTTCTCGATGCCTTCGCCGACCACGTATAACGTGAAGCCCTTAACAGTAGTACCAGCAGCTTTCAGCATCTGCTCAACCGTTTGCTTGTCATTCTTCACGAACGCCTGATTGAACAACGAGACTTCCTTCAGGTACTTTTGAACGCCGCCTTCGACACGCTTTGCCACGATTTCATCAGACTGCACGGGCTTGCCTTCGGCCAAAGCCTTGGCCTTGTCTTCAGCCGCCTTGGCTTCGGCAACCGAACGCTCGCGAGCCACGAGCTCGGCAGGCACATCAGCACTCGACAGCGCTACAGGCTTCATGGCAGCGATGTGCATAGCAACATCCTTGGCTGCAGCAGAGTCGGGGCCATCAAATTCCACCACCACACCGATGCGGGTTCCGTGCAGGTACGAGGCCAGCTTGGCACCCGATGCAAAACGCTTGAAGCGACGAAAGCTCATGTTCTCGCCGATCTTGCCAATCAGACCCTTGCGAACGTCCTCTACCGTCGGACCGAATCCATCCTGGCTGTACGGCAGCGCACCCAGGGCATCAATGTCAGCAGGATTGGATTTTGCAATCAGCTTAACAGCAGCGTTGGCCAAAGCCAGGAAGCTGTCGTTCTTGGTCACAAAGTCGGTTTCGCAGTTCGTCTCAAGCAACGCACCCACATCGCCATCGATGTAGCTAGTTACCACACCCTCGGCAGTGATACGACCAGCAGCCTTGCCTGCCTTGCTACCCAATTTCACACGCAGCAATTCTTCAGCCTTGACCATGTCGCCCTCGGCTTCGGTCAAAGCACGCTTGCACTCCATCATGGGCGCGTCAGTCTTGCCACGCAGTTCAGCCACCATGCTTGCGGTAATTGCAGCCATCTTGTTTCTCCGTACTCAGTTTCAAGAAAATTTAAAAAAAAAGGGGCACAGCAGCCCCTTTCTTGGGGTGAAGGAAAACTCAGGCTGCTGCCTCGTCCACTTCCACATATTCGTCATCGGACTCAGCCGCAACAGCCTTCACCACATCATCCACCGCATTGGCACGGCCTTCGATGATCGCATCAGCGATGCCACGAGCGTACAAAGCCACAGCCTTGGACGAGTCGTCGTTACCGGGAATCACATAGTCAATGCCTTCGGGGGAGTGATTGGAGTCAACCACTCCAATCAAAGGAATACCAAGCTTGCGGGCTTCTGCCACGGCAATCTTGTGATAGCCAACGTCGATCACAAAAATCGCATCAGGCAATGCAGCCATGTCTTGGATGCCACCAATATCTTTTTCGAGCTTTTCGAGTTCACGAGCGAACATCAGTTGCTCCTTCTTGCTCATGCTATCGAGACCCGCTTCCTGCTGAACCTTCATGTCCTTCAGGCGCTTGATAGAGGTCTTGACCGTCTTGAAGTTGGTCAGCATGCCGCCCAGCCAGCGCTGATCAACAAAGGGAACACCTGCGCGCTGCGCCTCTGTCGCAAGGATTTCACGCGCCTGACGCTTCGTTCCCACCATCAAAATGGTGCCACGACGCGCAGTGAGTTGCTTCACGAACTTGGAAGCCTCCTGGAACATCGGCAGCGATTTTTCCAGGTTGATGATATGGATCTTGTTGCGGTGACCGAAGATGAACGGAGCCATCTTGGGGTTCCAGAAGCGGGTTTGGTGGCCAAAGTGGACGCCGGCTTCCAGCATTTCACGCATAGTGACTGACATGGTGTTACTCCAAAGGTTGTTTCTTAAATTCAGCCCGCCGTCAGGTCACCGGCAACAGCCCGAGTCAGAAACCCGGTGAGCGGCAAACCCAACACCTTGATGGAGCTGATTCGCGATTTGCTTACTGCAGCCAGACTCGGCACTAACAGTAAAGCCGTGAGACTATAACACGGCAACCTTCCTGCGATTTAGGCCTCTCCTGGTGCCAAGGCTCGGTCACTACTAAACAGAAAGTGGAAGTGGCGCCAAAATGATAGGCAGTAAACAGACCCCACGTAACAGACCATGAGATATCGCCTGCCGCCCGACCTGCATCTACTACGAACGGACATACGCGCAGGTACAACCAGCCCTGAAACAGAAATGGATCGATCTTGCGAATTGGGTCGATCCTCGGCCTGTGAACACGTCTTCATCCAACCAACCTTTGCTCATGCTCAGGCCGAATCCCGGACGAGCGAGGCACATCGATTGCCGCTTGCAGGGCTGGCGGTATCCGTCAAAGATTTATTTGATGTTTATGGGCAGATTACCTCGGCCGGCTCCCTTGCCTTAGCGGACCAAGCTATCGCCAGGGCAGATGCACCGGCCGTTGCCAGACTCAGACGTGCGGGAGGCGTCATCGTGGGTCGCACCAATATGACTGAGTTCGCGTTTTCAGGCGTGGGCATCAACCCGCATTACGGCACCCCAATCAATCCCGCAGACGCCCACATTTCACGTATCCCTGGCGGGTCGTCGTCCGGCGCTGCCGTATCGGTTGCAACCGGAGCCGCGCACCTTGGCCTGGGGTCTGACACAGGAGGTTCGATCCGCATACCTGCTGCCCTGCAGGGCTTGGTGGGATTCAAAAGTACGGCGCACCTGGTCCCCACGCAAGGCGCCTTGCCGCTTTCGAAAACACTGGACACCGTCTGCGCAATCACTCGATCCGTGCGGGACGCAGTCTTGGCACACGAAATTCTGGCTGCACGCACGGTGGTGAAAAGCCCGGCACCTCTTACCCACTACCGATTGGCTGTGGTTCAAAACTTTATGCAAGAAGGTTTGGACCCCATAGTGACCCACGCTTTTGAGCGAACCCTGAACCAGTTACGTTCGGCGGGGGCAGAAATCACCGAGATCACTTTGCCGGCACTCGAGGAGCTTGCAGGCCTGAACGCAAATGGCGGCTTACCCGCAGCCGAAAGCTTTGCCTGGCACCAAGGACTGCTTCGCGAACGGGGTGAACAGTACGACCCCCGAGTAAAAGCTCGCATCTTGCGTGGCTCGACCATGAGCGCTTGTGATTACTTGCATCTACAAGAAGCCCGGCAAGATTGGATGGGGCGAATGCAACGGGGTATCGCAGGTTTTGACGCAGTGGTGTCGCCCACAGTACCCATCGTTGCCCCACCCTTGGCTGGATTGGCCCCAGGCGAGCAAAGAGACGATACTTTTTTTCGTTTCAATGCATTGTTGTTACGCAACCCCAGCGTCGTGAATAACTTGGATGGCTGCGCCATTTCTTTGCCTTGCCACCATCAGGATGAATTGCCCGTGGGGCTCATGCTGTGGTCAACGGCCATGCGAGATGACACGGTATTAAACGTGGCTATGCGAGTTGAGGCAGTTTTGGACGCGCATGAATGAGCGACTGGCACCGACGATTCAGCCGCCATGTCCGATGAACCGTCTGCCACAATCAGAACACCTATGGTCTGATCAAAGCCATCCATGAGCCCTGAACTTTCAAAAAAACTGGCCGCTGCCGTTGACAGCATGCCCGCGTTCCCCAAAAGCGTCGAGAAAATTCTGGAGCTCACGCGAGATGCCAACTGCACACCCAAGGATCTGGTGCAGGTCATCGATAAAGACCCCGTGGTCACGGTCAAGATCCTCAAGGTAGTCAATTCAGCCTATTACAGCCTGCCCAAACAAATCACGTCCATCGGTAACGCCGTGGTGTATTTGGGCTTCAACACCATCAAAAATCTGGCGCTCAGCATCGCCGCCATAGGCATGCTGCCCAAAAACAACGCAGCCCACTTCGATGGTGACCAGTACCTTCTGCACTCTCTGGCAACTGCCAGCATCGCAAAAAAATTGGCGCTACGCATGGACGATGCAGACCCAATGGACTGCTTCATCGCGGGCTTACTGCATGATTTCGGCAAGATGGTCTTTGCCCAATTCATGCCTGCCGAATTTCGTAAGGCACTTGACATCAGCCAGGAAGATCATTCGTCATTGCACCTCGCTCTGCAACAGGTCATGGGAGTGGACCATGCCGTTGTTGGTGCCATGCTGGTCGAAAAATGGCGGTTTGCCCCTGCCATGATTGCCACCATTGGTCGCCAATATGGTCCTGAGCCCAAAGACACCGACATGATTGCCTGCGTTTTTGCCGCGAATCAAATTGCAAAAAAACTGCAGTTTGGGTTCGCGGGCAATTACTGCATTGACGAGTTCCCGCCGGAGGTCGAACGCCGCTTGGGCGGCTCACTCGATGACATCATCACGCAGCTGGGCGATCTTGACAGCTTATTTGAAGAAGCGCGTGTTTTCTCCAAGCTCTAAAGTGCAAAGGGTAGATCATGCAAATCAGGTTTTGGGGCGTACGAGGCTCCATTGCTTCACCAGGCCCTCACACGGTACGTTACGGCGGTAACACCACCTGCATTGAAATCAGGACCGACGACAAGCAGCTCATCATCCTGGATGCAGGCACGGGCATTTTCCCGCTGTCACAGACCCTGCTGGCGCAAATGCCGGTCACCGCGAATGTCTTGATTACCCATTCGCATTGGGATCACATACAGGGGCTGCCTTTTTTCATCCCCAACTTCATTCCCGGCAACACATTGCGACTGCATGGCCCATTTGACCCCGTGTCGGGCAAGGGAGTTGAAGAGATGATGACGGTACAGCTTCAATACAGTTATTTCCCAGTTCGGGAGGCAGAGCTCAAGGCGCGTATTGAATACGTGACGGTCATGCCACAGCAAAGTCTGCAAATCGGCTCTACAACCATCACGCCTTACATGCTGAATCACCCGGTCATCAACCTGGGCTATCGGATCGAATGCGAAGGTAAATCAGTCTTTTTCACGGGCGACCACGAACCGCCTTACAACATCTTCTCACCGGAGGATGAGGAGTACACGGAATACCAAGGTTTCGTGGACGAAAAACATCACGCCATCATGGAGGCCATCCAGGGCACAGACGTATTGATAGCGGACTGCTCGTACACGGCAGCGGAGTACCCCTCGAAAAAGGGCTGGGGCCACGGCACCTACGACAGCAGCATCAACTATGCCAAAGCGGCAGGAGTTCGCACCCTGTTCTGCACGCACCACGAGCCCACACGTAGCGACGATGCGCTCGAAGCAGTTTTCAAGGAGGTGCTTGCATCCCGGGATGAGCTGGGAGGGTTGGAGGGCTTGGACGTCAGGCTCGCACGCGAAGGTGATGTTTTTGAGTTCTAGACCGGCTCTGCCCTACCCGCAACGTCAGCCGCTGCACGACTTAGCATCGACGCGGCGCATTGAGCACACTGCGGCTGCAATGCCAGCGCCCGGCGACCTCATGGCGAAAGCTGGCCTTGCCATCGCGAAACTGACGCTGGCACTCGCCCCACACGCCCGGCACATCTGGGTTGCCTGTGGCCCCGGAAACAACGGGGGGGATGGCATGGCAGCCGCCCTCCAGCTACTGCGCCTGGGCAAACGCGTCAGCGTAACAAGGTGCGCAACCAGCGCGCAAATCCCATCTGATGCAGCCCAAGCTTTGCTGGAGCTGCAGCAGGCAGGGGTGACCATCGGTGACACGCCCCCAAATCAAGTTGACTTTTGCATTGATGCACTGCTGGGAATTGGTGCACATCAGGAGCCACGCGGAGAAGTTTCAGAGCGCATTGCACAAATCAACGACACCTACAAGCCAGTCCTGGCCGTTGATACGCCATCCGGTCTCAACGCAGAAACGGGAGTGGCATCGCGGCACTGCATCAAAGCCAACTGGACAATCACCCTGCTGACTCTCAAGCCTGGCCTGTTCACAACCCAAGGCCGCGACTACTGCGGTGAAGTCTGGCTAGACGACCTTGAACTTGGCGACATCGTTCAGAGCACACCAGGCCAGGCGTGGCTGGGTGCTGCAATACCAGCCAGTCCAAGAGCGCACGCTAGCCACAAGGGCAGCTACGGAGATGTCGCCGTCATTGGAGGGGCCAGTGGCATGGCAGGCGCCGCACTGCTCGCAGCATCTGCAGCACTGCACAGCGGTGCCGGCCGCGTATTTGTGGGCCTGCTGGACAGTAGCTTGCCGCTGCTACACCCAGAGGTGGCGGAACTGATGCTGCGCCGGGTAGATCAAATCGATCTTCGAGACAAAACAGTGGTTTGCGGATGCGGTGGCTCTAACGCCATACAAGACCATCTGCACGGTATTTTGACTAGCCCTTCCCCTGTGGTTCTCGACGCCGATGCCCTGAACGCGCTGGCCATGTTGCCCCAACTGCAAGCGGATCTTCGTCGAAGAGCCATACAAGTTGCGCCCACCGTGATCACCCCACACCCGCTGGAGGCTGCGCGCCTGCTGAACATCAGCGTGAGCGCAGTGCAATCAGATCGCTTGTCAGCTGCACATGAGCTAACCAAGCGTCTGGAATGCACGGTCATTTTGAAAGGTTCAGGGACCGTGGTGATGGCACCAGGAGAGCTACCTGTCATCAACCCCACAGGCAACGCCAGGCTGGCCACGGCAGGCACCGGTGATGTTCTGGCAGGCATGGTGGGTGCTCGAATTGCGCAAGGCTCATCGGCCTTTGAAGCCGCCTGCGCAGCGAGCTATCAACACGGTCTCATCGCTGATCAGTGGTCGTCTACAAGGCCGTTCACGGCGTCTATTCTTGCCCGTTCAGCCAGGTTCTGAGTGCGCCGGTCGCCTCACATGGCCTTTACATGAGCATTAGCGGTTAGCCTCGACCTGCAAACGGCATCTTGGTCGCCATGACGGTGTGAAACATGACGTTGGCATGCAAAGGCAGACTGGCCATGTACAGCACAGATTGCCCTACGATGTTCACATCCATGATGGGCTCCACCGCAATTTCACCATGCGCTTGCAGAATGCCTGTTGCCATGCGCTGGACCATGTCAGTACTTGCATTACCGATATCGATCTGACCGACGGCAATGTCGTACTTGCGTCCATCCAGGGATGCCGTTTTGGTTAAACCAGACACGGCGTGTTTGGTGGACGTGTAGGCAATCGAGTTGGGCCTCGGGGTGGTGGCGGATATGGAGCCGTTGTTGATGATGCGCCCGCCCCGGGGTGTCTGTGCCTTCATCACCCTGAAAGCCTCCCGGATGCACAAAAACATGCCCGTCAGGTTGATATCCACCACTTGCTTGAACTGAGCCAGCGTCAAATCCTCCAGCGGTACGCCAGGCGCGCTCACACCCGCGTTGTTAAACAAGACGTCAATACGCCCAAATTTCCCGACTGCCGCAGCAAAAAGCGCTTGCACACCGGCTTCGTCCGTGACATCGGTGGGCGCGACCAGGGCACGATCAGGCGTACCACTCTGATTTGCAACCTCGATCAGAGGATCCTGACGTCGCCCAGCCAAAACCACGCGATATCCATCCGCCAGCAAGGCCAAGGCAACCGCCTTGCCTATGCCAGAACCGGCACCGGTCACGACGGCCACTTTTTGATGAGTCACCATGTCAATTGCTTCCTTACTCTGTTGGTCATACACG
>JBEEJZ010000251.1:0-3438 GCA_041168905.1 Pseudomonadota bacterium | reverse complement strand
TGGACCACCACAACCGCTCGACAATCCAAATCTCCGCAAACTTGTGATGGGAGGGCATCGTCACACACAGCGGACGCGCAACCGGGCCTATGCTCGGCTGTGCAAGCGAGCGGATTTCTGATGGGCTCGCCACGTGAGAAGGCCAAGATCGAGAAGTACGTTGATGCTGTCCGCGCCTACCGTGCGCTGATCGAGGCGCAGCGGCTCGAAGGCAAGACCGAAGAGCGCACGAGGGAGATCAAGATGGCGCAGGCTACAGTCCGCGCTCGTGCTGGGTCGATGCGAGGCGGCAGCATTGGCAAGGCCAATCGCATCCTAGCCGGGGACGCCTTCCCAGCGGTCGAAGCTCCCTGCCCTGACTGTGGCGTGATGGAGCGCGATGGCTCTGGAGAAATCGTCACATGATCGCCCGCATGACGTTCTGGCAGTTGTTTTGGGCGCTCTGGATCATGTTCCTGACCATTACCGGCTGCTCCATCGGTTCGTTCTCCAAGTGCGCGTTCACTGGCAACATCAACCCGCCCTCCGTCGAACGTCAGGCGTGTGAGGCAGGGAGGTAACTGAATGGACATTACCCAACACCCACGCTGGGAACGCCAGCAGGAGCTTGAGCGCGAGATGCGCGGCATCGGCTTCTCGCGTGTGGAGTCTGGGACGCGGAAGGCGACAGCAAGTGGCAGCTTCGATGCTTCACCCGCAGGATCACGCCTCGTAAGCTGGATCATCGAGCCGCTGTCGAAGATGGTCGCTGAGTTTTGCGACGACGTGAACAGCGGCAAGCCGGGTCGACGGCGCACGGCTGGCGTGTACCTCAGCCGCATTCACCCCGACGCTGCGGCGTACCTGATTGCCAAGGTGGTCATCAACACCAAAGCCTCGGCAGAGACGCACACGGCTGTCATGATTGGCCGCGCCATCGAGGAAGAGTGCCGCTTCCAGTTCTACCACAGCGCCAACCCGGCGCTCTACGATACCATCATGAGGGACCACAAGAAGCGCCGCATGTCCACCGGAAAGTCTGTCTCTGTCATGAAGGGGCAGATGAACAAGGCCGGTGTCGAGTGGCCTGCGTGGCCTGAGAAACATTGCATGCAGATCGGCATGCAGGGGATCGAGTGGCTGCTCGCGCTGGACGTGAACGGCGCAGGGCCGCTGATCCAGCGTGAGGAACAGGTGCGAGCGTCGTCCTCTCGGCGGCGCACTTGGCGACCCGGCTTCCGTCTCACCCTCACGGCAGCAGTCGAGGAACTGATCGGGGAACTGAACGACAAGTGCGCCGTCCTCACGCCCGGCTACCTCCCGTGCGTGGTCCCGCCGAAGCCGTGGACGAGGCCGACTGGCGGCGGCTACTACTCCGACATGCTCTTGCCTGTGAACCTCGTCAAGACAGGCGACGACAAGCACCAGCATCTCCTGAACACCGTGACCATGCCCGACGTGTACGAGGCTGTCAACATCGTGCAGGCGACCGCGTGGAAGATCAACACCCGCGTCCTCGACGTGATGCGTGAGGCGTGGGAGGGCGGCATGGCCATCGGGACGCTGCCCCGCTTCGAGAACGACGAGATACCGCCGAAGCCGCCGACGCCCCCGCCGTGCAAGTACGGCGAGCCGGGCTACAAGGAATGGCAGGCCACGCCTGACGGCAAGCGCTGGAGAGCATGGCGCAGGATGGCGGCTGCTGTTCACGAGCAGAACATCAAGAACAAGTCGCGCCGACTCCAAGCAGCACAGGCCCTGCACATCGCGGACATGTACCAGCACGAGGCAGAGATTTACTTCCCGCACAACCTCGACTTCCGCTCGCGGTTGTACTGCCTCCCGTCCTTGCTCACCCCGCAGGGGCCTGACTATGCTCGTGGCCTGCTCACCTTCGCGCACGGCGAGCCGCTGACGGACAACGAGGCTGTGAACTGGCTGGCCATCCACGGCGCGAACTGCTACGGCATCGACAAGGTGAGCTACGAGGAACGCATCGGCTGGGTACGCGAGCACAAGGCCCGCATCCTGAACGCAGCGGTGCATCCGTTCGACGATCTGTGGTGGACAGAGGCTGAGAACCCGTGGCAGTTCCTCGCGTTCTGCTTCGAGTGGCTCGGCTACATGACGGAGGGCAGGACGTACCGCTCGTCATTGCCGGTGTCACTTGACGGGACGTGCAACGGCTTGCAACACTTCTCAGCGATGTTGCGCGACCCCATCGGCGGCAAGGCAGTCAACCTTCGGCCAGTAGACCGGCCTGCGGACATCTACCAGACCGTCGCGGACCAAGTGCGACAGTACCTCACAGTAGATGACGCAATGCCGAGTACGCACGAATTGGCTGACCAATGGATTCAGTTTGGCGTCACCCGCAAGCTGACCAAGCGGCCAGTCATGATCCTGCCCTACGGCGGGACGCAATACGCCTGCCGGAAGTACGTCGAAGAGTTCGTGCGAGAGCAGATCACGGAGAAGCACAAGCCGAACCCGTTTGGTGACGACATCATGCCAGCGGTCATCTACCTGACCAAGCTGATCTGGCAGGCCATCGAGCAGACGGCAGTAGCGGCCACTCGGGCGATGCGCTGGCTCAGGGCTGTATCCTCTATGCTCGTGAAGGCTGGACACGCAGTCGAGTGGATCACGCCTGCTGGTTTCCCTGCGAGGCAGGCGTATGTGGACATGGAAGGCTACCGTGTGCGCCTCATGGTTGGCGACAAGAAGGTCTACAAGTGGCTCCGCAGGCCCACCACCACGCTGGACGCGGATCAGCAAGTCAACGGCCTGCCCCCGAACTTCGTTCACTCCCTCGACGCCTCCGCGCTCATGGCCTCAGCCATCGCCTCCCACAGACGGGGGGTGCGGAGCTTCGCAATGGTCCACGATTCCTACGGGACGTTGGCCGCGCACACCCGCGTCCTCGACTACACCCTCCGTAGGGCCTTCGCGGACATGTACCTACGACATGATGTGCTGGCTGACATGGCCTTCTACGCCCAGACTACTCTGGGTAGTGAGGTGCGCCTGCCCCAGCTACCACCCAAGGGGGATTTGGACATCGAGGAAGTCATGGCCAGCCGCTTCTTCTTCGCCTGAATTAGGGTGCTACGCAGCACAACCCATTCACCCACCGAAAGGACACCATGGAACAACGCCCGACCCACTACATCGTCCTGCCCGACGGCAGTATCGTGCGGACAGCCAGTCCCAAGATCGAGGTTCGTGACCTGAAGCAGGACGGTAAACAAGAACCCGCTCTACGAGGGAGGTGAGAACGACGTTTAGCACAGATCGCATGCGGAATGTGGGAGCGCAAGTCATCGCTGAGTCTGGGATGGCCGTTGTGGATCGTCTGCAACGTATGCGCTACAAGTCACCAGAAGTCCAGCTTCTAGCAGTGTCAGTTGTTTTCTTGGAACTACTCAAGAAGTACAACCTACATGTCTCTACTGCTCT
>JBEEJZ010000250.1:0-2733 GCA_041168905.1 Pseudomonadota bacterium | reverse complement strand
GACTACGGTTGCCAGCGCCGCGCCGGAGTGAAAACCAAACAGGCTGATGGCGGCGGCCACGGCCAGTTCAAAGAAGTTGGATGCGCCAATCAGCGCCGACGGGCAAGCAACGTTGTGTTTCTCCCCCACAGCCCGGTTCAGCCAGTAGGCCAGCGCCGAGTTGAAGAACACCTGAATCAGAATCGGCACCGCCAGCAGCGCGATGACCAACGGTTGCTGCAGGATGGCTTCGCCCTGAAAGGCAAACAGCAACACCAGCGTCAGCAGCAGCGCGGCGATCGACCAGGGGCCGATGCGGGCTAGCGCGGCGTCCAGGGCGGCGGTACCCCGGGCCAAAAGTGCCCGGCGCAGCCATTGCGCCAGCAGCACCGGAATGACGATGTACAGCACGACTGAGGTCAGCAACGTATCCCACGGAACGGTGATGGCCGAAATGCCCAGTAGCAGGCCCACCAGCGGTGCAAAGGCCACGACCATGATGCTGTCGTTCAAGGCCACCTGCGACAGCGTAAACAGCGGGTCACCGCCGGTGAGGCGGCTCCACACGAAGACCATGGCGGTGCAGGGTGCGGCCGCCAGCAGGATCAGGCCGGCAATGTAGCTGTCGAGTTGGTCGGGTGGCAGCAGCGGGGCAAACCAGTGGCGGATAAACAGCCAGCCCAGAAAGGCCATCGAAAACGGCTTAACCAGCCAGTTCACCAGCAAGGTCACGCCAATGCCCTTGATGTGTTTGCGTACCTCGCCCAGCGCGCCGAAGTCCACCTTGACCAGCATCGGAATAACCATGACCCAGATCAGCAGACCCACCGGCAGATTGACGCGGGCCACTTCCATCCCACCGATGGCCTGAAACACCGCAGGGAAAAACTGCCCCAGAGCAATGCCGGCCACGATGCAAAGAAAAACCCAGACGGTGAGGTAGCGCTCGAACACGCTCATGGGTGCGGGAGCCACGGATGTGGCGGATACGGCAGCGGCGGCAGTCATGGGGGGGCGATCAGGTGTGTGCGAGTTGGCGGGCGCTGGACTGCAGTAGGGCATGCTCCAGTTTGTCGTCGGGCAGGGCGCAAAAGAGTTCCAGGCGCCGCTTGATAGCCAGCAGGGTGAGGCGAAATGCTTCGTGTTTTTGAGCGTCTGTGCCGTCACCGGCAGAGGGGTCGGGGTAGCTCCAGTGGGCGGTGGCCGGGTGGCCGGGCCAAATCGGGCACACCTCACCGGCCGCGTTGTCACATACCGTGATGATCAGGTGCATCTGTGGAGCCTCGGGGCCGGCAAACGCGTCCCAGCTCTTGCTGTGCAAGCCGACGGTGGAGATACCGGCGTGCTCCAAAACCTGTAGCCCCAGCGGGTTGGGTTGCTGGTTTTCACGTGGACTGCTACCCGCCGAGAATGCGCGGAAGCGGCCTTGGCCGATGGCGTTTAGCAGTGCTTCGGCCAGGATGCTACGGGCCGAGTTGTGGGTGCACAGGAACAGAACGTTGATGGGGTGCGGCACAGGGGACATAGTTGTTGAGGGTTAGCAGTTGCAGGTAGCTGCGGCGTCGGTCAGGCAGGCCTGGCCCTGGCAGCAGTTTTGGGTCAGGTACGCCAGCACGGCATTCATCCGGTCAAACTGGGCGCGGTAAATCAGATTGCGGCCATTGCGCTCCTGCGTGATCAGGTCGGCATGCACCAGTTCTTTGAGGTGGAAAGACAGTGTGTTGGCAGCCACGCCGAGGCTTTCGGACAGGGCGCCTGGCGTCAGCCCGGCCTCGCCTGCCACCACCAAGGCCCTGAAGACTTCCAGCCGGGAGGCCTGGGCCAGCGCCGCAAGGGCTTTAACAACATCAATTGATTCCATATTTCAATGATACTTGAATTATGGAATGGAGTGCAAGCAGCGTGTGAATTACAGCGTACCTAGGTGCGAGGGCGATGCGGGCTGCTGTTGGCCCGGCCCGGAGATTCAGTGGGTGTGGTCGCCGTCGGGCCGGAAGGCCGGGTCCACATGGGTCATCAGGTCTAGCACGCGGTGGCGTTGCATCACCGCCTGGCGGGCGGCTACGGCAATGTTGTGGCCAGCCTCCACCGTCAGCGTGGCATCCACTTCAATGTGGGCGTCCACCACCACCATGTCACCCATCTTGCGGGTGCGTATGTCGTGCACGCCCATGACGCCGGGCGACGAAACCCGGGTTGCGCGAATGGCTTGCACCTCGGCTTCGTCCAGCCCCCGGTCCATCAGGTCGTGCAGGGCGTCCCAGCCAAAGTTCCAGCCCATCTTGCCCACCATAAAGCCCACAATCAGCGCGGCAATCGGATCGAGTAGCGGGTAACCGAGCAAATTGCCGATCAGACCGATGCTGACCACCAGCGATGAGGCGGCGTCCGAACGGGCGTGCCAGGCGTTGGCCACCAGCATGCTCGATTTCACCGCCTTGGCCACCCGAAGCATGTAGCGGAACAGCAATTCTTTGGAAGCAATGGCACCCAAAGCCACCCACAGGGCGCTGACGTGCGCGGTGGCAATCGTGCCCGGTGATTCCAGTTTCTGTAGCGCCGACCAGACCATACCCAAGCCCACCGCCAGTAGCAAAACGCCCAGCGCCAGCGAGGCGGCCGTTTCAAAGCGCTGGTGTCCGTACGGGTGGTCTTCGTCCGCATCTTTTTTGGCGTGGTGGCTGGCAAACAACACCACAAAGTCGGAAACCAGGTCGGACAACGAATGGATGCCGTCGGCAATCAATGCCTGCG
>JBEEJZ010000249.1:0-2837 GCA_041168905.1 Pseudomonadota bacterium | reverse complement strand
GGCGTTCTGTGCAGGCGCTGACCTGAAAGAGCGCCAAAACATGTCTGTGGAAGAGATACTGGCTCGTCGGGTGGAGGGATTCACGGCCTATGCAGCCATTGAAGCGCTCCCCATGCCAGTGATTGCGGCGGTCAACGGACCTGCCTATGGTTCGGGCGCAGAGATCGCTGCCAGTTGTGACTTCGTCATCGCATCCGAAAAAGCGTCATTCAAGTATCCCGAGGTTGGTTGGGGAACCGTAGGCGCAACGCAGCGCCTACCGCGCATCGTTGGTGCCCGCATGGCCAAAGAGCTGCTTTTCACTGGGCGAACGGTGGATGCAGCGGAGGCCAAGATGCTCGGACTGGTAAACCAAGTCCATCAAGCTGGTGACTTGATCGAGAAGGTGCAAGCGATGGCTGCAGGCATTGCAAAAAATAACCCGATCACGACTCGCTTGACCAAGCGCAGCATCGACAACGGCCTGGAAGGTACGCGCCAGGGGGCCATGGCCACTGAGTTGCTTGCCATTCAGGAGAACCTGCGTAACGGCAACTGGAAACAAGCCATTGCAGGATTCGGTCAAAAAGCCGAGGAGGCTGGTCGTGGCGTTTGATTTGCTTGCCCTTTCCAACAACACACTGGCGGCCCAGCTCACAAAAACTGTTCGCGACTTTGCGGATCAGGAAGCGTTCGTGGTACCCGGCGAGCGCCTGACCTGGAGCGAGCTGGACGCGGCGGCCTTGCGCACCGCAAGGGCTTTGATGGCGGCTGGGGTGCAGCGGGGTGACCATGTCGGCATCCTGATGGGCAACAGTGGCCAATGGCTGGAGTTCTTCTTTGCCTGTGCCTGTATTGGTGCGACAACGGTTCCAGTCAACACCCGCTTCAAAACAGAAGAACTGGGCTACTGCTTGCGCCAGTCGGATGTTTCCTGTCTGGTGTTTGCCAGCAACTTCCTGGGCATCGACTACTGCCAGATGTTAGGGGAGGCAGAACCTGGCTTCAAGCTTGCGGGCGGACTTCCAGGATCACAACTACCCAAGCTGCGACTGGCCATCATGACAGGCATGGGCGATCTGCCCAATGGGGCCATGTCGTATGAAACGCTACTGGCGCGAGGTGATGCCATAGACGACGCTGCACTGATGGCACGGGCGCAGAGCGTGGCTCCTGAGGACGTGCTCCTGATCCAGTACACGTCGGGTACAACATCCTTCCCCAAAGGGGTCATGCTTTCCCACGCCAACATGCTGCTGGACGCCAGGGCTGCTGCGGTGCGCATGGGCGTACTGTCGACGGATCGCTACTTCAGCATCCGCCCCTTCTTTCACGTCGCGGGCAGCACTCTTTCCATTCTTGTCGCACTGAACACAGGCTGCTGCCTACTGACCTTACCCAAGTTCGATGTGAGTGAGAACCTGAGGGTGCTGCAGGAAGAGCGGTGCACCTTGATATCTGGCAACGACACCATCTTCCTCATGCTCATGGCGCATGAGGAATTCGCCCGTACCCAGTTATATCTGCGCGGAGGCTGGGCTGCGGCAGGTCCTGAGGTGATGCAAAAGATCCATGATGTGATGGGTGCCACCGAAGTCTGCAATGCGTATGGCCAGTCTGAGGCTTCACCGAACGTCTTGATGTCCAGCAGACAGGATCCGATTGAACTGCGAGTCTCTGGATTCGCCTACCCGCACCCTGGCATAGACGTCCGTCTGGCCGACCCGAATACAGACGAACCCGTCGAGTCCGGCCAACACGGTGAAATTCAGGTCAAGGGCTGGAACGTGATGCGAGGGTACTACCAGCTACCTGAAGCGACGGCAAAAGCATTTACTGCGGACGGGTGGCTCAAGACGGGTGATCTGGGTGAGAGCGACGACCAGGGGCGCTTTCGCATGGTTGGCCGTCTCAAAGATCTGTACCGGGTGGGGGGTGAAAACGTGGCACCCGCGGAGGTTGAAGAAGTCCTGCATGGCCATCGCGCTGTCCAGCAGGCGCAGGTCATTGGCGTTCCGGATGCCCGCTTGGGCGAGGTTACCGGTGCCTTCGTGCTGCTCAAGCAAGGGCAGACGGCAACCTCCGAAGAGCTCATCGAATGGTGCCGCCAGCGATGCGCCAATTTCAAGGTTCCGCGCTATCTCGCAGTGATCGACACCTTCGAGCACATCGGCATGACCGGCAGTTCAAAGATCCAGAAAAACAAACTGCGCGAGCACGCTATCGCGCTATGGCAATTGGACAAAACATCGTCAAAGTCCTGAGGCGGCATCCATGAACTCATCCCTGATAACAGAACCCGACGTAGTTTTATGCGAGTGCTTTGCACGCGATGGACTGCAGCACGAAACGATCCATCTTTCAACGCAGGCCAAGGTCTCCTTGATTGACCGCTTCGCCAAATTGGGCTTTCGCCGCGTGGAGGCCACCTCGTATTCCAACCCGAAGGTGATTCCCCAGTTCGGGGACGCCAGCGAGCTCCTGTGCACGTTGCCTCGACGAGACAAGGTCTTTTACAAGGCCACATGTGCCAATGTGCGGGCCGTTGAGCGCGCGCTGGCAGACAAGGCCCAAGGATATGGCGCCAACGAGATCAGCTTGCTGGTTTCAGCAACCGATACACACTCTCAGAAGAACCTAGCTCGTTCCAGGGAAGATCAGTGGCGCAACATAGCCGAGATGGTGGCTGCAGGCGCGGGGCACTTTCGGCTGGTGGGCACCATTTCCATGGCTTTCGGTTGTCCATTCGAAGGGCGTGTATCTGAGTCCTCCGTCTTGCGTGATGTCGAGCGGTTTCTGGAACTGGGGGTCGATCACATCACGCTGGGTGACACCACAGGTGTAGCGACGCCGGTCAG
>JBEEJZ010000248.1:0-4281 GCA_041168905.1 Pseudomonadota bacterium | reverse complement strand
CGCCCCAGACCTCGCCCACGTCAATTTGGCTGAGCAACTTGTGTTGTTGCGCAACGTTTAAGTCGTTGTAGTTGAACACGCCCTTGGATCTCGGGTGCTTCTTGGCTATATGGTTGGCGAGCTTGGCCAATGTTTTGGTGGGTCCAATGCCCACACACACGGGGATGCCCGTCCACGCCATCACGCGCTCACGCATTTGATAGCTGACCTCTTTCAATTGAGGCGTGCCTGTCAGGTCCACAAAGCACTCATCAATGGAGTAGACCTCGTGCTTGGGTGAGTAAGTGCTGAGGATAGACATCACCCTGTTTGACAGGTCTGCGTACAAGGCGTAGTTGGAACTCAGGGCAAGAATGCCGTGCTCTTCTGCCAGTGCTTTGCACTCAAACCACGGCTGCGCCATCTTGATGCCCAAGGCTTTCGCTTCGTTTGAGCGCGACACGACGCAACCGTCGTTGTTGGACAGCACGACCGTGGGCACGTTTTTCAGATCAGGGCGGAACACGCGTTCGCAACTGACATAAAAGTTGTTGCAGTCCACCAATGCAAGCTGCTGCTTCATAAGTCGACCGTTTCAACCTTCACAGTTTTCAGCATGATGGGTTTGACCAAAATCTTGTAGCTGTCTAGGTCGAAGTCATGTGGTTTGAATGCGTTGAGCTTGCTGGTTGTGCCTACCTTGGAGCACTGTGTGCCCAAGTAGCACCAGTTGTTGACTCGGTGTCGTTGCACCCAACCGCTGGATTCTTCGATCACATCAATGGGGCCGCTGAAAGGCCAGACCTCTACCTGTGAATCCACCAACGCAGACAAGAGCCGCTGGTCATGGGTATGCCGATTTTCTTTGCCGACGCATGCACCAAGGCATTTTTTAATTTGTAACCCAAAGCAGCCGCGTGCCGAGCTTTTTTCCAACCCAAGAACAGACATGCACAACATGTGCTGCTGTGCCAGCTCTTTGAGCCTGGCCTTGGCGGCATAGTCGGATGAGAACAGGCCATACAGCCCTGCTGTCTCGCCGAGGTTGACAGATTTGCTGTCCACGACTTCTGGCAATTTACCTTTGTCTGTTGACGACAGGCGAATCGAGCACAGCGTTCTGACTCTGCGCAGCCGTTGGTTGAACAGCGGGCTTTGCTCTTTAATCATGCGCGACTCCAGCAACAGCGCACCAATCTCACCGGCTGTCTCAACAAAGTCAATTCGTCGTGTCTGCGCAATCATGCTGGCTTCGTCAGGGGCTCTGAGGTGACTCATCACCCGGCTGCGAATGTCGACGCTCTTGCCAATGTACAGAGGCAACGTCCCTTCCCCTTTGAAGATGTAAACACCAGCCGTGCGTGGCAATACAGCCAGACTGGTTGGGTCAATCTTGTGCTCGGTCACGCTTGGATTTGTCATCGATCAACACAGCTTATGAATGTTGTTGGTCACCACACCCCAGACCACGAAGTCATCCTCCTCCTTGATGAGGCGAGCTGGATAGATGGGGTTTTCTGCCATCAACTTGACCACGCCGCCACGGCGGTAAAGCCGCTTGACCGTGAACTCGTTGTTCAATTGAGCCACCACAATGTGATTGTGCTTAGGGTCCATGCTGCGATCCACCAACAGCGCGTCCCCCTCATAAATGCCAGCACCTGTCATGGAGTCACCTTTAACCCGGAAGATGTAGGTAGCAGCCTTGTTACGGATCAATTGCTTGTTCAGATCAATGCGCTCTTCCGTGTGATCCGCTGCTGGCGAAGGAAAGCCTGCTGGCACCAGCCAGCCACAAACGTCCAGCCAAAGTGGACTTGAATCGATGGGCAGGGGTTGATTTATCGAAATTGATGCTAATTCCATGAAATCGATAATACTGTATTTATAACCAGCACTTCAGATTTGCGTCACATGGCCCTCAGTAACCATTGAACGAATCACACACATGGTGAGCCGGTTGGTGCTGGACGCGTTGCAAAGCCAATTGCCTACTCCGAACATTAGCGGTCACCAGATTAGCGCTAGTCAACGACCGATCGTCCCTTATTTAACGTTCCGCCCTTGAAAGGCAAGCATTTCATTTCAGAACGAATCTTGCCGTCGACTGCCTACCTCCGACTGATATGACGGCAATGATCTTTGTGCCAGGGCCAACTTTGAAAGTCCCGGCTGCCTCCAGTCCGTATCCATTGGGCTTAAGGTCGATCTCTTGCTTTTCAGCGCCGGTCAGCAGCGTCAATTTGGCTGAGGCTTTGGACACATCGACTGCCTTGCCGTGGTCTCGGACATAAAGACGCAGCGTCGTGGGGTTAGCAACCAGTTCGTAGTCAATGTCCTTGACCGTCGTCAGAACCCCTCCATGCATGGGTTTGTGATCGGCATCATCGGAGCCAGCCCAAGCGAGTCCGCTCAGCAGCAGCGACGAGGTAATTAGGAAAGTGCGGAATTTCATGAGATTTCCTTTTTAGGGTTAAGTTAGAAAACCAGGTCAGAACGCCTCGGCGTCCTTGTCTTGCAAAAGCTCCTCGGCGGGCTTGCGACCGAAGAGCCAGAACATCGCAGGCGTGAGAAATGTGTCGAGCAGAGTGGAACTGATCAAGCCAGAGAAGATCACCACAGCCACCGGATGCAAGATCTCAGTGCCCGGGCGCTCGGCCTCGAAGAGCAGCGGTGCCAGCGCAAAAGCGGTCACCAACGCGGTCATCAAGACAGGGCTCAAACGCTCCAGCGATCCGCGCAGGATCATCTGTGTGTTGAATGACTCTCCCTCAAAGCGCATGAGGTTGATGTAATGGCTAACCTTCAAAATCCCGTTGCGCACTGAAATACCCGCCAGGGTGATGAAGCCAATCAGGGCTGCCACCGATAAGGGCTGACCTGACAACCACAGCCCCAACACGGCACCTACGAGCGCGAGGGGGATATTCACCATGATCAGGGCCGACAGAACAGTCGATTTGTAGCGGCTGTAGAGCACCACAAACATCAACACTACAGAGACAACCGAGAGCAAAGAAATCAGGCGCGATGCTTCTTCTTGCGCCTGGAATTGCCCTCCAAGGGTGATGAAGTAGCCCTCGGGCATTCGAGACTCCGCCGTGACCTTGCGAATGTCGGCCACGACCTCCGAGAGCGGGCGACCCGAAGCGTTGGCGGAGATGACGATGCGACGCTTACCGTTGTCCCTGCTAATCTGGTTAGGTCCATCAGCGTCTTCAATCGTGGCAATCTTGGACAAAGGCACCCTGCCCAAGGGCGTTTCGATCAATATCTGGCCAAGGCCTTCAAGCGAACGGGCAGACTCTGGCAAGCGCACGACCAGCGCAAAGCGGCGACCTTCTTCCATGATCTGAGTGACACGTTCGCCTTCGGCCAATGCTTGCAGTGTCGAAAGCACTTGTGCGCCCGACAGTCCGTATTGGGCTACCGCAGCGTAGTCCAACCGAACCTTGATTTGCGGCGCAAGAACTTGCTTTTCAATTTGCAGATCGGCAATGCCTTGGATACCTGCAAGTCGGGAGCGCAAGGTGTCGGCTTGCCCTCGAAGCACATCAAGGTCTTCGCCAAAAATCTTGATAGCAATTTGTGAACGAACGCCCGAAAGCATGTGATCAATCCGGTGAGAGATCGGCTGTCCCACCTCGATGGAGGCTGGCAAATTGGCCAGTCGCGCGCGGATATCTGCACGAACCTCATCCATCGAGCGAGTCAGCTCTCCCGAGGGTTTGATCCCCACATCCAGTTCGCTCACATGAACTCCTTCGGCGTGCTCATCGAGCTCGGCACGTCCGCTGCGCCTGCCGACGTGCACCACTTCGGGTACTTGTTTGACGAGCACTTCTGCTTGACGCGCCAGGGCAGACGATTCGGTCAGCGTGACGCCCGGGTTCAGTCGCAGGCCCACGAGCAGCGTGCCCTCATTGAAGGGCGGCAAGAACGTTGTTGGAAAGAACGGTACAGCGGTCGCCGCCAGCAGGACCGCAATCCCTGCGCTGGCCATAGCCACGCGAGGCTTTTCAAGAACTACCTGCAAGCTGCTCTTGTAGCGTTGCTTGAGCCAGGCCAGCACCTTGGTGTCGCCATGGTCCAGATTCTTCATCCGGGGCAGCAGGTAGTAGCTCAACACAGGGGTCATCGTGACCGATACGAGCAATGAGGCCAGTGTCGAGATGATGAAAGCCATGCCCAGAGGTACGAACAGCTTGCCCTCCAAACCCGGCAACGCAAACAGGGGTAGAAAGACCAGAACAATAATCACTGTTGCATAGAGGATGGCCGACCGGACCTCCATGGACGCCT
>JBEEJZ010000247.1:0-12533 GCA_041168905.1 Pseudomonadota bacterium | reverse complement strand
CACTGTCTGGCCATTTTTGCGATTTTTCGCAGGTGTGGCGAGCGCGTTGGTGTTTGTGTACACCTCGGGATGGTGCTTGTCGCAGGCCGCCGTGCGGGGCCACACCAGCCTGGGTGCCCTGATCTACACAGGGCCTGGCGCTGGCATCGTACTGACAGGTTTGGCTGCCAGTGCCATGGTGGCGGCGGACTGGCGAGCCAGCAGCGGCTGGTTGATCTTCGGCCTGCTGGCACTGTTATTGACCGTGTCGATCTGGCCCGTTTTCCACGCTCGCAACGCGATGTCGGCAGCGCAGCCCGCCAACACGGGGCAAACAAGTTCTTCCTCCGGCCATTCAAGCTTTGAAGTGGCATTGCTGGCGTTGGCATATGGCGTGGCGGGTTTTGGCTACATCATCACCGCCACCTTCCTACCGGTCATCGCACGTCAGGCCCTGCCTGGGTCAGCCTGGTTAGACCTGTTCTGGCCCATCTTTGGCTTGGGCGTCA
This sequence comes from Pseudomonadota bacterium, assembly GCA_041168905.1. Classification (GTDB taxonomy): domain Bacteria; phylum Pseudomonadota; class Gammaproteobacteria; order Burkholderiales; family Burkholderiaceae_C; genus JBEEJZ01. The sequence goes on along the minus strand of JBEEJZ010000247.1, from coordinate 12,045 downwards.
TCTTGGGCGCTGTGACTGCATCCCGCATGCGCATAGTTCGTGATCTGCGCTTGATGTTGATGATCAGCTACCTGATTCAGGCCGCAGGTGTTGCCTTGAGCCTGGTCTGGCCCACCTTGCCGGGCTTTGCCCTGGGCAGCTTACTGGTCGGTCTACCCTTCACGGCCATCACCTACTTTGCGATGCAGGAGGCTCGCCGGATCCGGGCACAGCGCATGGCATCCACGATCGGTCTGCTCACAGCTCTTTACGGCCTGGGCCAGATTCTGGGTCCCCAGGTCGCGGCTTACCTGTTGGGCCACACAGCAACACCAGCAATAGCGTTCAATCTGGCGCTGGAAGTTGCGGCAGGGTCGTTGTTGCTGGGGGCAGCACTCTATGGGCTGCTGATGCGGGCCTATCCCGTCGTCAGGTGATGAACCCCCAGGTCAGACCAGCGCCCGCTGGATGATGATTTTTTGCACGTCGCTGGTGCCTTCATAGATCTGGCACACGCGCACATCGCGGTAGATGCGTTCGACCGGGAAGTCACTCACGTAACCATAGCCGCCCAGGGTCTGGATGGCGATGCTGCAGACCTGCTCGGCCACCTCGCTGGCAAAGAGCTTGGCCATGGCGGCTTCTTTCAGGCAGGGCCGACCCGCGTCACGCAGGGCTGCGGCATGCCAGATCAGCTGACGCGCAGCTTCCAGCCGGGTGGCGGCATCGGCCAACCTGAAACCGACCGCCTGGTGATGGATGATGGCCGTACCAAAGCTGGTGCGGTCCTTGGCATAGGTAATGGCCACTTCCAGCGCGCTGCGGGCCATGCCCACGCTTTGGGCACCTATGCCGATGCGCCCGCCTTCAAGGGCGCTCAGGGCGATCTTGTAGCCCTCGCCTTCCTCGCCGATGCGGTTTTCGATGGGGATACGGCAGTCGTCAAAGTTGATTTGGGCGGTGTCGCTGCTGTGTTGGCCGAGCTTGTCCTCCAGCCGCGCCACCACATAGCCCGGCGTACTGGTGGGCACGATAAAAGCACTCATGCCCTTTTTGCCCGCGCCTTTGTCCGTGACGGCAATGACGATGGCCACGTGCCCGTTTTTGCCACTGGTGATGAACTGCTTGACGCCGTTGATGACATAAACGTCGCCTTGCTTCACCGCCGTGGTGCGCAGTGCCGAGGCGTCGCTGCCCACATGCGGCTCGGTCAAACAAAAAGCACCCAGCATCTTGCCCTGCGCCAGCGGCTCCAGCCACTGGCGCTTTTGTGCTTCGCTGCCGTAACGCATCAGGATGGCGTTGACCGGGCAGTTGGTCACGGATATGGCGGTACTGGTGCCACCGTCGCCCGCAGCAATCTCTTCGAGCACCAGCGCCAGCGACAGATAGTCGAGGTTGGCACCGCCATAGCTCTCTGGCACGCAAATGCCGTAGGCTCCCAGCGCGGCCAGGCCTTGATGCACATCCTTGGGAAAGTGGTGTTCCTTGTCCCAACGGGCGGCGTGGGGCCACAGCTGCTCCTGGGCAAAGTCACGCACCGCGTCGCGGATCATTTCCTGGTCTTGGGTCAGCAGCATGGTGGGGCCTTGAGAGTACTGGGCTAAAGCGGGGTGTCAGATGATTTCGAGTGTCACGGCCGTGGCCTCGCCACCGCCGATGCACAGGGTGGCCAGGCCTTTGCTCAGGCCGCGTGCCTTCAGGGCGTGGATCAGCGTGACCATGATGCGGGCGCCACTGGCACCGATGGGGTGGCCCAGGGCACAGGCACCACCGTTGACGTTGACCTTGTCGTGCGGCACCCCCATGTCTTTCATCAGCGCCATGGGCACGACGGCAAAAGCTTCGTTGATCTCCCACAGGTCGACATCGCCCACAGCCCAGCCCGACTTGGCCAGCGCTTTTTGCGCAGCGCCCACAGGGGCCGTGGCAAACCACTCGGGCTCCTGGGCGTGGGTGGCGTGGCTGACGATGCGCGCCAGAGGCTTGCAGCCCAACTTGGCCGCAGTGGAGGCTTTCATCAGCACCATGGCAGCGGCGCCGTCATTGATGGAACTGCTGCTGGCTGCCGTGATGGTGCCGTCTTTCTTGAAGGCAGGCTTGAGCGAGGGAATCTTGTCCAGCTTGATCTTGCCCGGGCCTTCGTCGATGCTGACCTGCACCTCACCGGCGCGGGTCTTGACCGTGACGGGGGTAATTTCTGCCGCGAAACCACCATTGGCAGTGGCCGCCTGAGCTCGCTGCACGCTGGCCGTGGCAAAGGCGTCTTGCTCGGCCCGAGTGAAGTGGTACTTGGCGGCACAGTCTTCGCCAAAAGTGCCCATGGAACGGCCGGGCTCGTAGGCGTCTTCCAGGCCGTCGAGCATCATGTGGTCAAAGATGCGGTCGTGGCCAATGCGATAGCCTGCACGTGCCTTGGGCAACAAGTAGGGCGCGTTGGTCATGCTTTCCATGCCACCGGCTACCAGCACCTCGTGACTGCCGGCCAGCAGCATGTCGTGCGCAAACATCGCGGCGCGCATGCCCGAGCCGCACATCTTGCTCAGGGTCACCGCACCAGCGCTCTTGGGCAAGCCACCCTTGAAGGCCGCCTGACGAGCCGGGGCCTGGCCCTGGCCCGCCATCAGGCAGTTGCCGAACAGCACCTCGGTGACCAGCTCGGGGGCGATACCGGCACGCTGCACGGCTGCGGCAATGGCGGCACCGCCCAGATCATGCGCAGCCAGACTGGCAAAGTCGCTCTGAAAACCGCCCATGGGGGTGCGGACGGCACTGACGATGACAACGGGATCGTTCATGAAAAGCTCCTGAAAATAAAAATGAGGGCTGGTCAATGTGCAGGAAATCGGGGTCCGTCGTCCTGTGAAGACTCAACTTAAACAGGGGTCGCCCTGGGATAGCGCCTGAAAGCGCGGCGAAACACACTCACCACTTCGTGCGGACCACTCATGCTCACGCCCAGGTCCTGCACCAAGCCGTCTTTGAGGCCATAGCACCAACCGTGCACAGACACCTTTTGCCCCCGGCTCCAGGCGTCTTGCATCACGTTGGACAAGGCCACATTTCCGACCTGCTCGATGACGTTCATCTCGCAAAGCACGTCTTCCTGCACTTCCACCGGTAGGTGATCAAGACGCTGGCGGTGCCGCAACTTCACGTCGTGCACATGGCGTAGCCAGTTGTCGGCCAGCCCCACACGGGTGCCGCGCAGGGTGGCCAGCACGCCACCGCAACCATAGTGCCCCACCACCATGATGTGCTCGACCTTGAGATGGTCCACTGCAAACTGGATGACCGACAGGGCATTCAGGTCGGAGTGCACCACCACATTGGCCACATTGCGATGCACAAACACTTCACCCGGATCCAGGCCGGTGATTTCGTTGGCGGGCACGCGGCTGTCGGAGCAGCCGATCCAGAGGTATTTGGGCGTTTGCTGATGCGCCAACTGGCTGAAAAAACCCGGCCGTTGCTGCTCCATGCGGGCGGCCCAGACACGGTTGTTGTCGATGAGATGTTGAAGGCTATTGGTCATGCGGTCGATTATCCCGGGGTGGTCTTGCACCCAGGTGTCATCTGGATTTCAGGACAGGATTTCAAGACACGTCCAGGGAACGTATTTACATGGTCTCGGCAAACAACTCGCGGCCGATCAGCATGCGGCGGATTTCGCTGGTGCCAGCGCCTATCTCGTACAGCTTGGCATCGCGCCAGAGACGGCCCAGCGGGTAGTCGTTGATATAGCCATTGCCACCAAATATCTGCACGCCGTCCCCTGCCATTTTGGTGGCCTGCTCAGCGCACCACAAGATGACACTGGCGCAGTCCTTGCGCACCTGACGCACATGCTCCACGCCTAGCAAATCGAGGTTTTTGGCCACGGTGTAGGCGAACGAGCGCCCGGCCTGTAGCAGGGTGTACATATCGGCCACCTTGCCCTGGATCAGCTGAAATTCACCGATGCTTTGGCCAAACTGCTTGCGGTCGTGGATGTAGGGCACCACGTTGTCCATGACGGCTTGCATGATGCCCAGGGGGCCGCCGGTGAGCACAGCGCGCTCGTAGTCGAGGCCGCTCATCAGCACCTTGGCACCCTGGTTGAGGCCACCCAGAATGTTGGCCTCGGGCACTTCGACGTTGCTGAAAACCAGCTCGCCGGTGTGGCTGCCGCGCATGCCCAGCTTGTCGAGCTTTTGCGCCACGCTGAAGCCCTTCATGCCTTTTTCAATCAGGAAGGCGGTCACGCCACGGGCATTCAACTCGGGCTCAGTCTTGGCGTAAACCACCAGGGTATCGGCATCGGGCCCGTTGGTGATCCACATCTTGCTGCCATTGAGCAGGTAGTAACCACCCTTGTCCTCGGCCCGCAGTTTCATGCTGATGACATCGCTGCCCGCGCCGGGCTCGCTCATGGCCAACGCCCCCACATGCTCGCCGCTGATGAGTTTGGGGAGGTATTTGGCGCGCTGGGCCTCGTTGCCATTGCGTTTGATCTGGTTCACGCACAAATTGCTGTGGGCGCCATAGCTCAGGCCCACGCTAGCCGAAGCGCGCGAGATTTCTTCCATGGCAATCATGTGCGCCAGATAACCCATGTTGGCGCCGCCGTATTCCTCACCCACGGTGATGCCCAAAACGCCCAGATCACCCATCTTGCGCCACAGGTCCATGGGGAACTGGTCGTTGCGGTCGATCTCTGCCGCGCGGGGCGCGATTTCGGTCTGGGCAAAATCGTGCACCGCCTCACGCAGCGCATCAATGTCTTCGCCTAATTGGAAGTTCAGGCCTGGAAGTGGGGTCATGCCGGTCTCCTGGAGATTGCTTGGATAGGAATGGGAGAAATTGAACGGAACGGATTCAGTAGGTTTTAGGAACAGGCGCGAGGGTCTGCTGCATCAGCGCACAGGTGGATGTCTTGCCGCTGGCATCCATATGCAGCACCTCGGCCGCGGTCACGATGATGCGTTTGCCACCTTTCAGCACCCGCCCTACCGCGCGCAACTCGCCCCCCTGAAAGCTGGCTAAGAAGTTGATCTTGTATTCGACCGTCACCACTTCCATGCCTTCTGGCGCCACCGTCAGGCCCGCATAGCCCGCCGCAATGTCAGCCACGGCCCCGATAGCGCCACCATGAAAGCCGCCTTGCTGCTGCGTGACCTTGTCGGAATACGGCAGCACGATCTCGACCAGGCCGGGCTCGACCCGCTCCACCCTGGCACCCAGATGCTGCATCATGCCCTGACGCACAAAACTGTCATTCACCCGATCAAACAGGGTCGTCATGTTGTGGCTCCTTTGGCTTTCGTGGGCTTATCGGACAGTTGCGCCTTCTCGCTCTTGGCAAGCAAGGCCCGGGCTTCTTTTTCGTGCAGCTTCAGGTCATCCAGGTTCGCCTGCAACTCGGCCATCTGGGCCTCGAGCACCGCACGGTGGTCGGCCAGCACGGCCAGAAACTTCTGCATTTGCGGCACCGTGTCACGGGGGCTGTCATACATGTCAATGATGCTTTTGGCTTCGACCAGTGACAGGCCGAGTCGTTTGGCGCGCAGCGTCAACTTCAGCCGCGTGCGATCGCGCGTGGAGTACACCCGATTGCGGCCACCCGGGCCGGATCGCTCCGGCTGCAAAAGGCCCATGTCCTCATAAAAACGCATGGCGCGAGTGGTGAGGTCAAACTCCTGGGCCAGGTCGCTGATGGTGTAGGTCGGAGTCATGGCAGGGTCATAGCAAGGTCATGGCAGGGATGGAATGGGGACGGCCTACAATGGCTCGAACTTGACGTTTACGTAAACGTCAACTATCAATCATAAGCCCAAGCGATGAACGACTTAGAAAAGCAGCTCGACTACCCCATGGGCGACCAGCTCCCCGCGCCGGGCGGCACCTTGCGCATAGATCCCGGGCAGCCGGAAATCCAGGACGCCGGCATCCGCTGGATCCGCATGGCACTGCCCTTTGCCCTGAACCACATCAACCTGTGGCTGCTGCGCGATGAAATGGATCACCCCAGTGGCGACGGCAGCAAGATCCAGGGCTGGACGGTGGTGGACTGCTGCATCTGCAGAGACGAGGCCAAGGCCCAGTGGGAACAAATCTTTGTCAATGAGCTGGACGGCTTGCCCATCTTGCGCGTCATCGTCACCCATATGCACCCGGACCACATTGGCCTGGCGCACTGGCTGTGCGAGCGCTGGCAAGCACCCTTGTGGATCAGCGCCACCGACTACACGATGGCCCGCATCGGTGCCGATGGCATCACCGGCTTTGGCAATGGTGCGGCAGCGTTCTTTGCGGCGCATGGCCTGACTGACCCGGCCTCGCTGGAAAAAATCGGTGCCCGCTCCAACTACTACGGCACGCTGGTGCCGGCGGTACCGCAGAAGTTCAAGCGCATGCAGGACGGCGATGTGATCCGCATCGGTGGGCGGGGCTGGCGCTGCATCAGCGGCTATGGCCATGCGCCCGAGCACATCGCCCTGTATTGCGACGAGCTGCGAGTGCTGATTGGCGGCGACATGATGCTGCCGCGCATCTCCACCAATGTGAGCGTCTACGACATGGAGCCCGAGGCCAATGCCTTGCAACAGTTTCTGGACTCCATCGACAAGTTCCTGAGCCTGCCGACCGACACCCTGGGGCTGCCGGCGCATGGCAAGCCGTTTCGTGGCATCCACACCCGGGTGCAGCAACTGCACGACCACCACCGCGAACGCCTGGAAGAAGTCATGCAAGCCTGCCACCAGGCACCCTGCACCGCCGCAGAGGTGATGCCCATCCTCTTCAAGCGCCCGCTGGACCTGCACCAGACCACCTTCGCCATGGGCGAGTGCATCGCCCACCTGCACGCCCTGTGGTTTGCGGGCCAGCTACACCGCACACAGGGTGCCGACGGGGTTTACAGGTTCAGCGCCAGTCCCTCGCTAGCTGCCCAGGCCTGAACGCAGGGCAAACCAAGCCGCAAAACCGAAGCCGGCGTTGTACAGGCTGTGCAATGCCGCCGCCGGCCACACGCTGGCCAGGCGCTCACGCACATGGCCCAGCACCAGCGAAGGCAACGCCACGGCCAACGCCCACATCGCGGGCTGATGCACCAGGTGGGCCAGGACAAAGCACAGGGTGGTCAGGACATTGGCAAAGCTGATTCCCGCCACGAAGCCGCCGCCCATGCGCTGGGACAACTCGCCCTGCAAAAGGCCACGAAACAACCACTCCTCCAGCAGCGGCTGCCAAAGCACGAAGGTCAGCCACGCCAATACACCTGCCGGGTGGTAGACCGGGCCGGCCAGACCTGAAGCGACCAGCAGCCACACCGGCACGGCACCGATCGACGCCACCAGCAGGTGCGAGTCGAGACGCAGGCCTGCGACCGCCTGATTTCTGCGTAATTTCATGGTCCGGGCATCTTGCAATGCCTCCCGACCGGAAGTCTTGCGCATGCGCAACGGCAAGGTGTGCACCTGCACATGTAATCGCGCCGGGATGAAAGAGACGCACGCCATCCCGACGCATACCCCATCCAATGCAGCGCGTGTTTACTTAACGAGAGGACTTTTGCATGACGCACCGTCAACCGACCCTTTGCGCCGCCCGGCGTAGCCTGATGAGCCTTGCCGTATTGGCCACCTGTTTGGCTGCTGGCGGCGCCTATGGTGCCACGCTGACCGTGGCCCCCTCGGCCATCGATCAGGCCATCGACACCGACGGCCAGTGCTCGCTGCGCGAGGCCGTGATGTCCGTCAACGCACAGGCCAACGTCGGCCCATGCGTGGCAGACCTCACGCAGACCTGGGGCACCCAGGACACGATCAAGCTGCCAGCGGGCACCTACACGCTGACCCTGTCGGGTCTGGACGAGAACTTTTTGGACTCGGATCCAAGTGGCACGTTGACCCCCTTGGTTGTCAACGTGGGGGACGCCACCGTGGGGGACCTGGACATTTCACGCAGCGTGCGCATCGAGGGCGCTGGTGCTTCAAGCACCCTGGTGCAGTGGAGCAGCGCTGACGGCGTGACACGAGACCGCATCTTTCACGTCAATGCAGACGCAGGCACCGTCGCCGTCAGCCTGGTGGGCATGACCCTCAGTGGCGGCCAGACGCTGGAGCAAGTGATCAAGACCGGGCCAGTGTCGGGCAGTGGCGACCTGTCCACCACGTATTACCTGCGCCGCGCCGGTGGTGCCATCGCGGTGGGCCCGGCGGCTGCTGTGGTGCTGGTAGACCCGAACGTCAGCGGGCAGGCCAATGCGGCGGGCCGAGGCGGCAGCAAAAAGCCGGGCACCACGGAGGAAACCGGCGCCACCCTGTCCATCAGCCTGAGTGGCGTCGTCGTTAGCGGCAATTCAGCCCAAGGCGATGGTGCCGGCATTTACACCGCAGCGGCCATGACAGCCAGCGACCTGGTGGTGAGCAATAACACCTCCACCACCAATGGCGGCGGTGTGTACAACGAAGGCAACACCAGCGTCAGCAACGCCACCTTCAGCGGCAACACGGCCGAGGGCGGCGGAGGCTTTTTTGGTACCGGCAGCAACACCGTCAACTTCACGGGTGTGACGTTCAGTGGTAACGAGGCCGTGGGCGGTGGCGCCATCAGCGGGCGGGCGGGCGTCGCCATGAAGCTGATCAATTCGACGCTGAGCGGCAACATCGGCACCGACGTGGGCGGGGGCTTGTACACCAATGGGGCGGCAGATCTGCGATTTGTCACCATCGCCAACAATCTGGCTGGGGCTGATTCGTCCAGCGCCGGTGCGGGCATCAACACCTTTCCGTCGTCCAACACCAACCTAGTCACTCTGAAAAACGTGCTGCTGGCCGACAACCGCAAGGGCTATACCGTCGACCCCGCACTCACCCCCGAGCAGATCGCCGCGCTGCCATCGGCCAATTGCGGCAGCACCAGCAGCAGCTCCAGCATCGTGTCGCAAGGCCACAACCTGAGCTCGGACACCAGCTGTCAAACGGTGCTGAGCGGTAGCGGCGACCTGAACAACCAAGTAGCTCAGTTGGGCGTATTGGCCAACAACGGAGGCAATGCCCAGACTCACGCTTTGCTGGCCAACAGCCCCGCACTTGGCGCCGGCATTGCAGACCCCGAGGTGCTGGTGGACCAGCGCGGTACCCTGCGCGATGCCGTGCCTGACATTGGGGCCTACGAACTCCCGGCGCCTGTCGTCACCAGCACCACGGAAGACCCCACCGCGACCAGCAGTTCCGGGGGTGGTTGCACCGTCAACCCGAACGCTGGTTTTGATCCGGGCCTGCCGACCGTACTGATGGGGGCACTTGCACTGCTGCTGGGTCGCCGCCGTCGCAAAGGCACACAGCCCAAGGAGTCGGATCGGCAGGGTTAAACTGCCGATGGGTGCCCGCCTGTAGTGGTGTGGCAGGTTAACGCGAAGGTCGGGCCGCCTCGCGGGCCTGCCACGTCCTGCCACCCATGACTCCATCATCCATTGAGTTGATCGCCGCTGCCTTGTTCGCAGTGGCTCTTCTGCATGTCTTCGCTGCGAAGTTGTTCGAGCGCCTGTCTCATCGATCCCCCCAACACGCTGGCCTGTTCCACCTCCTCGGCGAGGTGGAGGTGGTCTTTGGCTTCTGGGCCATGGCGCTGATTTTCGTCATGGCGCTGGTCAGCAGTGGCGAACAGGCGCTGGCCTATGCCGAATCCCGCCAGTACACGGAGCCTTTGTTTGTTTTCGTGGTTATGGTCATCGCGGCCTCCAGGCCCATCCTGCAGGCGGTGACTCAGACCATCGCGCTGATAGTCAGCATCACACCGGCCCCCCCCGTACTCGCCATGGTCTGGGTGGGATTGGTGGCCGTGCCTCTGTTTGGCTCAGCCATCACCGAGCCGGCGGCCATGACGATTGCGGCCCTGATGCTGGCACATCGGGTTTTCCGGCCAGACGTGCCTGAACGCGCCAAGTACTTTGCCCTGGGTGTGCTGTTTGTGAACATCTCCATCGGTGGCACCCTGACCTCCTTTGCCGCACCGCCCGTGCTGATGGTGGCCTCTGCGTGGCAGTGGGACTCTGCCTACATGCTGGCAACCTTTGGCTGGAAAGCCGTGATCGCCGTCGTGGTCAATGCGACCTTCGCTGTCTGGGTGCTACGGCCTCATTTGAGCCACAAGTCACCAACCCACGCCCAGCTGTCAGAAGAAAAGATCCCGACGGGCCTGGTACTGCTGCATCTGGCGTTTCTGGCCGGCGTGGTCACCCTAGCGCACCACCCGGTGGCCTTTCTGGGGCTTTTTTTGATGTTTTTGGGCGTTGCGCATGCTTACGAGCGCCATCAGAGCCGGCTCATCCTGAAAGAGGCCTTGCTGGTGGCGTTCTTTCTGGCGGGGCTGGTCGTGCTGGGCGGCATGCAGCAGTGGTGGCTGCAACCGCTGGTCAGCGATATGTCGCCCCAAGTGCTGTTTTTTGGGGCCGCGGCGCTGACGGCCGTCACGGACAACGCCGCCCTCACCTATCTGGGCTCACTCATTGCGGGCATATCGGAGGAGGCGAAATACAGCCTGGTGGCCGGCGCAGTGGCCGGCGGCGGCTTGACAGTGATCGCCAACGCGCCCAACCCCGCTGGCGTGGCCCTGCTCAAGCATGGTTTTGCTGAAGGATCGGTAGGCGTGGGTGGACTGCTGCTCGGAGCCTTGCTTCCTACGCTGGTGGCACTGGCTGCATTTGCGTGGCTTTGAGGCGGCGGCACCCCGTTCGGGGCACTCAGCCTAGCCGCCTTTGCGAGCAACGGGCTTATTAACGGCCCGAGCGACCGCCACCGCCTGCTGCGCCACCCCCACCGCCGCCGGCACCGCCCATGGCGCCGCCACCCATCATGGGCGGTTCATCAGGCAGCTGCACGCCGCGTTCACGGGCGCGCTGCTGCATCAGGCGGTGGTGTTCCAGACGGTAGGCCTCACGCTCTTGCTCGGTTTTGAAGGTGCGGATGCGGTTTTGGTACTGCAGGCGCTCCTGCTGAGTCATGAGCTGGCTGCCATAGACAAACTCCTGATCCCGATCTTGGTCCCGATCCAGCTCGCGCGTCTGGTCACGGTCCCGATCCTGGGTGCGGTCCTGCCCCAGGGCAGGCAAGGCACCTCCCGCAAAAGCCAGCGCCAACATCGCCGCGGCGCCTAATTTCATGTACTTGGGTTCCTGCATAACAACTCCCTGATTGAACGAGGATGGTTCACCTGAACCGCCCTGCAGGTACTGTAAGAAGTCGTCACGAAACGCCTCTTGCTCAAACGCAAGCGGGGGCACGGAGACGGGCACAACAAATGCAGTCGCCCGTCAGATGCGGAAAAAGACAGTTCAGGCCCAGCGCGGCACCGGGGCTGACTTGAGCTCGGCGCGCAACTCGGCGTAATCGGGCACCAGGGTGCTGACGGTGTCCCAGAAACGCGGGCTGTGGTCCATCACGCGCAAATGGCTAAGCTCGTGCACCACCACGTAGTCGATGATGGGCTGGCGCACATGGATCAGTCGCCAGTTCAGGCGGATGGATCCGTCACTGCTGGCACTGCCCCAGCGGGTCACCGCATTGCTCAGACTCAGGCGTCGCCACTGCACTTGCAACTGGGGCGCAAAGTGATGCAGGCGCTGCATGAAGTTGTCCCGTGCCTGGCGCTGCAGCCAGGCTTGCACCGTGTCTCGTATTTGCACGGGCTGGGCCTGGTGGGGCAAAGCCACTTGCAACAGGCGAGGCGCAGAAGCATTGCTGGCGTGCTGCAGATTCAGTGCGGCACCCTTGCCGACAAAGGCATGGCTGGGATCCAGCACCACTTGCAGGTCTTGCCCCAGAAACGGCAAGATGACGCCGTCTTTCCAGACGATGCGAGACTGATCGATCTGCTGCCCCCGCCGTTGCATTTCATCGAGCTTGCGCAGGATCCAGTCGGCCTTTTGCTGCAAGGCGGCTTCTATCACCCGAACCGCAGCCGACATGGGTGCCCGCACCATCAGGCCCTCGACGCTGACGGTAAACCCGATGGTGCTGCGCCGGCTTCGCCTGAGCTCAAAGGCCACCAGCACCGAGCGCAGATGGATGTCGCGGTTGGCCC
>JBEEJZ010000246.1:0-6468 GCA_041168905.1 Pseudomonadota bacterium | reverse complement strand
GATGTGGTGGTTGACGATGCCTCGCTCCGCGCTGGTCAGCGTACCCGCCCTGATCGTCAGATTTTCGAGTTCATCATTGCTAAAAAAAGACTCTTCTTGGGCTTCATCTCGTCGCCATTTGTATCGCACACCGATGTCGTGCACCCGCTGGATGGCCGCATCCTTCATTGACTCACCGCCCTTGTTGGTGTGGCGGACGAAATCACGATCCTCGTCTATCTTTTTGATGTTTGTCCGATAGCCATCTTCAAGTGTGCTTTCAGCAACACCATCCACTTGCGGACGCAACGCCAGCTGCTGCCGCAACATCCTGATTTCCTCGTCACGCTTGACCAACTCAAAACGGGTATCGATCAGCTCGATACGATCGAAAAGCGTCTGCAGTTTGGTCGCCTTGTCCACCACGTGAACGGGAGTCGTGATCTTGCCGCAGTCGTGCAGCAAGCCGGCAATTTTGAGTTCGTAGCGGTCACGATCACTCATTTTGAAGTCAGCGAAGGGGCCGTCTTCAGTGGCATTGACCGCTTCTGCCAACATCATGGTCAGCGCGGGTACCCGCTGACAATGGCCACCTGTGTAGGGTGATTTTTCGTCGATGGCCAAGTTGATGAGATTGATGAATGACTCGAATAGCTCTTCGAGTTGAGACATCAACTGCCGATTGGTCAATGCGACGGCCGCCTGGGAAGCCAGGGACATCGCCAAACTTTGATCGGCAACAGTAAAGGGCACTACCTCCCGACTGACGGGGTCCAGCGCATTGATGAGCTGTAAGACACCAATCACCTCCTCCTGGTTATTTTTCAGTGGTACAGCCAGCACAGACTTGGTGCGATAACCGGTACGCTGATCAAAGCGGCGGGTTCCAGAAAAGTCAAACCGGCCAGCATCGTATGCATCCTCAATATTGACGGTCTGGCCGTGCGTTGCCGCGTAAACAGCAACCAGTGAATCGTTGGGATTTCCACTTTCGTCATGAAGGCTCAGCTCGGGGAAGTTGATGGTCCCACCAGACGTCCCCCCCAAAAAGATGCCCAAAGAATCGGTCCGCATGATTTCGAACCGGAGCGCTTTACGCTCTGCCACCATGAGATAAAGCGTACCGCCGTCGGCATTTGTGATGGTTTTCGCCGCCAACAAGATCGACTCCAGTAGCCGATTGATATCGTGCTCGTGCGACAACGAGGCACCAATCTCGTTGAGTTGGTTCAGTCGATTTAACAAGCGGGTCACAGAGTCCATATCACCCCCCCAACCGGTCAAAAGGCACACGAGCCAAGCCGTACGTCACTGCTTGACCAATACTTTCACGGCCTGAAGAAAACGGCGGGCCAAAGCAGATTCGTATTTTGCTTCCAAGACATGCGCCGCATCCTGGCCCCAGGTTTGAGCGGGGATCGGATCGTTGCGCCTGGTAAGCAGCTGAAGTTGCAGCGCACGGCGGGCGGCGAGATGCTCGGCAGGCGTAGGCACCTCCGCCGCCATTTCCAGGCGCAGGATGGACACTTCGGCGTCTTTCATGGCGGGCTCGCCCACCGCCTTGACCCAAGCCCCACGCACAGCAGGCACGACACGCCCGCCCAAATCCTGAGTGGACGGGACGCGTGCAGGATCCCGGGCCTCCCACGCAGCCAACAACTGGGTCAACGCCTCCCCATGGGCCTGGGCAGCCAATTTCCTGAGAGCTGCCTGTGCATGCTCGATCGCTTCACGCTGCGCCCTGAAAGCGGTATCTCCCAGTCTGGGAGCATCTGAACGAGGGCCATGGATACCCCTATCGCCCCTCTCACCGCGGGAGTCGCTACGTGCATCATCCCGTCGACCTCCAGTGCGCCCGTCCGCTCGGCCGGCACCTGCCACGTCACGTCGCTCTCCAGGCTTGCCGCCGCGTACTGGCGCTACGGGCTCGGACTTCTTCATGCCTGGGCGGTCATCACCTCGAACGGCGACCACCGGTTTACGAGCAACTGGCGATTTGGCATGCGGCTCGGCTGTTTCAGCAGAGGTACCAATTTCTCCAGCAACCGCCCCCGATACCTCACCCGAACCCTCAAGGGGCACTGACTTTTCTGCGGCACCATGCACCAGCGACTCCTGCCGGGAGGCTTCTGCCTGGTCTGCACGCGCCTGGGCCTGACCACGCAGAGCAGCATCAAGAGCAGCCATGGTCGAACGTATCACGTGAGCATCCCCGGATGCATTGGCCGCCTCGAGCGCCTTTGCGGCTTCCAGCACGGCCCTGTCTCGCGCACTGAGAGCAGCATCTGCAGCGTTACGCACCTGGCTTTTGCGCTGGAACGCTTCGTCAATCGGCTTTCTGAACGCATCCCAAAGCTTTTGCTCCTGACGACGGTCAACGGGGACCGCTTGCGCTTCGGCCTGCCAGCGCTGCTGCAGGGACTTGACCGCATCCAAACGCAGGACAGCAGCAGCTCCCAGTTCCTTAGCCTCCTCGATCATCGCGTGCCGACGCGAAAGACTCAATTTTTGCTGAGCTTCCAGAGGCGCAGTCGCAGCATCAAAAGCAGCCTTCCACATTGGCTGCAACTCTGCAAACACTTTTTCACCGACATGGCCAGCATCTCTCCAACGGTCCGAGAACTGATGCAAGATGCGATTGAAACCCTTCCAATCGTCATCCAGGGCCGTCAAATTTGCTCCCGCCCACGCCTTCAGCTCCTCGATAAGGGCGAGCCTTTGTGCCTTGTGCTCTGCGCTCTCTGCCTTGACCTTGTCCAGCCAGGCCTCCACCACCTTGTGCGCCTCGTTACAGGCCTCATCAAAACGCTTCCAAAGTGCTTGATTGGGCACGCCGCCCTGATCTGTTTGCTTCCACTGGTCGCGCATCAGACGCAAGGTTTCCTGCATTTTTCGTCCACCCAAGGCGTGACTGTCGGGGCGTTTGAGCAGTCCTTCTGCCTTGATGACCAGTTCTTCCCTGAGCTGATCGGCTCTCCAACGCTGCCACCCCTCCAACTCGCCAGCCGAATGCAAAGCCGCGTTGGCTTGGAGCTCTAATTGTTCATCCAGGGCCCGACCATGCTGCTTCAGCAATTGGCGCAGGGCCGCGGCTGCTGCCGCACTGGCTTTACCGTGCCCATTGGCGACTTCGTGTTGTAGCTTGCCAATGGCCTCATTCACACTGGCGGCAATCTTGGCACGCAGCTCAGGATCAATTTTTGGCTTACCGCTTGGAGCTGGCGCTTCCATCGCGCCGCCACGGGCCGCGCGAAGTTCATCGGCCCATACAGGCACGGTTGGCAAGGGTGCCGCAACATCTGAAACGGCCGCCACAGCCTGCGCCAGAGCCTGCTCGAATGCATCCCAAACCACCAGCAATTGAGCTTTGGATGCATCCAGTAAGGGCGGGAATTTGAGATCAACGCTAGCCCAGTTTTCATCTGTGGCAAGCGCGGCAGCCTGGGCCTGCCAGTGCTCAACATCAGCTCGCAAGCTATCCAGGACGTTTTGGGCATCGCGCCAAGGCTTGGTAGAGAGAACCTCAATCCGTTGCGCCAATAAAACAGCCGCTTCGCGCTGGACCTGAACACGATGCTGCAAGTCTTCGATGACTCGCACACGCTCAGCCAGTTTGATTTTCAAACCAGCCAGAGGCTCCCGGCTCAACGGTGCGCCAGCCTTGGCTGCGTCCCTCTGCCAAGCCATCGCATCAGCAATATTGAGCTTGGCGGCAAGCAACATCGACTCCCCTTTTGCGGACCAGTCAGCGACCAACAGTTCCTGGTTACGCGCACGTTTGAGTTCATCCAGCTTTTCGCGCAAAGGCTTGGCCGCCCCCTTGTCGCGCGCTGCCAACTCACGAGCGACTTCATGCAAGATATCTTCCGCAGGATCAGTCGCCAACCACTCACGGACGCGGGAGGCTCGTTCACCAGACGTGGGAGCACTGAAAGCGCCCAGGGTCAATGCGTCCAGTTGTTGAATGTCAGTGTTCTTTTTTGCAGGGGAGGTCGTCACGATGGATTCAGGAAAGAAGGGAAATGATGGATCAAGGCACTGATGCATTTTCGCCCTGAAACTGCTCTAACTCCCTTTCAGGACACTAAAACAGGCGCAGATTTGGGTCCGTGGCTTAAATTGAACATGCACTTTTAAATCCGATTGTTTGCCCCCACATCTGGACGAATACACCGTTTCCAAGAGGAAAGAGACAAGCCTCTCCATCAAATTGACCAATTTTTGGCATAAAAACATTATTTTTTATGGTTGACTGAGAATATGAAGCCCCCATAGAATTCGGCCACCCTAAAGAACCTAGGGTAAACCCGAACCCGCTGCCGAACCCGGCACATTCAGTTCCATGCATTCGTGAGTCGACACCACGAATCAGATGTATGAATTGATGGCGTACCAACCCAAACGGGGTGCTAAGAGCATGGTGAGTTTGTCAGACCCACCGCGCGGACCCCCCGCCTGAGAAGGAAGAGCTATGACAGCGTTACAAAAGGTCACCAGAGGCTTGAGCACACTGACCGCCAGTGTGGCTCAAGTAATTGTTGAGATCACTCACAACAGCTTTGCCCTGGTGGGCTTGGCTGTACTTTTCGTGGTACTGACCCTTACCACCCAACCAGAACTGCGGCAAGCTGGAGAAACTCGGCTTATCGTTTGGCTCCAAGAACGTCAGCAAAGCCTGACGGGCTTGGTGAGCGAGCTGGGTGCGAGCGAACGCGCGACAGCCACAAACCCTCACGACCTGCCTAAACAGCAGGCCGCGGTCGCACTGTGGTTGAGTAAAAAATACCGGGTTGCGCCCGAGCCCATCAGCGCATTAGTCGCTGAGGCATACGAAACAGGTGCACGAGCCAAGCTGCCCCCCACCCTCATACTCGCGGTTATGGCCATCGAGTCTGGCTTCAACCCCTTTGCACAAAGCCCTGTGGGCGCACAAGGCCTCATGCAAGTCATGACCAATGTCCACAGCGACAAGTACCAGGGCTTCGGCGGCAATCTGGCAGCTTTTGATCCGCTGACTAACCTACGCGTTGGGGTACGGGTGCTACAGGAGTGCGTGGCCCGTGCCGGCTCTATTGAAGCAGGCCTGCGTCTTTATGTCGGTGCCGCCAACATAGAGGACGATGGTGGATACACCGGCAAAGTGCTTGCCGAACAGAACAGACTCAATCTGGTCTCAGCCGGCCGAACCGTGCCAGCCACTTCCACCGCAAATACCCCGTCCGAACCAGGTCGAACAGTCGGTGATGTGCACAGTGCCCAAGTAGCCGCGCTGACTCAGCGCTGAGCTCAAGGCACGGCCGCCCTCGGCTACACTTCACGCGTGCGCGACTGGCGATAGGTAGTTAAAGCTGTGCAGCTTGGCACTACTGACGTGGGACACCACTGGGAAGCGCACCGCCCCCTTTACAAGGGGTGTTTTGCCGTTCGCCTGGGCAGTGCCTGTTTCATTTACACCAGGCTCATCGTCTTCAAGGACTGCCATGTACCACCGCAACATACTAGTAGAGCAAACAGACCCCGAGCTTTTCGCTGCCATACAGGCCGAGAATGCACGCCAAGAACACCATATAGAGCTGATCGCCAGCGAAAACTACGCATCGCCTGCAGTCATGGCCGCTCAGGGCAGCCAGCTGACGAACAAATACGCGGAAGGTTATCCCGGTAAACGCTATTACGGTGGTTGCGAACACGTCGACGTCGCTGAGCAACTGGCGATTGATCGTGTGAAGCAACTTTTTGGTGCAGAGGCTGCCAACGTGCAGGCACACTGTGGTGCGTCCGCGAACGAAGCCGTGTTTTTGGCGTTCTTAAAGCCGGGCGACACCATCATGGGCATGAGCCTTGCGGAGGGCGGCCATCTTACCCATGGCATGCCTTTGAACATGTCCGGCAAATGGTTCAATGTCGTGAGTTATGGACTCGATGCAAATGAGGCGATCGACTATGACGCCATGGAACGCAAAGCGCACGAGTCCAAGCCCAAGCTGATTGTCGCTGGTGCATCCGCCTACAGCCTGCACATCGATTTTGAGCGATTTGCAAAGGTCGCAAAGGACGTGGGTGCCGTGTTCATGGTGGACATGGCTCACTACGCAGGCCTGATTGCAGCTGGCGTTTATCCTAACCCCGTGCCACATGCCGACATCGTGACAAGCACCACGCACAAGAGTCTGCGTGGCCCCCGAGGCGGGATCATTTTGATGAAGTCCCAATTTGAAAAAGCCATCAACAGTGCCATCTTTCCCGGACTTCAAGGCGGTCCATTGATGCACGTTATCGCGGCCAAGGCAGTTGCGTTCAAAGAAGCCCTGGCTCCCGAGTTCAAGGTTTATCAGAAGCAGGTAATTGCCAACGCTCGCATCGTGGCAGAAACATTGACTCAACGCGGCCTGCGTATCGTCAGCGGCGGCACCCAAAGTCATGTGATGCTGGTTGATTTGCGCGCCAAGGGGATTACGGGTAAAGAGGCGGAAGCGGTTCTGGGCAGCG
>JBEEJZ010000245.1:0-4393 GCA_041168905.1 Pseudomonadota bacterium | reverse complement strand
CAGCAGTACCTGCTTGTCCAATGGCAGCACAAGCCGATCCACACATCACCACACAATGCGGCCCCCCGGCCAAGCCCATCAGCATGGAGGTTATTAAAGCAGTGCTTTGCATGATGGGATTAAAGCACCTTGGAGAAACGGCTCCTGTTGTGATCCGCCTGCAGGTATCGGTCAAAAATCATGGCAACAACTCGAACAAAGAACCAACCTTCAGCGGTGACCTGTATGGATGAGTCATCCAGCTCCACCAAACCCAAGCCGACCAGCTCATGCAGAGATTCGAGCTCTGTCGCGAAATAACGCTTGAAGTCGATCAGGTAAGCCAACTCGACCGACTCGAAGGACAGATTGCCACTGCACATAATGGCCGTGATGACAGCGCGGCGGACAAGATCATCGCGCGAAAGGGACAAACCACGAACTACCGGCAATTTCCCATGATCAATTAAATCGTAGTAGTCCTCCAAGGACTTGGCATTTTGGCTGTAACTCGCCCCAACGCGTCCTATGGCGGAAACTCCCAAGGCTATCAAATCGCAGTCAGGCTGAGTGCTGTAGCCCTGAAAGTTCCGATGCAATCGGCCTTGCCGCTTGGCCACGGCCAATGAATCATCGGGCAGCGCAAAGTGATCCATACCCACATAGATGTAGCCGGCAGCCGACAAAGCATCTAGCGACCGGGTCAACATGGCTATCTTTTCAGAGGCGGGTGGAAGGTCCGCCAGCTCGATGCGACGCTGCGGCTTGAAGCGCTCCGGCAAATGCGCGTAGGCATACAGCGCAATGCGGTCAGGTCGCAATCGAGCAATTTGCTCAAGAGTGCGATCAAAAGACTCAGGGGTTTGCTTGGGCAAGCCGTAAATCAGATCGACGTTGATGGACTCGAAGTGCTTTTGTCTAGCCGCTTCCACCAGCGAGAAAACCTGCGAAGCCGGCTGAATGCGATGAACAGCTTTTTGTACATCGGGGTCAAAGTCCTGAACACCAAAGCTCAGGCGGTTAAAGCCCATGTGGGCCAGCGCATCGAGTCGGGACGCATCCACGGTGCGGGGGTCCACTTCGATGGCGTATTCCCCCCCAGGTGCAAAAGAGAACGCACTGCGCAGCAGATCCATGAGGGACTGCAGCTCGCCGTCATTCAGAAATGTAGGAGTTCCCCCACCCAAATGCAGTTGACTGACAGGCTGACCGCGCCCAAGTTCTGCCACCAGCAAGTCAATTTCTCGCCCCAGATAACGCAGATAGGTCTTGGCCCGATCGTGATGCTTGGTGATGATTTTGTTGCAGGCACAGTAGTAGCAGAGGGATTCACAAAACGGGATGTGCACGTAAATCGACAGCGGCTGCTTGGTGGTGATCAACCCTTCCTTTCGTTGATTCAATACCTGCATGTAATCGGAATCACCGTAGGCCTCGACGAAGCGATCCGCTGTCGGATACGACGTGTAGCGGGGGCCCGAGATATCGAAACGACGTATCAGTTCAGCAAAAGAAGCAGACATAAAATGACTCAAAGCGGGAATGTGCAATCACTGACGCCCCACCCGAACCATCAATGACCAAGATGTGTGAATGTGCGATAAATCTGATTTCCGTTTCTTGACCTAGGTCAATGGCCCGCTCGCACCATCACGGGCGCCGCCCCTCCATTGCAAGCCACGCACCATGATCGATAACATGTCAAGCTCAGGATTAGCGCATCAGCCCCAGGGTCAGCCCTGTCATGAATTGACGAGCATGAACCCCTCCGCCATACGAGTTGCGTGCTCCAGTTGCAACTTGCGCGAGTTGTGCATGCCCTTGGGCTTATCTGAAAACGAACTCAAGAAAATTGACGAGATCGTGTCCAAGCGGAAAAAGGTCAAGCGTGGCGGGAACCTGTTCAGCAACCAGGAAAAATTCACCGCCCTTTATGCCATACGCACCGGCGTGTTCAAAACCTGTGTCAACACAGAAGACGGCCGCGAGCAGGTCACCGGCTTTCAGATGGCTGGAGAAATTCTTGGAATGGACGGTATCGTCAACGATCACCACACCTGCAATGCCGTGGCTCTGGAAGACGCTGAAGTGTGTGTGATGCCCTTTGCTCGCATCGAAGAGCTTTCACGCGAAGTGAACGCCTTACAGCGGCATGTTCACAAGATCATGAGCCGGGAGATCGTGCGCGAGCATGGCGTCATGCTACTTTTGGGCAGCATGCGTGCAGAGGAGAGACTAGCTGCGTTTTTATTGAATCTGGTTCAGCGTTTGCATGCACGCGGTTTTTCCCAATCAGAACTTTTGCTCCGCATGACCAGGGAGGAGATAGGCAGTTACCTCGGACTCAAAATTGAAACTGTCAGTCGTACGTTTTCCAAGTTTGTTGAGGAAGGTATTGTTGAAGTTAAACAACGCCACGTGCGTATCGTCAGCCCTGATGCTCTGCGCAACATTGTGAATAGCCACTTGCCATCGAATCAGTAAAACCAAGCAGTGTCAAACCAAGCCGCATTCGCCACTCCAATCATGGCGATGACGCTTGCATCGACCTACCGATTAATGTCCTCGGACGACAGTGACAAAAGCATGGTCAAGGCGCCTGACACCATGGTCAACAACCAAAAAGCAAAAAAAGCAAGGGTGTAGACAGCCTGTCGTGGCACCTCGATAGCGTTGCCCAACCAGTGAAGATCGTGCGGATCCACCACGGCGAATACCAAAACTTCCAGCAAACCTGCAACCAGAAAGGCTGGCCAGGCCACGTACATGAGTTGTTTTGCTCGCACTGTGTTTTCTTTCAAACGCTATTGCGTCAGGGTTTTAAGGTGCTGGGAGTTCCCGTAGCGGCGTGATTTCTCGCCTGCAGGGCCGGTGCCATACCCGGCGACACCCTCTGGGTTCCTGGGTCACCGGTGGAAACTTGAGGTTCAGGAGGCAACACAGGGTCAGGCGTACGGATGGCGAGATATAGCGTCACGAACCCTGCGACAACCACGATGGCAGGACCGGCAAAGACCATCCATACATGAGCGAATTTCCACCACGGCTGGGCAACAGGTTTTTGCATCAAAGTCCTTTAACGAGGCACCAGAAAAACTGACTTTTCGGTCACATGACCTGAAGCATTGACTGCCTGGATTTCAAACTGTATGGGATGCGAGCCGGCCGATGCCGCATCGAAAGGCAATTGAACCGTCACCGGAACCCAGCGGGACTGGGTAGCATCCACGCCGACAACAGCCTCAGATGCGAGGACCAAGCCAGGTAAGCCATGTACAGAAAGTTGATACTGGCCAACCGACTCAGTGGCATTCATGATCTGAAGACGATAGACGTTTTCGATTTTTCCGCCACTCACGATACGCGCCAGCGTCGCACGGTCTCGAACCACATCGACTTTGAAGGGTGTTCTCAGCACAAGGCTGGTGAACAGCGCAACAACGATAGCGCCCAGGATGCCCATGTAGATCAGCACTCGGGGCCGAAACACCCGCCTGACGAGCTGTGCTTTGCTCCATCCCTGAGCCAATGCGTTTTGGGTGGAGTAACGGATGAGACCCCGCTCGTAGCCCACCTTGTCCATCACGCTATTGCAAACGTCCACACAGGCGGCGCAGCTGATGCACTCATACTGCAGACCTTTACGGATATCGATCCCCGTTGGACACACCTGCACGCACAAAGTGCAATCAACGCAAGCGCCCAAATTGAGAGCCTTGGGATCTGCCTTCTTCGAACGTGCCCCCCGTGGCTCACCACGGGCGGAGTCATAAGTCACGATCAATGTGTCCTTGTCGAACATGGCACTTTGAAACCTGGCGTATGGGCACATGTACTTGCATACCTGTTCACGCATGAACCCTGCATTGCCGTAAGTGGCAAACGCGTAGAAAAAGACCCAGAAAGTCTCCCACGGCCCAAGACTGGTAGCCACAACAGCCGATATCAAATCGCGAACCGGTGTGAAATAGCCTACAAAAGTCAGGCCGGTCCACAAGGCCAAACTGACCCAAAGCAGCTGCTTGGCCCCTTTGCGCGCCAGTTTTTCCACACTCATGGGACTTGCGTCCAGTCTTAGACGGGCGGATCGATCACCCTCGGTAAGTTTTTCCAGCCATAAGAAAATTTCGGTATAGACCGTTTGGGGGCATGCGTAGCCGCACCACTGTCGGCCCGCCACCGCCGTGAATAAAAACAGCGACAGCGCCGAGATCACCAACAAGCCAGTGAGGTAAATGAAGTCCTGCGGGTAAAGAACCAGTCCAAAGATATAGAAGCGTCGAGACCCCAAATCAAACAGAACTGCCTGCCGCTGCCCCCATTCCAACCACGGCGTCGCGTAGAACACCAGCTGGGTTAAAAAGACTAGACTCCAGCGCCACTTGGAAAAAAACCCCGACACGCTGCGGGGATA
>JBEEJZ010000244.1:0-2556 GCA_041168905.1 Pseudomonadota bacterium | reverse complement strand
CGCTGCAACAAAGCCAGCATGCGAGGCTCATGCCAAAGTGACGCGTGCAAACTTGCGCTTGCCGACCTGCAGCACGTAGGTGCCTGCGCCCAGCTTGAGGCCCTTGTCGCTCACCACACTGGAATCCACCCGAACCCCACCGCCGTCGATCAGGCGGTTGCCCTCGCCACTGGAGGCAGCCAAGCCGGCCATCTTGAGCAGAGCACCTATGCCCAGCGCAGCACCACCTTCGCCCAAAGGCAATGTGAGCTCATCAATCTCATCGGGCACCCCCCCTTTGCTACGGTTGATGAAATCTTGCTCGGCGGTATCAGCTGCCTGCAGACTATGAAAGCGCGCCGTGATCTCCTTGGCCAGCATGACCTTGGCATCCTTGGGGTTGCGACCGTTGGCAATTTCCGCCTTGAGGGCTGAAATCTCAGCTTCGCTGCGGAAGGAAAGCAAGGTGAACCAGCGCCACATCAGCACATCGCTGATCGACAGCACCTTCGCAAACATGGTGTTGGCGTCTTCGCTGATACCGATGTAGTTGTTCTTGCTCTTGGACATCTTGTCCACGCCATCCAGGCCTTCGAGCAAGGGCATGGTCAGGATGCACTGCGGCTCCTGTCCGTACTCCTGTTGCAAATGGCGTCCCATGAGCAGGTTGAACTTCTGATCGGTACCGCCCAGCTCCAGGTCACTTTTGAGCGCGACCGAGTCGTAGCCTTGCATCAGCGGGTACAAGAACTCGTGCACGCTGATGGACTGGCCCGTGGTGAATCGCTTGTGAAAGTCGTCGCGCTCCATCATCCGCGCCACCGTGTACTTGGCGGCCAGCTGAATCATCCCCATGGAGCCCAGGGGCAAGCTCCACTCGCTGTTGTAACGAATCTCGGTTTTGGCGGGGTCCAGCACCAGGCTGGCCTGCTTGTAATAGGTCTCGGCGTTGACCTTGATCTGCTCGCTGGTCAGCGGCGGACGGGTGCTGTTGCGCCCGGACGGGTCGCCAATCAGGCTGGTGAAGTCCCCAATCAGAAAAATGACGGTATGGCCCAAGTCCTGCAATTGGCGCATCTTGTTCAGCACCACGGTGTGACCGATGTGAATATCGGGAGCGGTAGGGTCCAGGCCAAGCTTGATGCGCAGCGGCACGCCCGTGGCCTCGGAACGTGCCAGCTTCTTTACCCATTCCTCTTGGGGAATCAGCTCCTCGCAGCCACGCAAGGACACCGCCAGCGCCTCGCGAACACGGTCGGTGACAGGGTACTGGGGGGTCGTACTTGGGTTCATGACTAAGGGTTTTCCAGATGGCGCGACGTGGGGCGCCCTTTATACTAGGCAGCTTGTTTTGGAGCCGCTTTTTCTCAAACGGCCCCATGATTTTAATCGGCGCGATGTTGGCAAATGCCGCATTGCCGTTTGCCGCAACCGGCAACACGACACTTGGGACATTTGCCTTGATGCTCGGATTGAAGAATGCTGGCCATGAACTTTTGACGCTCACCCGTCGAGTCCTGCAGCAGCATCCCAAAAGAATTACCGCCGTTGTGACTGCCCTGCTGTTGGGTGGTGGTGGTGGCGCTTTCGCTGTAGCCTCCCTGGCTCCGGACGCATCAGACATTCCCGTCCAGCAGATCGTTGAGTCTGTCCAGGCCTTGCCTCTGCAAACCCAGGTCGACGCGCTGACTGACCATGCTTTTAGCCTGTATCGCTCCGAAATCACCCGCTCCTCAGATACGGCAGAGTCCCTGCTGCGCCGGTTGGGCATAGACGACCCTGCTGCTGCTGCTTTCTTGAGAGCCGACAGCAATGTGCGTCAGGCCTTGTTGGGCCGCGCAGGGCGTAATGTCCGCGCCGAAGCCAGTGATAGCAATGCATTGTTGCAACTCACGGCCCGCTGGACCGCTGACGACAGCGGGCAATTCAAGCGCCTGGTCATCGAACGTGCAGCCAACGGTACATTCAGCTCACGTGTCGAACTTGCTCCGTTGCAGGCTTCCTCGCGGTTGGCGAGTGGCACGATCCAGTCTTCATTGTTTGCCGCCACCGACGATGCCGGTCTGCCCGACAGCATTGCGACTCAGATGGCTGAGATCTTTTCGGGTGACATCGACTTCCACCGCGCTTTGCGTAAAGGTGATCGCTTCTCGGTGGTTTACGAGGCCCTGGAAGGTGATGGCGAACCTCTGCGCACCGGCCGCGTGCTCAGTGCGGAATTTGTGAATGCCGGCAAAACCTACCAAGCCATGTGGTTTGACAACCCGACGGCTTCTGGCAAAGGCGCGTACTACACACTCGACGGTCAGAGCCTGCGCCGTGCCTTTTTGGCCTCGCCCATGGAATTCTCCCGGGTAACCAGTGGTTTCAAGATGCGCATGCATCCCATATTGGGTGTCATGAAAGCCCATCTTGGTACTGACTACGGTGCCCCGACGGGTACGCCTGTGCGCAGCGTCGGTGACGGCGTGGTTGATTTTGCGGGTTGGCAAAACGGCTTTGGTAACGTGGTTTTCATCAAACACAATGGCAACCAGACCACGGTCTATGCTCATTTAAGCAAGATCAATGTGCGCA
>JBEEJZ010000243.1:0-17809 GCA_041168905.1 Pseudomonadota bacterium | reverse complement strand
GTCGTCACACCCCCTTCTTCAACAACTACCGTCCCCAGTTCTACTTCCGTACCACGGACGTAACCGGTGCCATCGAGTTGCCAGAAGGCAAGGAAATGGTGATGCCTGGCGACAACGTCTCGATCACCGTGAAGCTGATTGCCCCGATCGCCATGGAAGAAGGCCTGCGTTTCGCCATTCGCGAAGGTGGCAAGACCGTTGGCGCTGGTGTGGTCGCGAAGATCATTGCCTAAGTTCGTAGGGGTATAGCTCAATTGGCAGAGCGTCGGTCTCCAAAACCGAAGGTTGTAGGTTCGATTCCTACTGCCCCTGCCACCTGAATTCAACCGTAGGTGGTTTCAAAGCCCGCCCCGAAAGTGGCGGGCTTCAGTGTCTGAATAGTCCTGTTGTCATTGAGTGGCAGCGCAATAGATTTCCAAAATGGCGACTACGCAAATTCAAACGGTAAACGCGGGAGCTGAAAAAGCCAAAATTGCAGCCGCAATAGCTTTGGTGGTGCTTGCTTTGGTGGCTTTTTATCTCCTGAAGCAGCAAGGCGCACTCGCCCAATGGTCTGCATTGCTTGTGGGTGTGGCCGCGGCTGTTGCGGTATTTTTCAGCGCGGAGTCCGGCAAGGAGTTGTTTGCATTTGGTCGAGATGCCTGGCGAGAGGTCAAAAAAGTGGTGTGGCCTGAGCGCAAAGAAGCCATTCAGCTCACGGCCTACGTCTTTGGTTTTGTATTGGTCATGGCTTTGTTTTTGTGGTTGACTGACAAGACACTTGAATGGCTGTTCTACGACCTCATTCTGGGCTGGAAAAAATAATGACCGAAAGTTTTGAACCTACCGCCTCCCCAAGTGCGGCTGCTGCACCTGCTACCAATCCAAATTTGAGGTGGTACGTTGTTCATGCCTATTCCGGCATGGAGAAGGCGGTAGAGCGCAATATTCTCGAGCGCATTGCTCGCTCGGGCATGGAAGACAAGTTTGGGCGCATTCTTGTCCCAATGGAGGAAGTCGTCGAGGTCAAAAATGGCCAGAAGCGCACGACTGAGCGTAAGTTTTTCCCTGGCTACGTCCTGGTGGAAATGGTGATGGACGATGACACCTGGCATTTGGTCAAGCACACCAACAAGGTGACGGGTTTTGTGGGTGGCGCAAAGAATCGACCCGCACCCATCTCCGAGTCTGAAGTCATGAAGATCGTGAATCAGATGCAAGAGGGCACAGACAAGCCCCGTCATAAGGTTGAGTTTGAGGTGGGTGAGTTTGTTCGAATCAAGGAGGGTCCTTTCACGGACTTCAATGGTTCGGTCGAAGATGTCAATTACGACAAGAACAAGGTGCGTGTCTCTGTCACCATCTTTGGTCGTGCTACACCGGTTGAATTGGAGTTTTCTCAGGTAGAGAAGACTTGAATGTTTACGTCCCGGTGACGGGGCTTGGAGTTTCACTGCTTGCATTTTTCGACTCGGTGCAGGCGGTATTGAAGAGTCGTTAACCCGGGGAGCTTGTGTCAGCAAAAAGCTGTACCAGGCGCATGTACCCGATAGGAGAAAAGCATGGCGAAAAAAATCGTCGGTTTTGTCAAGCTGCAAGTGCCAGCTGGTAAGGCCAACCCATCCCCCCCCATTGGTCCTGCACTGGGTCAGCGCGGTCTCAACATCATGGAATTCTGCAAGGCGTTCAACGCCCAGACCCAAGGTGTGGAGCCAGGCCTGCCTTTGCCTGTGGTGATCACTGCTTACGCAGACAAGAGCTTTACCTTCATCATCAAGACGCCCCCTGCGACGACCTTGATCAAGAAGGCCATCAAGCTGGACAAGGGCTCTGCCCGTCCTCACAGCGACAAAGTTGGCAAAATTACTCGCGCTCAGCTCGAAGAAATTGCCAAGACCAAAATGAAAGACCTGACGGCTGCTGATCTTGATGCTGCTGTTCGGACCATCGCTGGCTCTGCCCGCTCGATGGGTGTGAATGTGGAAGGGGTCTGAAAATGGCAAAACTCACAAAAAAGCAGAAATCGCTACAAGGCAAGGTTGACAGCAACAAGCTGTACGCCCTGGCCGATGCCCTGGGTATTGTCAAAGACTGCGCCACCGCCAAGTTCGATGAGTCTATCGACGTGGCAGTGCAGCTTGGCGTCGATGCCAAGAAGTCCGACCAGGTGGTCCGTGGTGCTGTTGTGCTGCCGAATGGCACTGGCAAGACCACGCGCGTTGCCGTCTTTGCTCAAGGCGCCAAGGCTGAAGAAGCCAAGGCTGCTGGTGCAGACATCGTTGGTATGGACGATCTGGCTGCCCGCGTGAAGGCAGGTGATATGCCGTTCGACATCGTGATCGCCGCCCCTGATGCCATGCGTGTCGTGGGTACCTTGGGTCAGATCCTGGGCCCACGTGGTTTGATGCCTAACCCCAAGGTTGGAACGGTAACGCCCGATGTTGCAACCGCGGTGAAAAACGCCAAAGCGGGTCAGGTTCAGTTCCGCGTGGACAAAGCCGGTATTGTGCACACCACCATCGGCCGTCGTTCCTTCGATACGGACAAGCTGCAAGGTAATCTGTCTGCATTGATTGAGGCGTTGACCAAGGCCAAGCCAGCTTCGAGCAAGGGTGTTTACCTGCGCAAGGTTGCGGTGTCGTCCACCATGGGAGTGGGCGTGCGAGTGGATACCCAGACCATCGCGGCGTGATCGTGAGTATTTCGTGCGGCCTGTGAAGGCTGCGCGATGTGGTGGGCTGGCGGGGTTGAAAAACATCGCCAGGCCATCCAAGACCGTTGGTGTGCCAGAAGATGGCACTTAATCAGTGAAAACCAACGCAGATGGCGACCCCGCTGCAGATGGATTTTTTCCTCAACAGTTGGTCGCTGCAATGAGACGTGACGCCAAGTGTGAATCAGGTGTCACATATTGAAGGAGTAGACCTTGAGTCTTAATCGCAGTGAGAAAGAAGCGGTCATCAGTGATGTGACTGGCCTCGCCGCTAAAGCTCAAACGCTCGTGATGGCGGAGTACCGTGGTATCACGGTCGCTGACATGACCAAATTGCGCATTGCTGCGCGCAGTAACGGCGTGAACCTGAGTGTGTTGAAAAACACCCTGGCTCGCCGTGCTGTGGCTGGCAGTGGCTTTGAAGTTGTGTCCGACCTGATGACCGGTCCGCTGATCTACGGTTTTTCTGAAGACGCAGTTGCAGCCGCACGTGTGGTGGCTGACTTCGCGAAGTCCAACGACAAGTTGGTTATTCGCGGTGGTGCGTACGGCGGGAAAGCTCTGGACGTGAACGGCGTGAAGCAACTCGCAAGCATCCCTTCCAAGGAAGTGTTGCTGGCTCAGTTGTTGGGCTTGATGCAATCCCCGATTTCCCGCACCGCTCGTGTGCTGGCGGCAATCGCGGAGAAAAAGGGCGCTGGCGCAGAAGCTGCACCCGCAGAAGCAGTTGCCGCTTGATAGCTGGCAGCTCGAAATAAGCAATATTGTTAGGAAATAAAAATGGCATTCGATAAAGACGCATTTTTGGCCGCGCTGGACAGCATGACGGTCATGGAACTCAACGATCTGGTCAAGGCCATCGAAGAGAAATTTGGCGTGAGCGCTGCCGCTATGGCTGCTCCCGCTGCTGCTGGTGGTGGCGGTGCCGCTGCTGCTGCAGAAGAGAAGACCGACTTCAACGTCGTTCTGCTTGAGGCTGGTGCCAACAAGGTGTCGGTCATCAAGGCAGTGCGTGAAATCACCGGCCTGGGCCTCAAAGAAGCCAAGGACCTGGTGGATGGCGCTCCCAAGAACGTCAAGGAAGCTCTGCCCAAGGCTGACGCTGAAGCTGCTAAGAAGAAGCTGGAAGAAGCTGGCGCCAAGGTCGAACTCAAGTAATTCGTGGGTGGCCTGCCAAGCCAGGTCTTTCGACGATGCAGTGCTTTCAGTTTGGAAGCGCCGAAAACGTCAAAAAGAACTGCACTTGTGTGGGCCACATTTCGAATTACGCCAGGCTGGGCTTTGTCCAGCCTTTCGCGTTTTCAGAACGCACCCATAAAAGCACTTTCGAGACTGCTTTTTTGAGTGTCTTCTGACCCCGACTGCAGAAGATGCCTTGGTTCGGGCTGCACGCAAGGTGTGGTCGTCCGCCAAAGATTGGTAGTGGCCAATCGCCAAGAAGGTTGATGTTTAGCATCAGCACAACAGTCGCCTGGATCCTCAGGATTCCTCAGTCTTTGCCCCGGAGAGCTCATGGCATATACATATACCGAACGCAAGCGCATTCGCAAAAGTTTTGGCAGTCGCGACAGCGTGCTGGAAATTCCCTACCTCTTGCAAATGCAGAAGGATGCGTACACCGCCTTCCTTCAAGCTGACGTAGCCCCCAAGAAAAGGTCTGCCGAGGGCTTGCAGGCCGCCTTTGAATCGGCATTCCCGATTGTTTCGCACAACGGCTTTGTCGAAATGAAGTACCTCGAGTACAACTTGGCCAAGCCAGCGTTCGATGTGCGTGAATGCCAGACCCGGGGTTTGACCTTTGCCTCGGCGGTTCGTGCCAAGGTTCAGCTCATCATTTATGACCGTGAGTCGTCGACCAGCCAGAACAAGGTCGTGAAAGAAGTGAAAGAGCAAGAGGTTTACATGGGCGAAGTGCCGCTCATGACGACCAAGGGTTCTTTCATCATCAACGGTACTGAGCGCGTGATCGTGTCTCAGTTGCACCGTTCCCCTGGCGTGTTCTTTGAACACGACAAGGGCAAGACCCACAGCTCGGGAAAATTGCTGTTCTCGGCGCGCATCATCCCTTACCGTGGTTCCTGGCTCGACTTCGAGTTCGACCCCAAGGACATTCTGTATTTCCGTGTGGACCGTCGTCGCAAGATGCCAGTCACGATTCTGCTGAAGGCCATTGGTCTGAACCCAGAGTCCATTCTGGCCAACTTCTTCGTTAACGATAACTTCCGCGTGATGGACAGTGGCGCGCAAATGGAGTTTGTGGCTGAGCGTCTGCGTGGCGAAGTTGCCCGTTTTGACATCACCGACAAGTCCGGTAAGGTCATCGTCGCCAAG
This sequence comes from Pseudomonadota bacterium, assembly GCA_041168905.1. Classification (GTDB taxonomy): domain Bacteria; phylum Pseudomonadota; class Gammaproteobacteria; order Burkholderiales; family Burkholderiaceae_C; genus JBEEJZ01. The sequence continues at coordinate 12,786 of JBEEJZ010000243.1, read as the reverse complement.
GACAAGCGCATAACCGCGCGCCATACCCGCGAGCTGGAGCAGTCGGGTACCACGCACATCAGCGTGCCCGAAGATTTTCTGATCGGTCGGGTCGTCGCCAAAGCGATTGTGGATGGCGACACTGGCGAGATCATTGCCAAGGCCAACGACGAGTTGACCGAAGTTCTCCTGAAAAAGCTGCGCAGTGCTGGCATTCAGGACATGCAGTGCATCTACACCAATGAGCTGGATCAGGGCGCCTACATCTCCCAGACCCTGCGCAGTGACGAAACAGTGGATGAGTTTGCCGCCCGCGTTGCGATCTATCGCATGATGCGCCCCGGCGAGCCGCCGACCGAAGATGCTGTGCAAGCGCTGTTCCAGCGCCTGTTCTACAACCCCGACACCTACGATCTGTCGCGTGTGGGTCGGATGAAGTTCAATGCCAAGATGGGCCGCGCCGAATCGACGGGCCCCATGGTGCTGACCAACGAAGACATACTTTCTGTGGTCAAGATCCTGGTGGATCTGCGCAATGGTCGTGGCGAAGTCGATGACATCGACCATTTGGGCAACCGCCGTGTGCGTTGCGTGGGCGAGCTGGCCGAGAACCAGTACCGCACCGGTTTGGCACGTATCGAAAAGGCCGTGAAAGAGCGTCTGGGTCAAGCTGAGCAAGAGCCCCTGATGCCGCATGACCTGATCAACTCCAAGCCCATTTCTGCGGCACTCAAGGAGTTCTTCGGTGCTTCCCAGTTGTCTCAGTTCATGGACCAGACCAACCCACTGGCCGAAATCACCCACAAGCGCCGCGTGTCGGCCCTGGGCCCAGGTGGTTTGACCCGCGAGCGTGCAGGCTTCGAGGTGCGTGACGTGCACGTGACCCACTACGGTCGTGTTTGCCCGATCGAGACGCCGGAAGGCCCGAATATTGGTCTGATCAACTCATTGGCTCTGTATGCCCGTTTGAATGAGTACGGCTTTATCGAGACACCTTATCGCCAGGTGGTTGATGGTCAAGTGACGAATCAGATTGACTACCTGTCCGCCATTGAAGAGGGCAAATATGTCATCGCCCAGGCGAATGCCACACTGGACAAGGATGGCAAGCTGACAGGAGATTTGGTATCCGCTCGTGAAAAGGGGGAGTCCATCCTGTGCGGTGCCGAGCGCATCCAGTACATGGACGTGTCTCCGGCCCAGATCGTGTCGGTGGCGGCATCGCTGGTTCCGTTCCTGGAGCACGACGACGCCAACCGCGCATTGATGGGCGCCAACATGTCGCGTCAGGCCGTGCCCGTGTTGCGCCCAGAAAAGCCACTGGTCGGCACTGGCATCGAGCGCGTGGCTGCCGTGGACTCCGGCACCGTGGTAACAGCTAACCGCGGCGGCGTGGTGGACTATGTGGACGCTACCCGTATCGTGATCCGCGTGAACGACGCTGAAGCGCAGGCGGGCGAAGTGGGTGTGGACATCTACAACCTGATCAAGTACCAGCGTTCCAACCAGAACACCAACATCCACCAGCGTCCCATCGTGAAGAAGGGCGACAAGCTGGCCAAGGGCGATGTGATCGCCGACGGCGCATCGACCGACCTGGGGGAAATCGCCATTGGTCAGAACATGCTGATCGCCTTCATGCCCTGGAATGGCTACAACTTCGAAGACTCGATTCTGATCAGCGAGCGTGTGGTGGCCGATGACCGTTACACCTCCATTCACATCGAAGAACTGGTGGTGATGGCACGTGATACCAAGTTGGGCGCGGAAGAAATCACCCGTGACATCCCCAACCTGTCTGAGCAGCAACTCAACCGACTGGACGAGTCCGGCATCATTTATGTCGGCGCTGAAGTCCAGCCCGGTGACACCCTGGTGGGCAAGGTGACGCCCAAAGGTGAGACCACCCTGACCCCGGAAGAAAAGCTGCTGCGAGCCATCTTTGGTGAGAAGGCCTCAGACGTGAAGGACACTTCCTTGCGTGTGGACCAGGGGAGCTCCGGCACGGTGATTGACGTGCAGGTGTTTACCCGTGAAGGCATCACCCGTGACAAGCGCGCCCAGCAAATCATTGATGATGAACTCAAGCGCTTCCGCCTGGACTTGAATGACCAGCTGCGTATCGTGGAAGCCGATGCATTTGATCGTATCGAGAAGTTGCTGACTGGTCGTGTTGCCAATGGCGGCCCGCAAAAACTGGCCAAGGGCACCAAGATCGACAAGGCCTACCTGACCGCAGTTGAAAAGTTCCATTGGTTCGACATCCGTCCTGCAGAAGATGACGTCGCCAGCCAGCTTGAGTCCATCAAGAACTCCCTGGAACAGACGCGTCATAGCTTTGATCTGGCGTTTGAAGAAAAGCGCAAGAAGCTCACCCAGGGTGATGAACTGCCAGCAGGCGTGCTCAAGATGGTCAAGGTCTACCTGGCCGTCAAGCGTCGTTTGCAGCCTGGTGACAAGATGGCCGGCCGCCACGGTAACAAGGGTGTCGTCTCCAAGATTGTTCCGGTCGAAGACATGCCCTACATGGCTGACGGTACCCCTGCAGACATCGTATTGAACCCCTTGGGCGTGCCTTCACGTATGAACGTGGGTCAGGTGCTGGAAGTGCACTTGGGATGGGCGGGCAAAGGCATTGGCCAGCGCATTGGCGACATGCTCCAAGCCGAAAGCCGGGTCGCTGAGCTGCGCAAGTTCATGGAAGAGCTGTACAACGGCATGGGCCGCAAGGAAGACTTGTCCCAGTTGTCTGACGACGAGCTACTGGCGATGGCTGGAAACTTGACCAGCGGCATGCCTTTTGCCACGCCTGTGTTTGACGGTGCATCTGAAGATGAAATCCGTGCCATGTTGAAGTTGGCCTACCCGGATGAGGTTGCTGAACGCAAGGGCCTGACGGCAACCCGTACCCAGGCCTACCTGCATGACGGCCGCACTGGCGATCGTTTTGAGCGTCCGACCACCGTGGGCTATATGCACTTCCTGAAGCTGCACCACCTGGTCGACGACAAGATGCACGCCCGCTCCACGGGCCCATACAGTCTGGTGACGCAGCAGCCGCTGGGTGGTAAGGCGCAGTTTGGTGGCCAGCGCTTCGGTGAGATGGAAGTTTGGGCGCTGGAAGCTTACGGCGCCGCTTACACACTGCAGGAAATGCTGACGGTCAAGTCCGACGACGTGCAGGGTCGTACCAAGGTCTACGAGAGCATCGTCAAGGGCGAACATGCCATCGAGGCAGGCATGCCCGAATCCTTCAATGTTCTGGTCAAGGAAATTCGTTCCTTGGGTCTGGACATCGAACTCGAGCGTTCCTAAGTCCCCGCGGAATAAAGAAAAGGAAAGAGTCACATGAAATCACTACTCGACCTGTTCAAGCAGTTCACCCCCGATGAGCATTTCGATGCCATCAAGATCGGCATGGCTTCGCCCGAGAAGATCCGTTCCTGGTCTTTCGGTGAGGTGAAGAAGCCCGAGACCATCAACTACCGTACGTTCAAGCCCGAGCGCGATGGCCTGTTTTGTGCCAAGATTTTTGGCCCAATCAAGGACTACGAGTGCCTGTGCGGCAAATACAAGCGTCTCAAGCACCGCGGCGTCATTTGCGAAAAGTGCGGCGTTGAAGTCACGCAGACCAAGGTGCGTCGCGAGCGCATGGGTCACATCGACCTGGCCGCACCCTGCGCACATATCTGGTTCCTGAAGTCACTGCCGAGCCGTTTGGGCCTCGTGCTCGACATGACGCTGCGCGATATCGAACGCGTGTTGTACTTTGAAGCATACGTGGTGACCGACCCCGGCATGACCCCGCTGAAGAAATTCAGCATCATGACCGAGGATGATTTCGACGCCAAATTCAAGGAATACGGCGACGAATTCCAGGCCAAGATGGGCGCTGAAGGCATCAAGGACTTGCTGGAAAGCATCGACATTGAGGGTTCGATCGAGAAATTGCGCAACGACCTGACGGGTTCCGAGCTCAAGATCAAGAAGAACGCCAAGCGTTTGAAAGTACTGGAAGCATTCAAGAAGTCGGGTATCAAGCCCGAATGGATGGTGCTGAATGTGCTGCCAGTTTTGCCACCGGACTTGCGTCCGTTGGTGCCCCTGGACGGTGGTCGTTTTGCGACCTCTGATCTAAACGACCTGTACCGCCGCGTCATCAGCCGGAACAGCCGTCTGCGCCGTTTGCTGGAACTGAAAGCGCCTGAAATCATCGCCCGCAACGAAAAGCGGATGTTGCAAGAAGCCGTGGACAGCTTGCTGGACAACGGCCGTCGCGGCAAGGCCATGACCGGTGCCAACAAGCGCGCCTTGAAGTCTTTGGCCGACATGATCAAGGGCAAGAGCGGCCGTTTCCGTCAGAACTTGCTGGGCAAGCGCGTGGACTACTCCGGTCGTTCGGTGATTACCGTGGGCCCTACCCTCAAGCTGCACCAGTGCGGCTTGCCCAAGTTGATGGCGCTGGAGTTGTTCAAGCCCTTCATCTTCTCGCGTCTTGAGGCGATGGGTATCGCCACCACCATCAAGGCGGCGAAGAAGGAAGTCGAATCCGGCACACCGGTGGTGTGGGACATCCTCGAAGAGGTGATCAAAGAGCACCCCGTGATGCTCAACCGCGCGCCCACTCTGCACCGCCTGGGCATTCAGGCGTTCGAGCCCATCCTGATCGAAGGCAAGGCCATCCAGCTGCACCCGCTGGTGTGCTCGGCGTTCAACGCCGACTTTGACGGTGACCAGATGGCCGTTCACGTGCCGCTGTCGGTGGAAGCCCAAATGGAAGCACGCACGCTGATGCTGGCGTCCAACAACGTGCTGTTTCCTGCCAACGGCGAGCCCTCCATCGTTCCCTCCCAGGACGTGGTGTTGGGTCTGTATTACACGACCCGCGAGCGCACCAATGCCAAAGGTGAAGGTCTGATCTTTGCCGACACCGGTGAAGTGCGCCGCGCTTTTGATGCTGGCGAACTGGACCTGAACGCACGCATCAATGTGCGTCTGACCGAGTACACCCGCGACAAGGAAACCGGTGAGTTCGTGCCGTCCACCAAGCTGTGGGAAACCACCGGTGGTCGAGCCCTGCTTTCTGAGATTCTTCCCAAGGGATTGCCTTTTGCCAACATCAACAAGGCTCTGAAAAAGAAGGAAATTTCCAAGCTCATCAACGTCTCCTTCCGCAAGTGCGGTTTGAAAGAGACGGTGGTGTTTGCCGACAAGCTGCTGCAATCCGGCTTCCGCTTGGCGACCCGCGCTGGTATTTCCATCTGTATCGATGACATGTTGGTGCCGCAAGAAAAGCCCTCCATCATCAGCCGTGCACAGAAGGAAGTGAAAGAGATCGAGCAGCAGTACGTTTCCGGTCTGGTGACTGCCGGTGAGCGCTACAACAAGGTGGTGGACATTTGGGGCAAGTCGGGTGACGAAGTCTCCAAGGTGATGATGGGCCAGCTGTCGAAGGAAATCGTCACCGATCGCCACGGCAAGCAGGTACAGCAAGAGTCCTTCAATTCCATCTACATGATGGCCGACTCTGGTGCGCGGGGTTCCGCCGCCCAGATTCGTCAGGTGGCTGGTATGCGTGGCTTGATGGCCAAGCCGGACGGCTCCATCATTGAAACGCCTATTACCGCTAACTTCCGGGAAGGCTTGAACGTGTTGGAGTACTTCATCTCCACACACGGTGCGCGTAAAGGTTTGGCTGACACCGCTTTGAAAACCGCGAACTCGGGCTATTTGACTCGCCGTTTGGTGGACGTGACCCAGGACTTGGTGGTGACCGAGCAAGATTGCGGCACCCATGACGGATCGTTGATGCGCGCCATTGTTGAGGGTGGTGAGGTGATTGAGTCCTTGCGCGACCGCGTGTTGGGCCGCACCACTGCAGAAGACATTCTGCACCCCGAAAACCGTTCTTTGCTGGCCAAGGCCGGCGAGATGCTCGATGAAGACTTGATCGACGAGCTGGAGTTGCAGGGCGTGGACGAAATCAAGGTCCGCACGGCGCTGACCTGTGAAACCCGCTTTGGTATCTGTGCCAAGTGCTATGGCCGAGATCTGGGCCGCGGTGGTTTGATCAATGGCGGTGAAGCTGTCGGTGTGATTGCTGCTCAGTCCATCGGTGAACCAGGTACCCAGCTGACCATGCGTACCTTCCACATCGGCGGTGCGGCATCCCGTGCTGCTATTGCCTCCAGCGTGGAGGCCAAGTCCAACGGCAATATTGGTTTCAACGCCACCATGCGTTACGTGACCAACAGCAAGGGCGAGTTGGTAGTGATCGCGCGGTCTGGTGAAATCATCATTCACGACGAACATGGCCGCGAGCGTGAGCGTCACAAGGTGCCTTATGGTGCCGTGCTGACTGTGAAGATCGACCAGACTGTCAAGGCGGGCGCCATTCTGGCGAATTGGGACCCCCTGACCCGTCCCATCATTACCGAGTTTGCGGGTAAGGCGCACTTCGAAAACGTGGAGGAAGGCCTCACCGTTGCGAAACAGGTCGATGAGGTCACCGGTCTGTCCACCTTGGTGGTGATCGACCCCAAGCGTCGCGGTTCTGCAAAGATTGTTCGTCCTCAGGTGAAGCTGATCGATGCATCTGGCAACGAAGTCAAGATTCCTGGTACCGACCACTCGGTAACGATTGGTTTCCCGATCGGCGCTCTGGTTCAAGTTCGTGACGGTCAAGATGTGGGACCTGGCGAGGTATTGGCACGTATCCCCATCGAAGGCCAGAAGACCCGAGACATTACCGGTGGTTTGCCTCGAGTTGCCGAGCTGTTTGAGGCGCGCAGCCCCAAGGACAAGGGCGTTTTGGCCGAGATGACCGGTACGGTTTCTTTCGGTAAGGAAACCAAGGGCAAGATTCGTCTGCAGATTACCGATCCTGAAGGTAAGGTTTGGGAAGATCTGGTGCCGAAGGAGAAGAACATCCTGGTTCACGAGGGTCAGGTTGTTAACAAGGGTGAGTCCGTGGTCGACGGTCCTGCTGACCCGCAAGATATCTTGCGTTTGCTGGGTTCGGAAGAACTTGCGCGCTACATCGTGGATGAGGTGCAGGACGTGTATCGCTTGCAGGGCGTAAAGATCAATGACAAGCACATTGAAGTGATCGTTCGTCAAATGTTGCGTCGTGTCGTCGTTGAGAATGCAGGAGACTCCACCTACATCAATGGTGAGCAGGTCGAGCGCTCTGAAATGCTCAACACGAATGATGCGCTCCGTGCACAAGGCAAGATTCCTGCAACCTTCACCAATCTGTTGCTGGGTATCACGAAGGCATCTTTGTCTACGGATTCCTTCATTTCTGCCGCGTCCTTCCAAGAGACCACCCGTGTTCTGACCGAGGCTGCCATCATGGGCAAGCGCGACGAGTTGCGTGGCCTGAAGGAAAACGTCATTGTTGGTCGACTTATCCCCGCTGGTACCGGCCTTGCCTACCATGAGGCTCGCAAGGTGCGGGAAAATATGGATGAGGCCGAACGTCGTTCGATTGCAGAGGCGGAAGCCGCTGAGCTGGCTGGCGTTTCTGCAGATGTGGATGCCGATGAAGAGAACGTTGCTCCGAACGACGGTATGTAAGTTATCGACGTAAGGTCAGGTATCACGCCTCAAGTCCCAATCGGGCTTGAGGCGTTTCTTTTGGCGCTTACCATGCTGAGCCATGCGCCATGCAAAACCACAAAGTCAAATTCTCATGTCCAAGCTATCAGCGCCGCTATCGAAACTGTTGCAGGCAACTGCGCTGACCTTGACACAGGTCCTGGCTGGGAGGTCGGCAACAGTTGCACTATCGCAGCTTTCCCTGGAATTGCGGCCCGGTGTTCAGTCCTTGACTTTCCAGGTACTGCGCAACTTAGGGAGAGCTCGGGCTTTACGCGAAAAGTTGGCACACAGGACGCCGAACAAGGATTCAGATGCTTTGTTGTGCACGGTACTGGCCCTCATTTGGGATGAAAACAACATCAGCTATGACGCATTCACGCTTGTCAATCAGGCTGTGGAAGCTGCCAAGAGTCGTCCTGAAACTCGCCAGCAGGCCAGCTTTATCAATGCGTGTCTGCGTCGATTTTTGCGCGAGCGAGAGGCTTTGATCGAGCTAACCAGCCAACAGGAGGAGGCTCTATGGAACCACCCCGGCTGGTGGATTGCCAAGATCAAGAAGCAGTACCCGCAATGTTGGCGGTCGGTGTTGGCCGCGAATAACCGCCAGGCACCGCTAACCTTGCGGATCAATATTCGCAAAATCACGTCGACCGCGTACCTGGAGCAGCTTAAAAAACTGAATATTGATGCGAGATGGGTTGGTGGTGCGGGCATTGAGTTGAAGCGTCCCCAATCCGTTGAATCTCTGCCGGGCTTTCATGAGGGCTGGTTTTCTGTGCAGGACGCTGCAGCTCAGCTGGCTGCGCCTTTGCTGATGCGTGGCGTGCAGCACAAGTCTGATTTTTGTGTTCTGGATGCGTGTGCAGCCCCAGGGGGAAAGACGGCGCACTTACTGGAAATATCGCAGTGCGATCTGATTGCTCTCGATATTGATGCGATTCGATGTGAACGCATCTTAGATACGCTCGGACGGCTTGGGCTGACAGCCGCCGTCAAGGTGGGTGATGCTGCAAAGCCTGAGGATTGGTGCGAGGGGAAACTGTTCGACGCGATCTTGCTGGACGCGCCTTGCACGGCGTCCGGAATTGTGCGGCGCCACCCGGATGTCAGGTGGCTACGCCGTGAGTCCGACGTGCCGCAACTGGCCAAGATCCAGTCCGAACTTTTGGACGTGCTTTGGGACAAGTTGGTGCCAGGGGGGAGGCTGCTGTACAGCACGTGTTCAGTGTTCCTGGAAGAAGGCGACGGGCAGACCAAGGCCTTCCTCGCCAAGCACAAGAACGCGGTTTTGATGGAGGCCCCCGGGCATTTGCTGCCGTCTGCAGGGGAAGAAGAGTCAACTCTGGATGAAAATGTGTCCCACGATCATGATGGGTTTTATTACGCACTATTTACAAAGCATCAGGGCTAGATCATTTCTGGCTTTTGTGGGCGTCTTGTTGCTCGGTGGTGCTTTTCATTCAACCGTTTACGCCGAAGCGGCAGCCCCGGAGATCAGTCAGTTCAAGCTCGAGGGAAATGCGGATGGCGTTTATTTGTCTGCGGCAGTTTCATTTGAGCTGACAGAGCAGGTGCAGGACGCCTTGCAAAAAGGGGTGCCGGTTTATTTTGTTGCTCAGGCAGAGCTTGTTCAGGAGCGCTGGTACTGGACAGATAAGAAAGTGGCCACAGTGGAGCGTCACTTGCGATTGGCTTACCAAGCACTCACCCGGAAATGGCGGCTAAGCACTTCTTCTGGTAGTTTTGTTGTCCAAGGCTTAGGTCTTGCACTTAGTCAATCTTTTGAGAGTTTGTCAGATGCTTTGACGGCCATCAAGCGCGTCAATCGGTGGCATATCGCAGACGCAGCAGATCTGGATCCAAATGTTCAGTATCACGTCAACTTCAAATTTCAACTGGATGTTTCCCAGCTGCCCCGCCCCTTGCAGATCGGTGTCCTGGGTCAAGCTGACTGGAGCTTGGAACTGTCTACTCGGCAGGTTGTGACGAGGGACGCAACGCGTTGATTTTCTCAGTGCGAACATTCATAAAGCGTCAGGCCAACCTATCCACTTCGTCTGAAATGAAGTGGGTGATGATGGCCATGGCCGTCGCTGTGGTGGCGATTGGCTTGGTGCTTCTTTTTTTGCTGACCCAAGCAACGGATCACCGTGATTTATACGAGCAAAACTATGCGCGGCTGTTCTTTCTGAATGTCACAGTGGCCGCAGTCCTGTTTTGCATCATCTTTTGGATTGCCTACAGGCTTTATGTCCGATTCAAGAAAGGGCGTTTCGGTAGTCGTTTGCTATTGAAACTGGCTGCAATTTTTGCTCTATCGGGTCTGCTCCCAGGGGTTTTGATTTACGTGGTTTCTTACCAGTTCGTGTCCAGATCAATCGAAAGCTGGTTCGATGTCAAAGTTGAGGCCGCGTTGGACGCGGGCCTTAACTTGGGGCGCGTTAGCCTTGACACATTGTCGGGCGACTTGGCCAGCAAGGCCCGAGCTGCTAGTACTCAGCTTGTGCAGATTCCTGATGCTGTCGTTGGCGTGTCCCTTGAGCGCATACGCGAGCAGCTTGCTGCAAGTGATGTCGCATTGTGGGCGTCCAATGGCCAGTTGATAGCAAATTCTGGCGAGAGCCGATATTCAATGAGTCCTACTCGGCCTACTCAGCAGCAGTTTCGGAACTCCCGCACGGATTCGTCAGCGGTCTGGGTGGATGGATTGGACGATGCTTCCCAAGCAGCGGATAAGACAAGCCGAATCATCGCATTGGTGATGATCCCAAGCCCTGCGTATGAGTTGAAAGGTGCGGTTCGCTTCCTGCAGGTGGTCAAACCCTTGGCCCCAAATTTTGTGGCCAACGCCCTCGCAGTCACGGACGCTAATCGTGAGTACCAAGGGAGATTTTTGGCAAGGGACGGCCTTAAGAGAATGTACATCGGAACACTCACATTGAGTCTCTTTTTGGCCGTATTTGGCGCTGTTTTGGTCGCTGTTCTGCTGGGAAATCAGATTGTGCGCCCACTGTTGGTTTTGGCGGATGGGGTTAGCCAAGTGAGTGCCGGAGATTTGACCCCAAAGTTGTTTCTGCAAGCTAACGATGAGCTCGGTGGTTTGACGAGATCCTTTGCTGACATGACTTATCAGCTCGCTTCCGCTAGGAAGGAGGTGGATCGCAGCATGCACGAAGTCACCACCGCCCGGGCCCGCCTGCAGGCCATTCTGGATAACCTTACGACGGGCGTGGTGGTACTCAATTCAAATGCCTGTGTAGTTTCGGCGAACCCTGGCGCCTGCAGAATTCTTGGAGCCGGGTTGCAGAATCACGTTGGATTGCCCCTTCGCGATGTGCCCGGATTGACTGGGGTAGCTCAACAAGTGGCGCAACAATTCGAGACCCATCAGAAAACAAGAACAAGCACCTCTGCGGATTACTGGGAGGCTTCTTTTGGTGCTGATGGACGCCTTGATGCTGCTCAGCACGCCGGCGCTCATAGCGGCGTGATACTAATGGCACGAGGGGCACGGTTGCCTGGCGGAGATCAATTACTGGTTTTCGATGACATTAGCAGCATCGTCTCTGCCCAAAGAACTCAGGCTTGGGGAGAAGTCGCCCGGCGGCTGGCGCATGAAATTAAAAATCCCCTAACACCTATCCAGCTTTCCGCCGAGCGACTTGAGCGGAAGCTTGGCCACAAAGTCACAGGAGAGGACAGTGTTTTACTAAGCCGCTACGTTCGCACCATTGTCGATCAGGTGGATTCGATGAAGCGGCTGGTCGACGAGTTTAGAGATTACGCCCGCCTACCTGCTTCCCGGCTTGTTGCGATGAGTCTAAATAAGTTGATTATTGACGTTCTCCAGCTTTACGGCGACGCGAAGGCTCAAAAAGTGATCGATCTTGCCTTGGATACTCGCGATCCTTTGATCATGGGTGATTCCCAGCGTTTGCGGCAAGTTGTCCATAACTTGGTACAAAACGCCATGGATGCCATCAACGACAGGCAAGTGTTTCTGGGGAAGCCGGGCGTCGTGATCGAAACTCGGTACGACGCGGACAATCATCTTCTATGGCTGATCGTTGTGGATGCCGGCCCGGGCTTCGCGGAATCAGTCATAAGGCGAGCTTTTGAACCCTACGTAACAACAAAGCACAAGGGTACGGGACTGGGGCTTGCGATGGTGAAGAAGATCGCAGATGAGCATGGTGCAAAAATAGAACTTTCCAACAAGGTTTCGGACGGGAATCCTTCGGGCGCTGTTGTGTCCTTGGTATTTCCGGTGCTGACTTAGGTTTGTTGCGGCCTATCCACCTCTCATTACGGGTTAAACGAGCAAGTCTCTGAAAACATGGCAAACATTCTGGTTGTAGATGATGAGTTGGGCATCCGCGATCTGCTGCGGGAGATCCTTGACGACGAGGGACACCAAGTGGTGGTTGCTGAGAACGCCACCCAGGCAAGGATTCTTCGCTCAAACGCTGAGCCTGACCTGGTGCTCCTTGATATCTGGATGCCGGATACCGACGGAGTGACGCTTCTGAAGGAGTGGGCGGCCACCTCTCTTCTCACAATGCCCGTGATCATGATGAGTGGGCACGCGACGATAGATACTGCGATAGAGGCCACTAGGCTCGGTGCACAGGCGTTCCTTGAAAAACCGATCACGCTACAGAAATTACTCAAGGCTGTTGAGCTTGGTCTGGCCCAGCGTGGGATAAATCGTCTGGCTGCGCAAAATCAAGCGGTATCTGCCGAAGGAGCTGTTGCCGTAGTCGAGGGCGAGGTGCCCGCATCCCCGGAATCGCCGCTGGTCACCGACCAGTATGTTTTCTCTCTGGATAAGCCACTCAGGGAGTCGAGAGATGAGTTCGAGAAGGTCTACTTTCAATATCATTTGGCGAGGGAAAGCGGCTCGATGACTAGAGTCGCTGAAAAAACTGGCTTGGAGCGAACCCACCTCTACCGAAAATTGAAGCAACTTGGCGTTGATCTTGCTCGTGTCAAGAGGTCTTGTGACTAGAACGGCGAAACCAAGTGGGATTTTCAATGAAGGGTTCGATTTTGTGTTAAAGTAGCGCTCCTGGCCCGGTAGCTCAGTCGGTAGAGCAGAGGATTGAAAATCCTTGTGTCGGTGGTTCGATTCCGCCCCGGGCCACCAAGAATAAAAGTGAAAACGCCACCTTCGGGTGGCGTTTTTGTTTTTGCGCCTCGTTTCGC
>JBEEJZ010000242.1:0-3134 GCA_041168905.1 Pseudomonadota bacterium | reverse complement strand
CGCGCCATGACTCATCACCCGACTCCCCTCAAGTTTCTTGGCCCCGGCTGGTTTTCGGTGGTCATGGGCCTGTGCGGCTTGTCCTTGGCCTGGGTGCGTGCCGGGACCTTGCTGGGCGACGCGGCCATTGGCACAGCCCTGGTGATCGGTATTCTGGCCTGTGGGGCGGCACTGGCGCTGGCTTTGAGTTCGCTGGTTCGGTGGCAGCGCTACCCGCAGGCCTGGGCCGAGGACTTGAGCCACCCTGCGCGGCATGTCTTTCTGGCAGCAATGCCCATTTCCCTGATCCTGCTGGCCACCGTGCTGACGGCCTTGACAGGCGTTACTCCTTGGGCTCGCGGTGCGTGGATGCTGGGGGCGGTCTGGCAGTTCTGGGTCACGTTGCGGGTGCTCTCGCTCTGGCTTGACCCATCGGTGGGCGGCAACAAGCCAGGGGCCACTTTTTGGCCCGGCATCACGCCGGCCCTGCTGATGCCGGTGGTGGGCAATGTGTTGACTCCGCTGGCCGGTGTGACCCTGGGATTTGACGCCTGGTCTGCCGCTCAGGCAGGTGTGGGTCTGCTGATGTGGCCTGTGGTGCTGGCCCTGTTGCTGGTGCGTGTTGGTGTTGTGGGTCTGTGGCCCGAGCGACTGCTGCCTACTACCTTCATCTCGGTAGCGCCGCCGGCAGTCATCGGTTTGGCCAGCCTGCAATTGGGGGCCCCCACCTTGTTGGCCTGGGTGTTTTGGGGCGTGGCACTGCTGTTCGTGTCGTGGTCTTTCAGGGTCTTCAAGCGCAGCATTTCCCAGCCCTTTGCGATTCCGTTCTGGGGAATGTCCTTCCCCTTGGCCGCTTTTGCAGCGCTGACCTTACGACTGTCTGAGCAAAGTGCGGCCTGGTTTCAGGTGCTGGCGATGTTGGTGTTGGCGCTGGCCAGCCTGGTGGTTGCTGCATTGGCCCTGGCGACTTTGAAGGGGCTGCGTGATGGGAGCCTGCTAGCCCCTGAGCCCATTGCCGTGATCAGCCCGGCCGTTACTGCTGAAGGAGTACAAGCATGACTGAAATGACTGTGATCGATGAACCCGCTGCCGCCACTGTGGATGAGGCCGACTGCGCCAGCCACGCCTTGACCGACATGGGCGCTCGCACCGATGTGCTCAACCGCTTGAAGCGGGCCGAGGGCCAGCTGCGGGGTATTCAGCGCATGATTGAAGCCAATGAGGACTGCATGAAGATCGCCCAGCAGTTTTCCGCCGTTCGCAAGGCATTGGACAGCACCTATACACGCATGACAGTCTGTTTCGTGGAGCAGCAGCTCGACAGCCAGCTCCCCCCGGAACTGGCGCAATCCCCGGACATCAAGGAACTGCTGTCCAACATGGAAACTCTTTTGGCCCGCCGAGGTTGATTTCCTCGGATTGCCCCGCGCCTGCCTCACTCAGCGGTCCGCCTGGGACAGCTGGGGCCGGTCACTGTGAGAAACCGGGTAACCATCGGCCACGTACGCGGGGCCTTTCATGATCATGACGATCACGCAGCCTATGCCGATGGTCAGCACCATGGTCCAGTGAAACAGGATCAGGCCGCCTATGATGTAGTCCATCTTTTGCAGCCAGCGAACGGCGTCCATCGTGTCCTGAGGTCCGCTGGATCCGTGCAGGATGGCCATCACCAACAGAGGTATTGCCGTGCCAGCCACCCAGATCAGCGGCAACTTGCGCCACAAGCGCCGCTCCAGGCCCGGGTCAGCTCGGCGTACGGGGCGCATCTTGTTGAGCCAGGTCACGCGTGAACCTCGATCGCAAACGAAATCATCGGGAGATGCATGGGTTGGATTGTCTGGGCGATGGGCATTACATACTTGATCTAACTCAAACGACATGGGCGACCTTGACGACACCGCGGTGCGCCCGGAGCCCTCAGCAATTCTCGAGGGCCTCAGGATCTGCCGGGTGGCTTTTTCCCCAACTTGCGGTACACGGTGGCGCGGCTGATGCCTAGATCGCGGGCAGCCTGCATGACGTTGCCGCGGGCGGCACTCACTGCCTGGTGGATCAGCTCGGTCTCGACATCCCACAAGGGCTTGGCCTCGGCCGGTACAGCAGCGCTTGGGGCTCGCGCAGACCTGTGCACGGACTGACCCGGTGCTAGCGCCAGCGCGTGCAGCCGCAAACCCGACCACAAGGGCACCTCCATCGGACCTTGGGAGCTGTGGGTCTGATGGCGTGCGGCGTCAAAAAGCATCTCGTAGGGCAGGGCGAACACATCTGAGCTGTGCAGGCGCAACCCGGCTGCGCCCGGCACGGGCATCAATTGCATGATCATTTCCCGGGCAGCGTTGTTGGCCCCGGTGATCCACCCGTCGGCATCCATGCAGACCAGGCCGTCGGTATCGTCGCCCAGGTGACGGCCGGGCCAGTTCAGGCGCACCAGCAGGCTGTGGGACCGCTCCAGCGTCAGCGCGTTTTCGATGCTGCGGGCCGATTGCGACACAAGGTGCTTGAGCTCGGGTCGCTCGACCACATCGATGCCGGTCAGGTCCAGCATGCCCACACACAGTCCGTCTGGCCCGAACAGGGGCGCACCTGCGCAACTGAAGGCCGCGTTGTCTGACCTGAAATGCTCACCGCGGTGTAACCACACTGGCTGTAATTCGGCCAGTGCAGCGCCTATCGCCGTCGTGCCCACCTTATCTTCGGATAAGTTGACACCTATGCGGCTGATCAGGTCCGCACGCCGGTCGCTGCGGTCTATGGGGCCACCCACATCCACGACCACGCCCTCCGCATTGGTCAGGATGGCAAAGTAGCGCGTATCGGCAATCGCTCGCCCCAGTTTGTCCAGCACAGGCCGCGCGGCGGTTAGCAGCTCACGGTTGACCTCTTCGATGCGTTTGAGAGCCGGGCGCGGAACCACATCAAAGGTGACTGGTTGGTCCGGACTCTGGCCACTGCGCAGGCAACGTTGCCACGAACGCTCGATCCAGGACTCCGAGCTGGCCAGAGGCATGGGCCGGCCCTCCAGCAACACGGCTTGGCGCGCCTGCTCAATCTGGCGCAAACGGTGCGCGGCGTTGGTGACGAGGGTGTTGAGCATGTCAGTCTGAAGTCAGAAAAAACCAGAGCGATGGTGAGCGTATCTCCAAAAGTGTTTC
>JBEEJZ010000241.1:0-6392 GCA_041168905.1 Pseudomonadota bacterium | reverse complement strand
TTTGTCCCAGTTGCCTTTCTTGGCGACCTCGTCGAGGTCGTTGAGCAGGCCTTCCTTGATGATTTCTTCGTACTGCTTGCCGTAGTTGTATTGGGCAGCAGTTGGGGCGTCGCCACCCATGGTGCGGTTGGCCATCACGGTGCGGGCCTGTGCGCCGCCGCCGCCGGCGATGGGGGTGTCGACCCAGGTACCGCCGGCTTTGGTGTACATGGTGGCGAATTCCTTGATGGCGGCGGCTTCACCGCCCGAGGTCCACCAGTGAATCACTTCAGCCTTCTGGGCGTGGGCAACGGTGCTTGCACCCAGGCCTGCAACGAGCAGGGCCAGCAGGTGTTTGGTATGTGCTTTCATTGAATTCTCCTCATGCTTTTCAGGCTTATCGCCCGGATGTCCGACGGTGTCGGGGAACTTTTACTTTTGCAACTGCAACCAAAAATGGAACCGGTTCCAGTCGCGAGCAGAATTTGAATCGAAGCCTGAAAAAATGAGTAGTAGTGAAAACCCTAGTATGAAAAAAGAAATGTAAACGTATACATTTCGTGCAAAATCTACTTGACCTCGAATGTAAACGTTTACAAAATTCGCAGCTAATTCACCATGAGTCAAGAAAAAGTCACTGTCAAAACGCTTGCCAAGGTCACCGGCCTCTCTTTGGCTACCGTCTCGCGCGCCCTGGCCGGGATGCCCAGCGTGCTGCCCGACACCCGCGACAAGGTGCTACAGGCCGCCAGCCAGCTCAACTACGTGCGGGACCGGACGGCCGTCCGCTTGAAGACGGGCAAGACCCAGGTGTTGGCCTTGATCATGGACCGATTCGACGCCAGTCAGCCCGGCTTTAAGGACATGCTGCTGGGCCTCGGCGACGCCTTGGAGGGCAGTGACCACCATCTCATCGTGCTGCCAGACTCGGCGGGTGCTGACCCCTTGACCACGATTCGTTATGTGGTTGAACGGGGTCTCGCAGATGGGCTCGTGCTTGCGCACACCACGGCACAGGATGAGCGCGTTGCGTACCTGCAGGAGAAAGGCATGCCCTTTATTACCCATGGCCGCACTCATCTGCCACAAGGGCATGCTTTCGTGGACTTTGCCAACGAGCAGTTTGCCGCCATGGGCGTGCGCGCGTTGCTGCGCCGCCGCCGTACCAGGCTCGGCATGCTGTTGCCGATGCAAGGCAGTGTGTTTAGTTCTTATTTGGCAAGTGGCTTTGAGTCCGAATGTGCGCTTCATCAGGTTTCTGGCGTCTGTGTGGACGGTGTGTCGCTGGACGACTCGCCCGAGGCCATCTACCAGTGGGCTATGGCAAACGCACGGGACTTTGATGGTCTGGTGATCTCGCGCGAGGCGCCCGTGCTGCCCTTGTTGAGCGCCATCGCCGACTGCGGCATCCAGGTGGGGCGCGACATCGAGCTGGTGATCAAGTACAGCAGTGCATTGCCGCACTACATCCGACAGCCCTTGAGGGCATGCTATGAAGACCTGCACCTGGCAGGCGAGACCATGGGCCTGAGCATGCTCGCACACCTTTCCCAGCCTGAGCTGAATCTGGCCCAGGTTCTTTTTCCACCCCCCGACCTAGAGGTATTCCACTATGCAGGCTATGAGAGATAAAGCTAATTTGGCCAACGCGCCACACCGTGATCGCATCATCCAGACCAAGCGACAACTGCGTGCGCAGATCACCGACATGCCTCAGCGCTTTGCGGCGATGACAGCCCGGGTTGAGGCACAAATCGAGCAGATCGAACGGGAGCGGGCCCAGGGCATTGACCCTGTGCCGCAAATTGAATTCAGCCAGCTGGACCGCATCAGCGAGGCCGACAAGAGCCGGATTCGGCAGCGCGGTTGCCTGGTCATCCGCAACGTGTTCGACGACGCCCGCGTGAATGACTGGAACGCTGAGCTGGCAGAGTATTTTGAGCGCAACAACTACCTGGAAAAGCTCAAGGCCGGCGGCGCCGTGGACAACTACTTCAGCACGCTGGCCAGTGCCCGGCCGCAGATTTATGGGGTTTTCTGGTCCCGTCCGCAAATGGAAGCCCGCACTGATCCGGCGATGGCCCAGGCCAAGCGTTTCCTGAATCGCCTGTGGCGCTTTGAGTCCCCCTCGGGCCCTGTGTTCAACCCTGACCAGGACCTGCTGTATGCGGACCGCGTGCGTTTTCGCCAGCCCGGCGATGCCTCATTGGGTTTGTCTGCCCACGTGGACAGTGGTTCGGTAGAGCGCTGGATCGACCCGGCCTACCAGCAGGTGTTTCGCCACGTGTTTGGCGGTGATCTGAGTCAGTATGACCCCTTTGACGCTCAGCACCGTACCAGCACCATTGAAATCCCATCCCCCGCCGTCTGCCGCATGTTCCGGACCTTCCAGGCCTGGACAGCACTGACGCCCCAGGGTCCGAATGACGGCACTTTGCAGCTCTTGCCGATTGCTGACGCCATGGCCTGGATGCTGCTGCGCGCCCTGCAAGACGATGTGCCAGAGGACGAGCTGTGCGGTGCAGCGGCCTGCCGCGCCATGATGATCGTGAAGGGCTACCACGACCTGCTGTTGCGTGGCTATGGCTCCATTCCCCAGATGCAGGCGGGCGACACGGTTTGGTGGCACCCCGATGTGCTGCATGGCGTGGAAGATGTGCACCGGGGGCAGGGATATTCGAACGTGATGTACATCGCCCCCGTGCCGGATTGCGAGAAAAACAGGGCCTATTCGCAGCTGCAGCGTCCTGCGTTTGAGGCTGGCCTGTCCGCGCCGGACTTCGCGCCCGATAACTTTGAGGTCGATTTCGTGGGTCGATACACCCAGGCCGACTTGAGCCCGCTGGGCTTGAAGCAGATGGGCTACAGCCTTTGAGTCATGACTTTCAATCCTGACTCCTCCGCCACCGATGAGCTGGTGGCTTCTTCTGCTTTTGTACCTGGTCGCCAGTGCTCTCGGCTCACGGTCGCGGATCGTCATGGACGCGCAAGCCGCATCGTCTACCAGTGCGAGCACCTGATCGAGGCGCCCAATTGGTCGCCTGACGGTCAGTGGCTTGTTTTTAACAGCGAGGGGGGCTTGTTCAAGGTGCGAGCTGATGGCACCGAGGTGCCGGTGCGCATCGAAACCGGCGAACATGCCCCTGCCAATAACGACCATGTCTTGTCGCCAGACGGGAGCACCATCTACCTCTCGACCGACGATGGCCGCCTGCTGGCTGTGCCCTTCGAGGGTGGCCAGGCGCGCGTTGTTTCCAACCCGCACCCGCCTGAGCTGGGTTTTCGCTATTACCTGCATGGTGTGTCGCCGGATGGGGAGTTGCTGGCCTATGTGGGGTTGCAGGCGCAGGGGGCAACCTTCGACTATGGCCTTTACACGGTGCCGGCTCGAGGTGGTGCTGACCAACTTCTGTTGCGTCGTGGCGTACCGGTAGATGGTCCCGAATACTCGCCCAACGGCGAATGGATTTATTTCAACGGTGAGATTGGGGCCACGATCGCCGGCCATTCACAGTTGTTTCGCATGCGCCCGGATGGCAGTGGCCTCGAACAGCTGACGCATGACGAGCGGGTGAACTGGTTCCCCCATCTGTCGCCGGATGGGCGGTGGATGCTCTATTTGAGCTACCCGCCCGGTACGCTGGGCCACCCTGCCAATCGGCAAGTTATCTTGCGCATCACTGAGGCGGCGGGTGGCACCAGCACCGATCTGGTGAGCCTGCTGGGTGGCCAGGGCACCGTGAACGTGAACAGCTGGGCACCCGACAGCGAGCATTTCGCTTACGTAGCCTATCCATCTGGCAGGTAATCAGGTGTGTTGTGGCTGATCTACGCCTAGTCGCTCTCTTTTAGGCGCTTGTTGTCGCCACCGCTTCGGATGTCATCCTCGTCCGCGCTGCGGTGGCAATCCACACAGTTGTCGAAATTTCGGATGCCCTCTTCAATATGCTCGCGCTGGATATTGGCTGGGGTGTGCTCGTGGCAACCGTAGCAGGTGTATGCGTTGTAGTTGTTGCGAACGTGACAGGTTGTACAGGGTGCCTTGTGATCGGAATCCAGCACAAAATACTTGTCATGGTCAAAGCTTGCAGGTGTCCATCTAGCGGTTGTGTGGCACTGAGCGCAGTTACCTGTGATTTGTTTGTGTAGCGAGTCCGTGGGCGACTTGTGGCAAGCCTCACATTTGTTTACGGTGTCGCTGTTGAGCAAGGCATGGTCGAAAGAACCCTCTGGGTGATAACGAGTTACGCCAGAGTGATCACTGTGGCAAGACATGCAGTCCTGGCTGATAAGTTCCTGATGAAACGGTGTACGACCGTTTTGCTTGGCCAATGGCGTGCCTGTGCTGCTGAGTTTGCCAATATTGGCCGGCTCATGGCAACTTTGGCATTTGTTAGCGCTTGCACCCCTGAATGAGGTGTGGCATGCAAAACAGTCCTTTTCCAAACTTTGGTGGCCGTCGATCAATTCGCCCGGTCCGACCATGAGGTGTGGATAAGCGAAAACCAATACAGCCAATGTCACCAGATTGATAGCGATGATGACTTTTAGTAATCTGCTCATGCCCAGCTCCAGAACAGAAAGATGCTGAAGATGTGTCCCAAGGCCAGCACGGCAAATACGATAAAGATGGGTATGTGCACTTTGCGCCATTTGGCCATGGCGTCAAGAGCAACTGCGTCCCAAAATACGGCTTGCTCTACTTCGTGCTTGGACAAACCGCGTAGCTGAAAGTTTGCACGTTCACCCTGTACATGTTCACGCGCATCCTTGAGTAGAAACTTGCCCACCAGACCACTGATGACATTGATGCCCATGGCCACTGTAGCCAACCAAGGCATGATGCTGTTGAAGTGCACGCCTGAGTGAATCAGAACCATCAAGGATCCCAGCCACGCCAGGAGCTCGTGCGCCTTGAGGAGTGTTTTTGCATCGCCGGATGTGACGTATTTGCGTTTTCGTAGCGAATAGTAGAACGAGGCGATGATCAGCAAGGTGCCGACGATACCCAGGTATCTTCCCACCCAAACCAGATTGAAGCGATGTAGGAGGACATCACCCGCCACTGTTGCGATCCCAAGCAGGCTGAGCAAGAGTGCAAAGGGCAGTACATGTTCACGCCAAAGTGAGCTTTTCATCAGGCATCCAGTGTGACGTCGGTGGCAGGAACACAGACACACAGAAGGCAGGTGCCAGCGTCAGGGTCTGCATCGGGTGTTTGCAGGTATCGAATTTCGCCCACTTTGATGGGCGTCTGGCAGGTGCCACAACTGCCTGACCGGCACCCCGAGTCCACCTGTATGCCGTGGTGTTCAGCAAACTCCAGCAGGGACGCTGAACCTGCCTGCCACGGATGCTGCTGTCCCGATTTTGCAAAAGTGATGGTGAAAGCCGTTGCTACTGCCGGATTTTGTGGTTCAGACGCTGCCGATTTATGGGTATTTTTGCGCGGAATGGATGCCGGTCCAAAGGCCTCGTAGTGGATGTTTGCTTCAGGCACACCCCATTCCTCCAGCGCTGGCACCAAGCTCACCAGCATGGGAGTAGGGCCGCACAAGTAGTAGTGGTATGGCTTCAAGGGCAGCAAACGCCGCATCATATCCACCGTAACCCGACCCGCGTAGCGATGTATGGCATCAGCAGCTATCTCAGGCATGTCCAACGCCCCAGGGGTGCTGAAGCAAACATGAATATGAAAGTTTGGGTGCCGTTCTGCCAAGGTCTGCAGGTGTGCCAGCATTACAAGTTCATCTCCGTTGCGCACGCCATAGAACAACCAAACCTCGCGTTCAGGCTGCGTGCGGGCACACCAATTGAGCATGCTCAGCATGGGGGTGAGACCAATCCCCCCTGCAATCAGCACAACGGGCGAGTTGCCGTACGCTAGGTAAAAATGCCCGCTAGGCGCCCGCACTTGCAACAAGCTGCCCTCCTGTACTTGGTCGTGAAAATAGTTGGAGGATTTACCCGGGGGAAACTCAGTGCCTGCTAGAGTTTTTTCGCGTTTGACGGACACCCTGTAGACCCTTTCATCGGGTCCATCAGACAGGGAGTAGCAGCGTGTTACAACACCAACCTCTGGGCCAGACCCAGGAACGGCGGGTATCTCCAGCCGGAAGGTCAAAAATTGACCGGGCATGTAGGCAGGCAGTGGCTTGCCGTCCTCGGGCTCAAGATAGAAGGAGCAAATTTGTCCGGCTGAATCTTCCGGGACCTTGCGGATCACCCGGAAGGTTCTCAGGCCCTGCCAACCGGGCGTTCCAATTGCTACTGAGCCAGCAGGTCTGTTTGTTTCTGCGGGGCGGTCATTTGCAAGTGCTTCTCGCAGCTGCAAATAGGACTGCCAATGCTTGAAAAACGCGTATGTGGCGAAGATGGCGAGTTGAAGCGCAATGGCACCGCTGATGCCGAGT
>JBEEJZ010000240.1:0-7492 GCA_041168905.1 Pseudomonadota bacterium | reverse complement strand
GATTTCTTCATAGTGAAGCAACACGACGTCCTTGTGCCTGGGGTCACGCTGAATATGGCTGAACAGCTCGCTGACTTGGTTGCGGCCACCCTCGATGGCTTGCAAAAAGATGCCACCACCGTAGCAAAGAATGCCGGTGATACCGCAACTGGGATTGGACTGGCGCGACTGCAAGAGGATGCCCTCGATCGCTTCTTCACTTCGATCAATGGCACGACTGGCGTAGAGCAAACGGACGAGCATGGTGAATCCCCGGTTTCAAAAATAGATGGCAAAGGCTTATTTTTTGGGAAGCAAGGATAAAAACTCGCGTCGCAGGCTGTTGTCCTTGAGAAACACACCACGCATGACCGAGTTGATCATCTTGCTGTCTGAGTCCTTCACGCCGCGCCAGGACATGCAAAAGTGGCTGGCCTCCATCACGATGGCAAGTCCATCAGGCTGGGTTTTTTGCTGAATCAGGTCAGCCAGCTGAACCACGGCCTCTTCCTGGATTTGTGGGCGACCCATCACCCATTCAGCCAGGCGGGCGTATTTCGATAAACCAATCACATTGGTGTGTTCATTGGGCATCACACCAATCCAGACTTGGCCAATCACGGGACAAAAGTGGTGACTACAGGCGCTGCGGACAGTGATGGGGCCGACAATCATCAGCTCGTTGAGGTGGCCCACATTCGGAAATTCGGTGATCGCAGGACCTTTGACATAGCGACCGCGAAACACCTCATTGAGGTACATCTTGGCTACCCGACGTGCTGTGTCCCCCGTGTTGTGGTCCTGCTCGGTGTCGATCACCATGCTGTCAAGCACGCCCTTCATCTTGGACTCCACCTCGTCCAGCAATTTTTCGAGCTCACCCGGATGTATGAAGTCGGCAATGTTGTCGTTGGCGTGAAAACGCTTGCGAGCAGCTGTCAGACGCTCGCGAATCTTGACGGAGACCGGGGTTCCTTCGTCTTCAGCGGTAGGACTCATGTTGTTATGGCTGGTTTTTGACATGGGGGAATGCTACCAGCGAATAATCTCTAGCCCTGCCCTGGGGTTAAGCTTGGTTTATTTGAAACCGCCGCTTCAATAACGCTTGCCCGTGATGAACAACATCAAGCGCATCAGACCGTAGGCCAACCAGGACAGCAGGCGATCTGGCCAGGGTCGACGCTCGTATCCTGCCGCATCAACGGTGCGACCTCCGACTGACATCGCTCGCTCCAGGCGTTGCTTCAAATCGCTGGCAAAGGCCGTGTCATCCACCACCACATTGGCCTCGCGGGCCATCAGCAAGCTCAAGGGATCCAGGTTGGAGGAGCCCACGGTGGCCCAATGCCCGTCGATCACTGCAACCTTGGCATGCAGAAAACTGTCAGCATATTCCACAATTTCAACACCCGCCGCCAACAGGGCACCGTACGCTGGGCGCGTGGCGTGGTACTGCAGGAAATACTCATAACGCCCTTGCAACATGACGCGCACGCGTACCCCCCGCAGAGCAGCATGGATCAGGGCCTTGCGCAGGCGTACGCCCGGCAGGAAGTAGGCGTTCGCGATCAGGATTTCGCGCCTGGCCTCGCCTATGGCCTTGCGGTAGGCCCGTTCTATGCGCGTACGATGCCGCAGATTGTCACGAAGCAGCAAGCCGGCACGCACGGACGTGGGAAGGGCAGGCGCTGCCGGCACGGGGGCTGGTGTGGGTACGACGGGCTGGTCGCGAACACGACGCAGTGAGGTCTTCAGCTCAGACCAGGCACGGGGGAACTGTCGCTCGCGGATGCTGTACGTGGCCTGCAATCGCCACCAAAACTGGCTGACCACCTCATGGGCCATGCCCACCAGAGGGCCCGTGACCTGCACCGCATAGTCCACACGAGGTGAACTCAGGACACCGTGCTTCGGGTCCACAAAATCGTCCAGCACATTGATGCCGCCACAGAAGGCAATGTGTTGGTCCACCACACACAGCTTGCGATGCAAGCGGCGCCAGCGACTGGGCAAGAACCAGCCCAGGCTGCCCATAGGCTCATAAATATGCCACTGCACACCGGCTTCCTGAAAACGGCCCACCCACACATCTGGCAGGGCCTGGGTGCCAGCGCCATCCATGACAACGCGAACCTGAACCCCGCGTGCAGCAGCGCGCGCCAGCGCCCCCGCAACAGCCTGACCGGACACATCCCAATTGAAAATATAGGTTTCCAGATGGACTTCCCGCTCGCTGGCGTCAATGGCCCTCACAAGAGCGGGAAAAAATGCCTGACCACCCTCGAACAATGCCAAGTGGTGCCCATCACGAAGAGCGAATGCATTACGGCGCATGGAGGGATTCGGCCCAGTCAAATTCAGCAATCAGGGGCAGGTGATCGGACATGCGCCACCAGTTGCGTCCGCGTGGCACCTCCAGGTCGCGCGGCGTCAGCCCACGGGCATACACATCGTCCAGCTGTGCCAGCGGCAAACGGGCAGGAAAGGTCGGCAGCCGAGTGGTTTCCTGGCAACGCAGGCCACTCGCAAGAAGGGCCCTGCGCACCTGATCGCCCCAATCATTGAAGTCCCCGGCCACCAACAGCGGCGCGTCGCGAGGCACCTCGCGTTCAACGAATTGCATCAACTGCTGGAGCTGGCGGCTCCGACTGGCACGAATCAGCCCCAGATGGACCACCACGACATGCAATGGCCGCTCATGGACCAGTACCTCCACGTGCAACAAACCGCGCTGCTCGAAACGGTGGTCCGACATATCTTCATGCTGATGGCTCAGCACCGGCCAGCGCGACAGCAGTGCATTTCCGTGCTCGCCATGGCGCGTAACCGCGTTGGTACGGTAAACACAAAAATAACCCTCGGGCGCCAGGTATTCGGCCTGCGGCACTTGTGGCCAGTGCTTGAAGTAGCGCTCCTCGCGCCTGTGTACCTTACGGACCTCCTGCAGGCACACAATGTCAGCATCAAACTGTTCCACCGCGTGAGCGAGGTTGTGGATTTCCAGGCGGCGCGCCGGCCCCAGACCTTGCACACCTTTGTGGATGTTGTAAGTAGCGATGCGGATTCGAGTCATCGCCTCATGCCCTTCGCTACATCACGGGCAGCCACAAACCGGGGCAACATCAGAACCGCCTCAGCGTTGGAAGGTGAATAGCAGCGCTCGGCAGCTTCTCGGTAGGGCAACCACTGTTGCGAGGTGTGTTCGCGCTCGGACAGTTGCACCGTTACCGCCTGCGGCACTTGCAGACTCCAGAGGCGCTCGGTGTTGTGAGTCACGCCCGGCGCATAACGATGGCGCCACCGTGGATAGATTTCGTACACATTCTCCAGCTGCCAATCGTGCAGTTGGTGTTCCAGCTCACTGCCGGGGCGACAGTCGAGGCCGGTTTCTTCCAGCACTTCACGCTGGGCTGTGCTTTTCCAACTCTCGTCTGCCCGATCCTTGCTACCAGTGACCGATTGCCAGAAATCCTCTGCGTCGGCGCGACGGATCAACAGCACCTCCAGCGCCGGGGTGTGGATGACCACCAGTACAGACTCCGGAATTTTGTAAACCTCGGACTGTCGCCCGACCGCTGCCTGCATGTCTTGAACCCCAGAGTGGCGTTTTGCTATGAAAAAGGGCGCCACCGGGGCGCCCTTTGATTCTGCATCAGTTGTTCAGAATGGCGGCATCAGCTTGCCTTCTGCAGGTCCACATTGCGCAAGCGGATGTGCAATTCACGCAGCTGCTTCTCATCCACGGTGCTGGGGGCCTGGGTCAGGAGGTCCTGAGCGCGTTGGGTCTTGGGGAAAGCAATCACGTCACGGATGGACTCAGCGCCGGTCATCAGGGTAACGATGCGGTCCAGGCCGAAGGCCAGGCCCCCGTGAGGTGGTGCGCCGTACTGCAAGGCGTCGAGCAGGAAGCCAAATTTGTTTTGCGCTTCCTCGGGGGTGATCTTGAGGGCGTCGAACACCTTTTGCTGAACATCTGCGCGGTGGATACGCACCGAGCCGCCGCCCATCTCCCAGCCGTTGAGCACCATGTCGTAGCCCTTGGAAATGCATTTCTCGGGGGCAGTGACCATCCAGTCTTCGTGACCGTCCTTGGGCGCTGTGAAGGGGTGGTGTGTGGCGGTATAGCGCTGCTCGTCCTCGTCGAATTCGAACATCGGGAAGTCCACCACCCACAGCGGACGCCAGGCTTTCTCGAACAAACCATTGTTCTTGCCAAAGTCGCTGTGGCCAATCTTGATGCGCAAGGCACCGATCGCATCGTTCACGATCTTGGTCTTGTCGGCACCAAAGAAAATCAGGTCGCCGTCCTGCGCACCGGTGCGGGCTAACACCTCGGCAATGGCCTTGTCGTGAATGTTTTTCACAATGGGGCTTTGCAGACCATCGCGGCCCTTGGACAGATCATTGACCTTGATATAGGCCAGGCCCTTGGCACCGTAAATCTTGACGAACTCGGTGTAGGCGTCGATTTCGCTACGGGTCAGGCCACCGTTTTCGCGTGCGCCGCCGGGCACCCGCAGGGCCACCACACGCCCATTCTTCATGTTGGCAGCGCCCGAGAAGACCTTGAAGTCCACGTCAGTCATCACATCGGTCACTTCAGTGAATTCGAGCTTGACACGCAGATCGGGCTTGTCGGAGCCGTAGCGCAGCGCTGCTTCCTGATAGGTCATGACCGGGAATTCACCAAGGTCAACACCCAGGGTGTTCTTGAAGACCGACACGATCATGCCCTGGAACATGTCGCGGATTTCCTCTTCGGTCAGGAAGGATGTCTCGATATCGATCTGGGTGAATTCGGGCTGACGATCGGCGCGCAGGTCTTCGTCGCGGAAGCACTTGGTGATCTGGTAGTAACGATCAAAGCCTGCCACCATGAGCAACTGCTTGAAGAGCTGAGGGCTCTGCGGCAGTGCGAAGAACATGCCGTCGTGCACGCGGCTGGGCACCAGGTAGTCACGGGCGCCTTCGGGCGTGGACTTGCCGAGCATGGGCGTTTCAATGTCGATGAAACCGTTGGCGTCCAGAAACTTGCGCACCTCCATGGCCACGCGGTAACGCAGCATGAGGTTGTTTTGCATGTAAGGGCGACGCAGATCCAAAACCCGGTGGGTCAAACGGGTGGTTTCGCTGAGGTTGTCGTCGTCGATCTGGAACGGCGGGGTCACCGATGGGTTCAGGACGATCATCTCGTGACACAGCACTTCGATCTTGCCACTCTTGAGGCTGTCATTGGTCGTGCCTTCGGGGCGCGCACGCACCAGGCCCTTGACCTGCACGCAAAACTCGTTGCGCAGGTCTTCTGCCACTTTAAAGGTGTCCGCACGGTCGGGGTCACACACGACTTGCACATAACCTTCACGGTCGCGCAGGTCCACAAAGATCACGCCACCGTGGTCGCGGCGTCGATTGACCCAGCCGCACAGGGAAACGGTTTCGCCCAGTTGGGCTTCGGTCACAAGACCGCAATAATGGGAACGCATAGCCATAGTTCGCTTTCTATGTGCTGGCCCTGTCAGGGCATGCACGGTTCAAAAATCAGGAATGACGGGAAACGGGCGCGTCTGGCGCCGCAGGTGTGGGCGCCACGGCCCCCATGGAGATGACGTAGGTCAGAGCTTCGTCCACGCTCATGTTCAGTTCAACAACCTCGGAGCGAGGCAAGATGAGAAAAAAACCGCTGGTCGGATTGGGTGTGGTGGGTACGTAGACGCTGACAAAGTCACCGCTCAAGCGATCTATCACTTCGCCACTGGGCACGCCGGTCTGAAAGGCAATAGTCCAACTGCCGGCACGCGGGTACTGGATCAGCAGTGCAGTACGAAAGGCATTGCCGTCGCTGGAAAACAGCGTGTTCGACACCTTTTTCACGCCGGTGTAAATGGACTTGACCACAGGAATGTGCGTGAACACACGATCCCACTGTCGCACCCACCAACGGCCGGCGACGTTCGACACCAGGGCTCCCGTGACCAACAAGGCCAACAAGACCAGAATCACACCCAGACCATGTATGGATCGCAGTTGATCGATGGACGGCTGTGCACCCGGCGACAAAAAGGCCTCGAAACCCGTAAGTACGCCGCTGAGCACGCCGTCGAGCAGACTCACCAACCACAACATCACCCACACGGTGATTGCCAGCGGCAACCAGACCAGCAGGCCGGTGATCAGGTATTTTTTGATAGGCATGGTCAGTGGCACGCGCAGGAGGCACCGCAACCAGCGGCCGCAGCGCTACCGCCGCCCGCATCACTGGAAGCTACCGCCGTCGTTGCGGCCGCAGCCGCCGGTGCCGCATCTCCGCCACTGGCGGGCGAAACCGCTGGAGCCGATGTGCTGCCACCCTTGAAGTCGGTGGCGTACCAACCTGTGCCCTTAAGCTGAAAGCCTGCTGCGGTCAGCTGTTTTTTGAAGGTGTCGGCACCACAGGCCGGGCAAGTGACCAAGGGCGCATCGGACAACTTTTGCAAAGCGTCCTTGCTGTGCCCACAAGACTCACATTTATAGGCGTAAATAGGCATTTTTAAGAGAAAAATTGTGCTTAAAGCAGAACCGGCGATTATAGGCAAGGCCCCTAAAACAGCCTGACCCGAACCACGACCTGCATCACGATCAGGCCCAGCACAAAGCCTACGCCGCCATAAACCAGGCCCTGCAGCAAACTATTGGTGCGCCGTTGCTCATGCAACATGGCCTGCAGCAAACGCTGATCGTCCCGGGCATGTGCCTTCAGGTAACTGTGCAAGAGGCCCGGGAGTTCGGGCAATAGCTTGGCATAGCGCGGTGCCTCGTCACGGAGCTGGCGCAGCAGCTTCTTGGGGCCCACCTGGTCGATCATCCACTTCTCCAGGAAGGGCTTGGCGGTGCTCCACAAGTCAAGGTCTGGATCCAGCTCGCGACCCAGACCTTCGATATTGAGCAAGGTCTTTTGCAACAGCACCAGTTGCGGCTGGATTTCGACGTGGAAACGACGCGAGGTTTGGAACAGACGCATCAGAACCATGCCCAGAGAAATTTCTTTCAGCGGACGATCGAAATAGGGCTCGCAAACCGCGCGTATGGCACCCTCGAGTTCATCCACCCGGGTTGACGGCGGCACCCAGCCTGATTCGATGTGCAACTCTGCCACCCGCTTGTAGTCACGCCGGAAAAAGGCAATGAAGTTTTGAGCCAGGTACTCTTTATCCGACGCCGTGAGCGTACCCACGATGCCGAAGTCCAGCGAGATATAGCGGCCAAAGGTGGCCGGGGCGATGCTGACCTGGATATTGCCGGGGTGCATGTCGGCGTGAAAAAAGCCGTCACGAAACACCTGGGTAAAAAACAGGGTGACACCGTCCCGCGCCAGCTTCGGGATGTCGACACCGGCCTCGCGCAAGCGGGCAACGTGGCTGATAGGCACGCCCACCATGCGCTCCATCACCATCACTTCGGTGCTGCAAAAGTCCCAAAACATCTCTGGAATCAACACCAGGTCGAGTCCTTCCATGTTGCGGCGAAGTTGCGCTGC
>JBEEJZ010000239.1:0-6613 GCA_041168905.1 Pseudomonadota bacterium | reverse complement strand
AGGTTCAGACCGGGCACCTGCCCAGTTTTCGCTGGCCCACGCAGATCACGGCAGAAATGGTGTCTTCGGCCCTGCTCAAGCCAGAGCGCATGAGCACACTGCACTTGTTTCAGTACATGCGCCACCTCGAAGCCAACCGCCAGTCGGCCCAGCGCTACGAGATCGAGTTCTGGAAGAAGGTGTTCTACCCCCTCAGCTGCCTGGTCATGGTGGTGCTGGCGCTTCCATTTGCCTATCTGCATTTCAGGTCCGGAGGGATTTCGGGCTATGTCTTTGGTGGTGTGATGGCTGGCATCAGCTTTTTCCTGCTGAACAATGTGTTTGGCTACATGGGTAATCTGCAAAACTGGATGCCTTGGCTGACCGCAGCCCTGCCGGGTATGCTGTACAGCGTTATTTCCTTGGCTGCCTTTGGCTGGCTGGTGTTGCGTCGATGAATGAGTGAGGCTGACATGGAACACAAAGCAGTGATTCTTTTTGCGCATGGCTCGCGAGATCCCCTGTGGCGTCAACCCATGGACGCTGTGGCCCAACGGATTCAATCCCAGGATGCTTCGGTGATGGTCCGATGCGCTTTTCTAGAGCTGACCCAGCCCGACCTGGCGTTCAGCGCGGCCGAACTAGTTTCAATAGGGGCCCGGCAAATCACTGTGGTTCCCATGTTTTTGGGCGTGGGCAAACACGCACGCGAAGATCTTCCGGTGCTGATGAACCAGCTGAGGGCCGAACATCCTGATGTCGTTTTTCGATTGCAGCCCGCCGTCGGTGAACAAGCCCGGCTGGTGGAGCTTTTGGCACACATTGCCCTCACAGATTGATGGCGGCATCTCTCGTACACGACCAATCACCGATTCCGCACGTCTGGTAGACCATGAACCTGCACCAATTTCGCTTCGTCCAGGAAGCCAGCCGGCGTAACCTCAACCTCACGGAGGCGGCGCGCGCGCTGCACACTTCCCAGCCCGGAGTCTCTCAAGCCATCATCGAGCTGGAAGAAGAGCTGGGGATCGAGATCTTTGCCCGCCATGGCAAGCGACTCAAACGCATCACCGAGCCGGGTGAGCATGTGTTGCGTAGCATCGAGATCATCATGCGTGAAATCGGGAACCTGCGCCGAATCGGGGAGCAGTACAGCGCCGAAGACAGCGGCACACTGTCGCTGGCCACCACCCATACCCAGGCCCGCTACGTGCTGCCCGACCCCGTGGCCAAGCTGAGATTGGACTACCCCAAGGTCAATGTCAGCCTGCACCAGGGATCACCCGATCAGGTGGCGCGCATGCTCATCGACGAGATCGCAGAAGTCGGCATCGCCACCGAGTCACTCGCTGCCTACGACGAATTGGTGACCCTGCCCTGCTACGAGTGGCAGCATGTGCTGGTGTTGCCAGTGGGACACCGCTTGTGCAACCAGGAACGCATCACCCTGGAAGACATAGCACAGGAGCCCTTGATCACCTATCACCCGTCCTACACGGGTCGCACCAAAATTGACCAGGCTTTTGCCACCCGCAAGCTGCAGCCGCGCGTCGCCCTGGAGGCCATCGACTCCGACGTGATCAAGACCTACGTGCGTCTGGGTTTGGGCGTGGGCATTGCCGCAGAAATGGCGGTGCGCGATGTACTGCTCGAAGGCGACAAAAGCGATTTGGTGGTTCGACCCGCCGGCCAGCTGTTTGGCCAGAACGTCACGCGGGTGGCCTTTAAGCGTGGAGCCTACCTGCGCAATTTCGTTTATCGCTTTGCCGAACTGCTCAGCGACCGCCTGGACCGCAACCTGATTGCCCGCGCCATGACCGGACAGGTGAACGACTATGAGCTCTGACGACATCGCTTTCACGCCCAAACTGCAAAGCCGACTGCCACAGGTCGGCACCACCATCTTTACCGTGATGTCGGCTTTGGCCAGCGACACGGGGGCGGTCAACCTGGGGCAGGGTTTCCCCGATTTCGACTGCGACCCTCAGCTGATTGAGGCCGTCACCGTGGCCATGACCCGCGGACTCAACCAGTACCCGCCCATGACCGGCGTCCCGGCGCTGCGCGAAGCCATCGCGACAAAGATCGAGGCGCTGTATGGCCGCACCTATTCCGCGGTGACCGACATCACCGTGACGGCAGGCGCCACACAAGGCATCCTGACGGCCATACTGGCGATCGTGCACCCTGGCGATGAGGTCATCGTGCTCGATCCCTGCTACGACAGCTATGTTCCCAATATCGAGCTGGCGGGTGGCGTGGCGGTTCGTGTGCCGCTGGGCCAATCGGGCGTTGCCGGCAGCTTCCGGCCCGACTTTGACCGCATCTCAGCAGCCATCACGCCCAAAACCAGGGCCCTCATCATCAACACCCCGCACAACCCCAGCGGCACCGTGTGGTCAGACACCGATATGCGCCGCCTGCAAGAGCTGTTGGCCCCCACGAATGTGTTGCTCATCAGCGACGAGGTGTATGAGCACATGGTGTTTGATGGCGGTCAGCACCAAAGTGCGGCGCGGTTTCCGGGCTTGGCCGCTCGGGCATTTATCGTGTCCAGCTTTGGGAAAACCTATCACGTCACCGGTTGGAAAGTGGGTTTCGTCGCGGCACCGCCAGCACTCAGCGCCGAGTTCCGCAAGGTTCACCAGTTCAATGTCTTCACGGTCAACACCCCCGTGCAGCATGGACTGGCAGCCTATATGGCCAACGCCGGACCGTATCTGGGGCTAAGCGCCTTTTACCAGCGCAAGCGGGACCTGTTCCGCGACGGCCTGGCACACACCCGGTTTCGCATCTTGCCAGGCGAAGGTACCTACTTTCAGTGTGTCGATATCTCTGGCCTGGCGGTGCCCGAGCGACACCTGGGAGAAGCCGAATTCTGCAAGTGGCTGACCAGCGAGATCGGCGTCGCCGCGATCCCCTTGTCTGCCTTTTACGGCGACGGTTTTGAGCAGGGCGTGGTGCGCTTCTGCTTTGCCAAGAAAGACGAGACGCTGCACACCGCGCTGCAGCGTCTAGCCCGGCTCTAGCTGTTTACCTGGGCCCAGAGTTTGTCGAGCCGTTTCACGCTCACCGGCTGTGGCGTTCGCAGCTCCTGAGCGAAAAAGCTCACCCGCAGTTCCTCCAGTAGCCAGCGAAACTCCTGCATGCGCTCATCCACAGCGCCTTTGCGCTCGGCCACCAGTCGCCAGTAGCGCTGCTCCTGCGGGCGTAGTTCGGCCATCCGCGCGGCGTCACGGGCTGGGTCCGCCCTGAACTTGTCCAGTCGGGCGGTGATGGCCTTGAGGTAACGCGCAAAGTGGGGGAGCTGGCTCCAGGGCGACTGTGTGAGAAAGGCCTTGGGCATCAAACGCTGCAGCTGCTGGGTTGCGTCATGGGTGGCATCGGGTGCATTCTTGGTGTCCTTGATTTTGCGCACCGCAACTGCGTACTCGTTCAAAATGGTCTGCGCCAGACGCGCCACCTCGTTGGCGATCAGGGTCAGGCGTCCCCGCCCCTCTTCCAGCCGGCGCTTGAAGTCGGCTTCCTGCGTAGGCAAAGGTTCCAGCAAGAACGCCCGATCCAGGGCCACCGAGATGATCTGATCCCGCAACTCCTCGACCGTACCACCGCCCGTGTGGTCGGCTGCGCGACCCACCAACATGTAGGCCACCGCCATTTTCTGCAAGTCGGGAATGTTTTTTTCCAGGTACTTGAGGGCGTCACGTATTTGCAGCGCAAACAGGCGCCGCAAGCCCGCCCGGTGCTTGGCCGCAGCCACCTGCGGCTCATCAAAAACCTCAATGGTGACGCCGCCGTCTGCACCTGCGCCCTGGTCAATCAGCGCAGGAAAGCCTATCAGCGTTTGCCCGCCCTTCTGTATCTCCATCAACTCGGGCAACTCGCCAAAGGTCCAGGCCGTGTAGCGCTTGCCAGCCGGCTGAACTGCAGGCGCAGCGGACGAGGCGGCGCTGCTGGGCATGCTGCGGCCCTTATCAGCCACAGTACGCTGACTGGCTTGAGCCGACGAAGATGTAGGTCCACCCGCATTTTTTACGGGACCACCCGCAAGCCCCTGCAATGCGGCCAGTGCTTGAAAGGCACCACGCGCCTTGCCGCCCCACTCGGCCTTGAGGGCGCCTAGATTGCGACCACTTCCCAACTGACGCCCATGTTCGTCCACGACCCGAAAGTTCATGAAGAAATGTGGACTGAGCATGTCCAGCTTGATGTCGGCCTTCACGATGTCCAAGGATGTAGCAGCCCGCACCAGCTTCAAGACCGCGTCGGTCAGTGAGCCCATGCCGAAGCGTTCTGCTTCGTTCAGGGTTTCTGCCATACGAGCTGCCGTGTCCGGCAATGGAACCAGACGGGAGCGCGGGCGCTGGTGCAGGGTTTTCAGCAGCGCTTGAACCTTGTCTTTCAACATGCCCGGCACCAACCATTCGCAACGGTCTTCGTTGACCTGGTTGAGCACAAACAAGGGCACGGTCACCGTCAAGCCGTCGCGGGCATCGCCTGGCTCGTGCAGGTAGCTGGCCGCGCAATCCACACCGCCGAGCCGCAAGGTGCGCGGGAAAGACTGGGTGGTGATGCCAGCGGCTTCGTGTCGCATCAGCTCTTCTCGCGTCAAGAGCAGCAGTGCGGGCGGTTTGGCTGTTGAGCTACCAGACGCCGAAATGGCGGCATCAGCCGAGCGTCGCCGGCTCTCGTCGCGATACCAGCGTTCAAACGTGGCGCCGCTGCAAGTATCTGCGGGCAATTGCTGGTCGTAAAACGCATAGATCAACTCGTCGTCGACCAGCACATCCTGGCGTCGGGCCTTGTGTTCCAGCTCCTGTACCTGTCGCACCAGCTTGTGATTGGCGGCCAAAAAGGGCAACTGCGTCTCCCACTCGCCCCCAACAAGGGCTTCGCGAATGAAAATTTCACGGGCACCCGCTACGTCCACCAGACCGTAGTTTTTACGCCGCCCGTTGTAAATGACGATGCCATACAGGGTCGCGCGCTCTAGGGCGACGACCTCAGCCGCCTTTTTCTCCCAACGCGGGTCGAGCAGCTGCTTTTTCAGCAAATGCTCCCCCACCTGTTCCAGCCATTGGGGCTCGATCGCCGCCATGCCGCGGCCAAACAAGCGCGTGGTTTCCACCAGCTCGGCAGCCACCACCCAGCGGCCGGGTTTCTTGCTGAGGTGCGCGCCAGGATGGCGGTAAAACTTGATCCCCCGGGCACCCAGATAGACGTCCTCGTCATCGAGCTTGCAACCGATATTGCCCAAAAGGCCCGATAGCATCGATAGATGCAGCTGCTCATAACTGGCGGGCGTGGTGTTGATGCGCCATTTGTGTTCGGCCACCACCGTGTGCAGCTGGCTGTGGATATCGCGCCACTCGCGAACCCTGCGAATGTTGATGAAGTTTTGACGCAGCAACTGCTCATACTGCCGGTTGCTCAACTTGTGTTGAGTCGCTTGGCCCGTTGCCATCGCGCTCTGGTTCTTGGGACTGGATGGGGCTCCGCCGCTCAATTGGGGTCTGACCCCAATTGTTTTTTTATCTGCAGTTGTCAGCGCGTCTGCGCCGCCCCTGGCCTCGTGTAGCCACTTCCAGAGCTTCAGGTAGCCAGTGAACTCGCTCTTGTCGTCATCGAACTTGGCGTGCTGCTGGTCGGCCTGGGTTTGCAGATCCATGGGCCTGTCGCGTACATCCTGCACACTCAGAGCCGAGGCTATGACCAGCACTTCGTCCAGGGCACCCCGCTCGCGCGCCTCCAGAATCATGCGACCTACCCGGGGGTCTAGCGGCAACTTCGCCAGCTCCTGGCCTACTGGCGTGAGGTTGTTGGCATCGTCCACCGCACCCAGCTCAGCAAGCAGCTGGTAGCCGTCAGCAATAGCCCGACCAGAAGGTCGTTCGATGAAAGGAAAGTCTTCCACCATACCCAGATGCAAAGACTTCATGCGCAAAATGACGCCCGCCAGGGAGCTGCGCAGAATTTCGGGGTCGGTGAATCGCGGACGACCGTCAAAGTCGCTCTGCTCGTAGAGCCGGATGCAAATGCCGTTGGCAACCCGACCGCAGCGACCGGCACGCTGGTTGGCTGCGGCCTGGCTGATGGGCTCCACCAGCAACTGCTCTACCTTGCTCCTGAAGCTGTAGCGCTTCATGCGGGCGGTGCCGGCGTCAATCACATATCGGATGCCGGGCACGGTGAGCGAGGTTTCGGCCACGTTGGTGGCCAGCACAATGCGCCGCCCGGCATGGCTGTCAAAAATACGATCCTGCTCGGCCTGGCTCAGCCGCGCAAACAGCGGCAGTACCTCGGCGCTACGGTAAACAGGCTGGTGACTGAGGTGCTTGCGCAAATGGTCAGCAGCTTCGCGTATTTCACGCTCACCCGGCAAAAACACCAGTATGTCGCCCGCCTGATGGGCATCGCGCCACAACTCATCGACCGCATCGGCAATCGCCGTATTGAGGTCACTCTCGCGCGATTCTTCAAAAGGTCGATAGCGCTGCTCCACCGGGAACATACGACCCGACACCATGATGACCGGCGCTGGTCCGGCCTTGGAGGCAAAGTGGTCTGCAAAACGCTGCGCATCGATAGTGGCCGATGTCACCACAACTTTCAGATCTGGTCGCCGCGGCAAGAT
>JBEEJZ010000238.1:0-108484 GCA_041168905.1 Pseudomonadota bacterium | reverse complement strand
TTCAGCTGTGCGAACGCTGCCTGCCCTGGATCGGCGAGATCCAGGTCGCCGACGTGCCTGGCCGCATGGAACCCGGCACGGGCGAGATCAATTACCAGGGCGTTGCCCGGGCACTGAGCCGCATGGGCTACAGAGGTGCGGTGTGTATGGAGGCCTTCGCCTCAGGCGCACCCGAGGCCGCGCTCGAAGCCTTTCGCGCCTCCTTCACGGTAGCCCCCTAAGTTTTCATCCAGCGAGGTCACCCATGAGCCATCCAGAGCGTCGTCCCACTGTGGCAGACATGCGCGCCCTCAAGGGCAAGCGCAAGATTTCCATGCTGTACGTCACCACCCCCGAGGAGGCTGCCGCAGCCGATGCCGCCGGGGTGGACATGCTGTCCATTGAGGGGCGCTTCTTCACCCCCGAGATGCGGGCCGCAGCTGGCCGCTGCTTTGTTCAAGTGGGCCTGCCTTATGGTCCGTTTGGGCAACTGATCACGGCCGAGGATTACCTGCGCGAAGCATTCAAGTTCATGGCCATCGGCGGCGACTGTTTTTACTGCGCCGCAGGGCTGGCCATTCAAAAGCGCCTGTGTGACGAAGCTGTGCCGGTGGTGGCCCATGTGGGTTTGATCCCCTCGCAGGCCACCTGGACCGGAGGTTTCAAGGCGGTGGGCAAAACGGCGGTCAGTGCGCTGGCCGTGTGGGAGCACGTCAAGCGACTGGAGGCGATCGGCGTGTTCGGTGCCGA
Source organism: Pseudomonadota bacterium (assembly GCA_041168905.1). Classification (GTDB taxonomy): domain Bacteria; phylum Pseudomonadota; class Gammaproteobacteria; order Burkholderiales; family Burkholderiaceae_C; genus JBEEJZ01. Next base: position 107,755 of record JBEEJZ010000238.1, on the reverse strand, counting down.
GCTGGAAGTGGTGCCCGACCGCGTGTCGGAAATCATCTCCAGGCGTACCTCGGTGCTCATGCTGGGTATGGGTGCAGGTGCGGGGGCCGATGCCCAGTACCTTTTTGCCGAGGATGTACTGGGTTGCACGCGGGGTCACAAGCCGCGCCATGCCAAAACCTACCGCAATTTCGCGGTAGAGCTGGAACGCCTGCAAAGCGAGCGTGTCTCGGCCTTCAAGGAGTTCGTCGCTGACGTGGATACTGGCGTGTATCCCGCGCCCGAGCATGTGGTACCGATTGCAGACGCAGAATTCGAACAATTCCTCGCCCAACTCGACCGCTAAGGCTCGGCACTCACTTTTTTTCCCGTCCCACCAGGGACACATTTTTTTACTTCGGAGCTCACACATGATCAAAGTCGGTCTTCTCGGCGCTGGCCGCATCGGCAACGTCCACGCCAAAAGCATCGTGGCCCACGCAGGCTGTCAACTCGCCGCCGTTTCAGACATCAACATGCAAGCCGCCCAAAAGCTGGCGGCAAGCTATGGCGCCACGGCCAAGTCCTCGCAGGAGATCGTGGCTGACCCGGCCATCGATGCCGTGCTCATCGCCACCTCCACCGATACCCACGCCGACCTGATCGAAGCCGCCGCAAAGGCCGGCAAGGCCGTGCTGTGTGAAAAGCCAGTCGATCTGAGTCTGGATCGTGCCCTGGCCTGCCATGAGGCGGTCTCCAAGCTGGGACGCCCGGTGATGATTGGCTTCAACCGCCGTTTTGACCCCAACTTCGCAGCGCTCAAGCAGGCTTTCGATAACGGTGACATCGGCAAAGGCGAACTGCTTTCGATCACGTCTTTCGATCCCGCGCCCCCACCGGTGTCCTACATCCAGGTGTCGGGCGGTCTGTTCCGCGACATGGCCATCCACGACTTTGACATGGCCTGCTGGATCTTCGGTGCGGCACCGGTGGCCGTGACGGCAGTAGGCTCCAGCATCGTGGACCCTGCCATCGGCGCAGCGGGTGACGTGGACACCGCCGTCATTACCCTGCACTTTGCAGACGGTCGCATCGCGGTCATCAAGAACAGCCGTCGTGCTGTTTATGGCTACGACCAGCGCCTCGAGTTGCTGGGCTCCACCGGTTTGCTGCAGGCCGGCAATGTGCTGGAAAACACGGTCAACAAGATCACCACGGCCGGTGCGGTCAGTGCCAAGCCTGAATACTTCTTCCTGGAGCGCTACATGAAGGCGTACGAAGCCGAGTGGCGCGCCTTTGTCGGCGCCATTGAGGCGGGGTCGACCTATCCGGTCACGCTGCAAGACGGGGTGAACGCCTTGGCGGTGGCCGAGGCTGCTGGCCTGTCGTGGAAGACCGGCAAGACGGTACAGCTGCAAAACGGCCGTCCGGTCGTCAGCAACTGAGGGTTTGCATGTTCGCCCCGGCGCGCCGGGGCCCACTCTTGCAGCTAGGCGATACGACGATGCGACCCTCGCAACACCAGGGAGCCCGGCGCCATGAGGGACTTGATCTGTGTTGCCTCGGGCGCCAGAACAGCCTTGATGGCTTCGCTCACCAAAAACTCCACGGGCTGCCGGAAAGTGGTCAGGTTGTAGCTGGGCGAGGACGCCAGCTCAATGTCGTCAAAGCCCACCACTGCCATCTTGTGGTCGGCATGGGCCGTCTTCAGCGCGTCCAGTGCGCCCACGGCCAGGATGTCGTTTTCGCAAAAAATCGCTTCCAGACGTTCTGCGCGGGGCGTGGCCTCCAGGTAGCGCTGCAGGGTCGCCATGCCTTGCTCACGCCGGTAATGCAAGGTCTCCAGCACGGTGGCCAGCTCAATGCCGGCTTGCGCCAGACGGTCGCGAAAGCCCTCCATCCGGCGCAACTCGGTACGTTCGGACATGGGACCGGCCATGTAACCAATGCGCCGGTAGCCCTGCGACAAAAACAGCTCGGCGATTTCAGAGCCCGCCGCATAGCCATCGGTGCTGACAAAGGGAATGCTGGCCAAACCACTGTTGCGCATGATGACCACCAGCGGGATGTGCTTGATCCGCTGGGCCAGCTCGATCAGCTCGTGCTTCAGCGTGGTGCCCAAAAACATGATGCCCTGCACCTGCAGTTGGTCCGCCAGCTGCAGGGCGGTGGCCGGGCTGTACTCCGGGCTCACATTCAACAGCAAGGTGCTCAGTCCCTTGCCTTGGAGTTGGCGGCTTGCTTCGTTCAGGGAGTACAGCTGGTTGGGGTTGCCCAGTTCGTCCACAACCACCGCAATCAAGCCCGAGCTACGCGTGGTCAGGCTGCGGGCAAGCAGGTTGGGCGAATAACCCATCTCCTCGGCCAGACGCCGGACCTTGTCGCGCACCTCGGGGGCAATCGATGCGCCGTCGGTGTAGGCGCGGGACACCGTCCATTTCGACACGCCTGCACGCTCGGCAACATCACGTGCAGTGACTTTTTTTCCGGAGCGTGGGCGGGGAGACACAGATGAGTTTGAGGACATTGCTTCGAAGAAATTACAACACAAAAGGCGAACCATGCAGACCTCTCTTGCCCACCAGCGCATGACTTTTGAAGCGTCGCCCGGCCATGCCATGCTGATGCAGTTGCAGTCGGATCTGGGCAAGCTCAGTCCCCCGCTAAGGCGGGTCGCGCAATATTGCATTGAACACGCCCATGGCCTGCATCGTATGGGCATACAGGAGGTGGCCCAGGCCTCGCAAACCATACCTGCCGCAGTGGTTCGACTGGCGCAGCGCTATGGCCTGAAGGGGTTTCGGGAACTGAAGCTGGCCTTCTTGCCTACGCTGCCCATCAGCGCGGCGCAGGCCTCGGGGGCACCATGGTGCCCGAGCGATTCGCAGCACACGGCCATCAGCTACATCGAAAAAATGGCTGCCGATATTGCCCAGATTCAGTCCGAAATCTTGCGGCCTGAATTTTCGCGGGTGGTGCAAGCCCTCCAGGGGGCTGAGCGCGTGATCATGACCCGTCCGACCCAGAGTCTGGCGTATTTGCACCAGCGTCTGATCCACGGACTGGGCATCGCCGGCATCGAGACGCATGAGCTGGGCGAGGAACTTCCGCGCGCTGGTGACCTGTGGATCATTCTGCCCACGGACCTCACCCCCACAAGCCGGGGAACATGCCGGGGAAATCGGGCCTACCGCCAGGTGTCCAACCACCCCAATGCGCTGCACTTTATCGGCTTCAGGTCCACCGGCTTCACCCTGGCCTGCGAGTTGATTGCGTCCTTTCGGACCATCAGCACCCAGCAGGATCCGTTCAAGACCGTGGCTTTTTGCGATGCGCTGGGACGCATGGTTGCGCATTGAGCATGCCGCGCAAACCCGCTTGTTCAGGCCCTCTTATTTTGTTTCCAGGCCCTACGCCTTCCCCCCTAAAAACTGAAAGGAACGACACATGACAGATTGGATTGCAACCGTTGACCTCGACGACATCGACGATGAAGACGTGACCCGATTCGACCATGGCAGCCGCACTTTTGCGATTTACCGTGTTGGCGATCAGGCATACGCCAGCGACGGCCTGTGCACCCACGAAAACGTACACCTGTGCGACGGTCTGGTGATGGAACACGTCATCGAGTGCCCCAAGCACAACGGACGTTTCGACATCCGAGACGGTCGGCCACTGGGTGCGCCGGTCTGCGTTGCGCTCAAGACCTACCCCTGCAAGGTCGAAGAAGGCAAAGTCTGGGTCCAGATCTGATCACTGGGCGGCAGCCTTAGCTGCCGCGACATCAGCCGCGCAAGGTCTCAGCGACCGGCCCTGGCGGTGAAGGTGGCCAGGGCTTCGTCTTGCATCGGCACCACATGCCGGGGTTCCGGATACGCCCCGGATTCGCAATCGGCCACATAGGACTTGAAGGCCTGCACCCGCGCCTCTTGCACTTGGGCCAGCATTGCCGGTATGTCGGCATATTTTTTTGAATGCCTGGGCATGTGTCCCTGGTTGGTTCCCAGCACATCGCTGGAGAAGAGGTATTGCGTGTCGCAGGCCGTACCACAACCCATGCCCATGGTCACCATGCGCACGTTCCGTGTGATGTAAACGGCCAGGGGCTCGGGCACCACTTCCACCTCAAGAAAAGCAGCTCCGGCACTCTCAAGGTCTTTGGCCGCCTGAAAGACCCGCATGGCTTCGTCAGGGGTTTTGCCGATGGCGCGAAAGTTGGTCCAGGTGCCCCAGTTGGGCACCAGCCCCACGTGGCCGGTGACCGGAATGCCTTCACGCGCCATGGCTTCTATCCACTGGGGTGAGTGTGAGCAATACACCGCATCGGCACCGCGTCGCAAGATCTCGAAGCCACTGCGGATAGCGTCTTGTGCCGAGCTAATGCTGCCGTGCGGCATGCCTGCGCTCAAAAAACCTGCCGGCGCTGCGCGTCGGATGAGTTCCAGGTTGTGGTCGGGTTCGCAAGACAGGATTTGTATGCCGGCGTCGATCGCTGCGGCAGCTTCTTCTGGGGTGTCGATGTGCAGTTGCACCCATTTGCGCTGGCCTTTTTGGCTCAGAAGGTCATAGACCGAAGGTTTTTTCAGGCTCATCTGAAGCTCCTGTCTCAAGTTTTGGGGGTGTTCAAGCGGGCCACCTTGGCGGCGTAGCGCTCTTGCATGCGGCGCTCGCCTTCTGCAGAGCCGTCGTGCCAGGAGCCAAACCAGGTGTCCAGAGGTACGCTGCCGTTGTCGCAGTAGTTCACCTCAAAGTGCTTGTGGTGCAGGTAGTGCGCGTAGCTGTGTGGCTGGGTGCTGGCACCGGCAGGAAGCTCGATGCGATCAAAGCCAATGTGGCCCACGATGGCGCCAAATGCCGGAATGGTGAACAGGTGAATGGCGATCAGCGGATGCGCCGGCAGCACCAGGACCCACAAAGCGACCGCAAAGTACATCAAGCCTTCTACCGGATGCATGGACATGGATGACCAGGGTGAGGGATTGACGGAGTTGTGATGCACGCTGTGCACCCATTTGTAGAGAAAGGCGGTGTGGCTGAGCCGGTGTATAGCGAAAAAGTGCAGCTCCTGCACAAACATGGCCAGCGGGAACCAGGCGCAGATCAACACCGCCTGGGTGTCCCAGGACAAGGCAGCCATGCCCCCGTTGGCGTACTGCCACAGCAGCAACACCTCGATGGCCGAGCCGATCGGGATGCTGATGAAAAAGCTGCGGATGAAGTTGTCGATGTTCTGGCTCTTGAACCAGAACACATCCGAGGGCTGCTCGGCCGGAAACTTGCCGTTGTACTTGAAGCGCCGGTCCTGGGTTTTGCGGGCATACAGCAGACCCTCAAACAAGCCGTAGTAAGCCAGTAAGCCCAGCCAGTTCCAGGCGAACAGCTTGAGCACCCAAGACCACTGCAATTGCGCCATCACTGCAGGCTCGGGGATGACGAGCCACCAGGTCAAACAGGTGATCATCACAAACAGGGCATTCCAGGGCCAGACAAAGCCCAATACCCAAGGCAACCACTTGGCGGGTTGGGGAGGCCACTGCCAAAGTGCAGAGGATTCGAGAGGGGCGCTAGGTGCCCAATCGCCTTTTTTGTTGCGTTTGCCGTAACGAGAGTCGTCCATCGTTCCACCTTGAAAAGACCGTAGGGCGCAAGTGTAGGTTTTGTGTCTTGAAAGAGCATATTTTTTGCCAGTAATGATCTATTTCATATCTTTTATTGATCTGAAAATCTTCTGTTTTACTCTTCAAAATATCAAGTCTTGAGACATCTGAAAATCTTGATACGTTCAGTGTCAGAATTGCGAAATGAGTCGCACCACTATCCGAGATGTTGCCCAGCAGGCCCAGGTGTCGGTGGCAACCGTCAATCGCGTCATTGCCGGCCATCCGCACATCAAGCCCCTCACCCTGCAGCGGGTGCTGCAGGCCGCGCAGCAAGTGGGCTTTTATGGCCTGGGTGCCATGCAACACCGTGCAGCCTTGGCCGAGGCGCAACTGAAGCTGGGCGTGTTCATTCAGACACCACACCTGGCGTTTTCGCAAGCGCTGGCCGATGGGTTTGAGCAAGCCTGCCTGGAGCTCAAACATGTCAAGGTGTATCTGCACCTGGAACAGGTGGCCGATTTGTCGCCCGAAGCCATCTCTGAACGGATCACTGCCATGGGACGGCACCAGGACGCCATGTGTGTCCAGGCCGCCGACCACCCCATGGTGGCGCAAGCCATTGATGACCTGCAAAAACAGGGCAAGCCGGTGGTGGCCATCGTGTCGCCGCTATCGGCAAGCAGCCATGTGAGCTATGTCGGCCTGGACAGCTGGAAAGTGGGGCGCACCGCGGCCTGGGCGTTCGAGCACCTGTGCCATCGGCCGGGCAAGCTGGCCATGTTTGTGGGCACGCACCGCTTTCGGTGCCACGACCTGTTTGAAAGCGGATTTCGGTCCTTTGTGCGCGAGTTCATGCCCGAGCGCACCCTGCTCGAGCCCTTGGCCACCTATGAGTCAGACGCCAACGCACGCGAGCTCACCGAGAAGTTGCTGCGTGAGCACCCGGATCTGGCCGGCCTGTATGTCTCTGGCGGGGGAGTAGCCGGGGCCATTGCGGCCTTGCGCGACCTGGACCTTCAGCGTCAGGTGTTGCTGGTGGGCCATGATGTGTTGCCCAGCACCCGCAGTGGCCTGATGGACGGACGCCTGGCCATGGTGATTGCGCACCCCTACCAAGCCATCGCACAAGCCGCCATCCAGGTGGCCCTGCGCGCCAGGGAGCAGGGCCCGGACGCGGGTGGGCAGCGTGTGTATGTGCCCTTCAATCTGGTCACCCGCGAGAACCTTTAAAACGCAGCAGCGTTGAATCAGCCGACCTGAATCTGGATGTTCCCGCCCTCAACCCGGGCCGGGTAGGTTTTGAGGTTGATGCACACCGGCGCCCCCAGGGCGCGGCCGTCGCGGATGTCGAAGCGGCCGTTGTGCTAGGGGCACTCGATGACGTGTTCCATCACCAGGCCATCGCACAGGTGCACCTTTTCGTGGGTGCACAGGCCGTCGGTGGCGTACACCTTGTCTTCGTAGCGGTACACGGCGTAGCTGTGGCCGCCGTGGTCAAAGCGCATCACGTCCTCGTCGTCGATGTCGTCCAGGGCGCAAACGTCTATCCATGAGCTCATGGTGTCTCCAGTGTGAGTGTGAATGGGGGTTGGTAAAAGGGATCAGCTGGCGCTTGCGGGCACTGGCAGCGGCCGAACCACGTGGTGGCTGGGGTCACGGGCCTGGCGCAGGATGGCCGGAAGGATTTCGGTGTAGGCCGCCAGGGTGCTCTGGTAGGGCGGCGGGCAGTCGGCCTTGATGGCTTCGTGCAGTTGAGGCAGCGCGTGGTAGGGCACCATGGGGAACATGTGGTGTTCTACGTGGTAGTTCATGTTCCAGTACAGAAAGCGGAACACCGGATTCATGTAGACGGTGCGGCAGTTCAGGCGGTGGTCCAGCACGTTTTCAGGCAGACCGGCATGTTGGGTCAAGCCAAAGAAGTTGAACAGCCAAGCGCCCAGCATGCCAGGCAGCAGGCCCACCATCAGCACCGGCAACCAGCTCTGGGCCAGCCAGGCCGTGGCAATGACGCCCGCGTACACCAGCATCCAGATGCGCGCCTCCCGCACCATGCGCGGCCACTCCATCTCGGGCACAAAGGTTTTTTCCTCGGCGCTGATGTGGCCCAATGCGTTACGCAGCGCCGCCCACAGCTCCTTGGGGCCGTTCTTGATGGCGAACACATTCAGGGCGGTGCTCAGCAGATCGGTGGGCACAGGCACCGCCACTTCGGGGTCGCGGCCGGTGACAAGGGTGTCGGTGTGGTGGCGGGCATGGCTCCAGCGCCACTTGGCGGGTCGGCGCAGCACCTGAAAGCAGGCAAACTGGTACAGCAGATCATTCATCCAGCGGGTCTTGAAAGCGGTGCCGTGGCTGCTCTCATGCCAGCGGCTGTCGGCGGGGCCGCAGTACAGCGTGGCATACACAAAATAAGCCGCGAACAGAGCTCCCAGACTCCAGCCCTCGTTCCAGCCGTACACCACCAGGGCACCCGAGGCCAGGATCAGCGCGTACCACAGCACGGTGTCGCGCAGGGCGCGTGCGTCTTCGCGCTGCATCAGTTGCTTCATGACCTGGCGTGGTACCGGGCATTTGTACCAGTTGGCATTGACCAGTCCGGCAGCGGCGGCGCGCTCGCCAGCGCCGCCGATGAGCTGGTAATCGGCCCGTGTGGGCGGGGCCGTGCTTGTGTCTACGGTGGTGGTGTTCATGTTGAAAGCGGTGATGAGGATGCGTTTCCAGAATCATAGTGATTCGAAAAATATTTCCAATACCTGGCCATCAAATCGCATCAAATCCCATCAAAATTTGACTTCAATATCTTGCATTCCTTGCAGGGAAAAACCCATGAAACCCAAAATCACCATTCAGGCCATTGCCGAGGCTGCCGGGGTCAGTACCGCCACGGTGGACCGCGTGCTCAACAGTCGCCTGCCCGTGCGCGAGGGCACCGCTTTACGCGTGATCGAAACCGCCGACCGGCTGGGTTACCACGCGGTGCACCTGATGCGTCAGCGCCTGCCTGCCAAGGGTGGCAATCGGCGACTGGGCTTTTGCCTGCAAAAACGCCATTCGCCGTTCTATGAAGCCTTGGCCCAGGCACTGCGCGAAGCAGCGGAACGCCTTAGCCTGCAAGGCCAGGGGCGCTGCAGCGTTCAGATGGAATTCATGGACGTGCTGGAGCCAGCCGCCATTGCCGAACGGCTGCTGGCCATGGGCCAGCGCTGTGATGCCGTGGGCCTGGTCGCCGTGGACCACCCGCATGTGACAGCGGCGGTCGAGCAGCTACACACTACGGGCGTGCCCTGCCTGGCCTTGCTGTCGGACCTGAGCGCGCCACATCGCCTGGGTTGCGTGGGCATCGACAACCGGCAACGTGGCCGCACGGCCGCCTGGGCGGTGCGGCGCTTGTCCCGGGGCGAGGGCGATGTGGGCGTGTTTGTCGGTAGCCATCGCTACCTGGGCCAGGAAACCAGCGAGATGGCGTTCCGTTCGGCTTTGCGCGAACAGGCACCCGGGTTGCGGGTGCTGGACGCCCAGGTCAATCTGGAAGACGAGCAAATGGCCTATGAGGCCACGCTGAGCCTGCTGGCACGTCATCCGGACCTAGTGGGCTTGTATGACACCGGCGGTGGCGGCACCACCGGCATCGTGCGCGCCCTGCGCGAAGAAAGACGGGACCGCACCATCGTCATGGTGTGCCATGAGCTCACGGCCGAACACCGCCTGGCACTGGTCGATGGCTTTGTCGATCTGGCGATTCAGACCCCGCTGGCCCCCGTGGCAGAGACGGCATTGCGGGTGATGTTGCAAGCCCTGGCACCGGGCCATGTGCAGGCCTACGGCCAGCCCTTTGTCTTGCCGCTGGAGCTGTTTACGCCTGAGAACGTTTAGAAAATGCCCCTGACACTGCGCCCGAGTCTCAGTGGTAATCATCCGCCCGCTGATGACGGATGGCACCGATGATGACGGTACGGTCATCCACGATCTCATACAGCGCCACATAGCCTGTGCCACCAAAGGTGATCACGAGTTCACGAAGGAAAGGACTGACCCCCACCTTTCGACAGGCAAATGGAGATGATCCCAGAAAGGCTAGGCTGTCTTTGATGGCCCGCAGCGCTCGCTCGGCAATGTCAAGATCGCCAGATGCACTCTCCAGTTCGCGCTGAAGAATGAAATCAAAGAGCCTTTCCAAGTCTGCTTCGGCCGTAGCGCTGAACTGAACGCGATAGCTCATTCGCTATTTTGAGACTGGGTCTGACGCGCCGCCGCCAGCTTGGCTTCCAGCCTGGCCAGCACTGTATCGGCCGATAGGCCTTCACCTGCCCGTTTTGTCTCTTCGATGGCAGCGATGCCCCGATGGAGGAACTCGGCTTGATGCTTGCGCATCAAAACTGTTTGACGCACAGCGTTCTCGACGAACTGTGAAAGCGATTCACCTTGTTCCAGGACGCCCTCAACTTCCATCCTGAACTCGGGGGCGACGCGTATGGGGGGGATCGTTGCAGTCTTCATTGGTCAAGTGTATTGCAGTTGCAATCCACGTGACCCTGGTTTGCACGCTTGGGGCGAACTCGTTGGAAGAGCGAAGATCAACGATACCGACTTCGCCATATACGATTACTATATACACAGTCATACAGGAGATAGTCATGTCCATCGGCACTGTTTTTGTTAACAACCGCACCCAGGCAGTCCGCCTCCCGGTGGACGTCCGCCTGCCTGAGGGCGTCCACAAAGTGGAAATACGGGTCAAGGGCAACGAGCGCATCATCGCCCCCGTCGACCAAACCTGGGACAGCTTCTTTCTGGATGGCCCCGCCGTGAGTGACGATTTCCTCCCCGAGCGTGCGACCCAGCACCAGTCGGAGAGGGAAGCCTTCTGATGCTGCGCTACCTACTGGACACCAACATCGTTATCTACGTGCTGAAGCGCCGCCCCATTGAGGTGCTTGCCACGTTCAATGCCAACGCCAGCCGCATGGCAATCTCCTCCATCACCTTGGCTGAACTGGTACATGGTGCAGAGAAAAGCAGCCGTGTGAGTGAAAACCTGTCCGCTATTGAAGATTTTTGCAGTCGGCTGGAAGTTCTGCCCTATGGCGCAAAGGCCGCGCAACACTACGGTGCCATCCGTGCTGTCCTGGAAAAACTTGGCCAACCTATCGGAGTGAATGACCTGCACATTGCCGGTCACGCACGCAGCGAAGGTCTGGTGCTGGTGACGAACAACATGTCGGAATTTGAGCGCGTGCCCGCGCTACAAGTTGAGAACTGGGTCCAATCCAGCCAGTAAGCTGCGCTCGGCGGGTGCGTACCCGCCGGCTACTTAGCGTCCACGCTTTTTGTTGCGGTACTGGTCGGCCACCACCGCGGCCACAATGATGGCACCCTTGACCATCTCCTGGTAGTAGGCGTCGATACGGATGAAGGTGAAGCCCGACATCATCACACCCAGAATGAGCACGCCAATCACCGTGCCCGTGATACGGCCCAGCCCGCCGACCAGTGAGGTGCCGCCTATCACCACGGCCGCAATGGCGTCCAGCTCATACATCACGCCCATGCCCGACTGACCAGAGATGGCACGGGCGGCAGTCACACTGCCGGCAATGCCGCTGAGCAAACCTGCGATGGTGTAAATCCAGATCAGGTGGCGATTCACATTGATGCCTGACACCCGGGCGGCCTGGCGGTTGGCGCCGATGGCATAGGTGAATTTGCCAAAGCGGGTGTAGCGCAAGACGATATGGAAGATAAAGGCAATGAACAGAAAGATGTAAACCGGGTTGGCACCCGAGCCTATGGCGGCGAAGTCATCGGTCAGCATGCTCACGGGCATGCCACCGGTGAACCACTTGGCAAAGCCGCGTGCAGCGACCATGGTGCCCAGCGTGGCAATGAAGGGAGGAATGGCGGTGTAGGCAATCAGGGAGCCGTTGAGCAGGCCGATCAGCAAACCGATCGTGGCACCAGCCAGCAGCGGCCAGACCATGGGCAGATCGGTCAAGGTGGGGAACACGGCCCGAGGAAAGTCAGACACCTGCGCCAGGCTGGCCGACACCACGGCGGCGGCGGCCACCACCGAGCCTGAAGACAGGTCGATGCCGCTGGTGATGATGACCAGGTTCACACCCACTGCAATGATGCCGATCACCGCCATCTGCAAGATGATGATTTGCAGCCGCTCTATATTGAACAGAAAACTTTCGTTGTTGACGTACCAGCCCAGGGCTTCAAAAAACAGGGAGATACCGAGCAGCACCAGAAAAATGCTGGCTTCGGCGGGGAGCTTGAATTTCGGCTTGCTGCCGAGGGCGATGGATGGGGTTGCGCTTGTGCTGCTCATGGGGGAGTCTCCGGGAATTTACTTGGCAGCCAGGTCCATGACGGACACCTGGTCTGCATCTTTACGGTCAAGAATGCCTGTGATACGGCCTTCGTGCATCACGGCAATGCGGTCGCTCATGCCCAGCACTTCGGGCATTTCGGACGAAATCATCAATATGGCGACACCTGTACCCGCGAGTTCGGACACCAGCCGGTGAATTTCTGCCTTGGCACCCACGTCGATGCCGCGTGTGGGCTCATCCAGGATCAGGATCTTGGGATTGGTCAACAGCCAGCGTCCCACCAGCACTTTTTGCTGATTGCCACCTGAGAGGTTTTGAATGATTTCATTCATGTCCGGCGTTTTGACGCGCAGGCGCTGGGCCATCTCCACGCAGTCTTTCACCAGAGGCTTGTTCTGGACAAAGCCCTTGCTGACGTAGCGCTGGCTCAGCACGGCGCTGTCCATGTTGTCCTGAATATTCAGGCACAGAAAGCAGCCGGTTTCCTTGCGGTCTTCGGTCAGGAAGGCAAGGCCAGCGCTCATAGCCTTGGCCGGGGTGTCGATACGGATGTCCTGGCCATTGATGGCGATGCTGCCGCTGCTGGCAGGCGTCACGCCAAACAGGGTTTCGGCCACGTTGGAGCGGCCCGACCCCACCAGGCCCGCCATGCCCATGATTTCACCGGCACGGATGTCAAAGGAAACGTCTTTGAACACGCCGTCGAGCGTGAGGTTCCTGACCGACAGCACGACCTCGCCGATCGGCACGGTCTGCTTGGGAAACATCTGGGTGATTTCGCGGCCCACCATCATCTTGATGATGTCGTCGCGGGTCACGTCGGTGGAGGCGCAGGTGGCGATGTACTGGCCGTCGCGAAACACCGAAAACTCATCGGCGATCTCGAACAGCTCATTCATCTTGTGTGTGATGTAAATGATGCCTTTGCCCTGCGCCCGCACATTGCGGATGATGGCGAACAGGTGGGAGACTTCTTTTTCGGTCAACGCCGAGGTGGGCTCATCCATGATGAGCACGTCAGAGTCGTAAGAGACCGCCTTGGCGATCTCGACCATCTGCCGGTTGGCAACCGACAGTTCCTGAATTTCTATGGTGGGATCAATGTCGATGTTCAGGGTCTTGAACAGTTCGGCTGTTTTTCGATTCAACTCCGCGTGATCCACAAAACCAAAGCGGTTCTTGGGCTCGCGCGTGATCCAGACGTTTTCTGCCACCGTCATATGGGGCATCAGGTTCAGTTCCTGGTGAATCATGGCGATGCCTTGACTCAGCGCATCGATGGGTGAGGCCAGCGTGACGGCACGGCCATTCAGGCGGATCTCGCCCTTGTCTGGCGTATAGATGCCAGCAATGATCTTCATCAGCGTGGATTTGCCCGCGCCGTTTTCGCCCATCAGGGCGTGTACCGTGCCCGCCTTCAGCTGGAAGGAAACATTGTCCAGCGCGACCACACCGGGGAACGCCTTGCGTATGCCCTGGATTTCCAGCAACGGGGAAGTGGCAGCCGACTGTGTGTCAGAGCGCTGCAGCGTGGCGGTGTCAGACATCCTGTGAACTCGGTAAGGGAAGTTGAAATGAAGAGGACGCCTCTTTTGGAGGCGTCCCCGGGTCAGCGAAACAGATCAGTTCTTGCCGGTGTACTTGGCCAGGTTGGCGGGGGTGACCAGCTCGAAGGGCACGTTCACAAAGCGCTCAACAGGCTGCTTCTTGATGAGCTTCAGAGCGGCTTCGACAGCGCCAGAACCTTGGCCAGCAGCATTCTGGAACACGGTCACCTTCAGGTCGCCGGCCTTCATGGAAGCCAGGGCATCAGGGGTCGCGTCAATGCCAGCCACGATGGAGGCAGGGGTCCACTTCTTGGCAGCCTTCAGAGCGTTGATCGCGCCGATGGCCATTTCGTCGTTGTTGGCGATGATGGCGTCAAACTTGGTGCCAGAGGACAACCAGTTGGTGGTGATGTCTTGTGCCTTGGTGCGGTCCCATGCGCCTTCACGCTTGTCGACAATCTTCATGCCCGAGCATTCTTTGGTGGCAACGACTTCTTCGATGTCCTTGGTGCGGGTGCGAGCAGCTTCGTTGGACAGTTCGCCCATCAAGACCAGAATGTTGCCTTTGCCCTTGAGCAGACGGCAAACTTCCTGGGTTTCCAGGGTGCCAGAGACTTTCTCGTCAGAGGCCACGAAAGCCACGCCCTTGGGCAGCTTTTCGAAGTCAACGGGCTTGCGGTTCACGTACACCAGGGGAATGCCGGCGTCGGTCACCATCTTGGTCATCTTGGGGGTGGCATCGGTGTCCACGGGGTTGACGATGATGGCGTCGTATTTCTGCGCAATCATGTTCTGGATCTGGCTGAGCTGCTTGCCCACATCATTGCCAGCGTCTTCCACCTGGATGGTGGCGCCCGCTTTTTTGCCAGCAGCCAGGGTGCCGTCCTTCAGGATGGTCAGGAAAGTGTCGAGTTGAGCCATGGCCAGACCCACTTTTTGAGCCTGTGCGGCCATGGGCGACAGCAGGGTGGCGGATACAGCAGCAGCGATCAGAAGTTTTTTCATGAAAAGTCTCCAGAGTGAGTTTGGAATTGCCTGCACCGGCTTCCCGGTAAATGGGCCCCTTGCAACCATTGCCAGGGGTCTTGGCAGGAGCGAACTATAGACACTTTTTTAAAAATTTGGAAAATATTTTCTAAGGGATTACACCTAGAGAAAAAAGATTCTTTAAAATCTAGACTCCGAGCGCTTTAAAACCAGCCCCCCGTTTGGCGGGGTGCAGCTTTTGCGCGACGACGATTTGCGGTGCCGAGACCCGAGCTCGTTTGGGCACCAGAAACCAACCTACCGAGGGACGCCTGCGGGCTAATGAGTGATGAGTACCTTGCAATTTCCAGTGGGTCGCCCTTTTGACCTGGCCTGCCTGGGCCGATTGGCCGTGGACCTGTATGCCCAGCAGTTCGGCAGCCGGCTGGAGGATGCGCGCAGCATGGCAATGTATCTGGGCGGGAGCTCGGCCAATCTGGCGTTCGGCGTGGCCCGCCTGGGTTGCAAGAGTGCCATGGTGTCGCGCGTGGGCAATGAACAGATGGGCCGTTTCCTGCTGGAAACCCTGCAGGCCGAGGGCTGCGACACCAGCCAGGTGCAAATCGACCCCGAGCGGCTGACCGCCCTGGTCTTGCTGGGCCTGAAAGACCGCGACACTTTCCCGCTCCTGTTTGTGCGCGAAAACTGCGCCGACATGGCGGTGCAGGCCAGCGAAATCAGCGAAGACTTCATTGCCCAGTGCCGTGCCTTGGCCATTACGGGCACGCACTTGTCCACACCCGGTACGCGTGCGGCCTCGCATCGCGCCCTGGAGCTGGCGCGCAAACACGGCACCACCACCGTGCTCGATATCGATTACCGGCCCGTGCTGTGGGGACTGACCGGTCGCGGTGCTGGTGAAAACCGCTATGTGTCCGACGAAGGCGTGACTCGCCAGCTGCAAGCCTCGCTGCCCTTGTTTGACATGCTGGTGGGCACCGAGGAAGAGTTCTTCATCGCCGGCGGTGTGGCCGACGACCTGATTGCCAGCCTGCGTGTGGTGCGGGGCTTGTGCCCCGGGGCCACCCTGGTGGTCAAGCGCGGCGCCCTGGGTTGCTGTGTGATGGAAGGCGAGATTCCCGATGACATCGATGCAGCCCCCACTTACCGTGGTGAGCGGGTTGAAGTGCTGAATGTGCTGGGTGCTGGCGACGCGTTTTTGTCGGGCCTGATGGCCAGCCTCCTGCAGGGCAAGGACTGGGCGGAATCCACCCAGGTAGCCAATGCCTGCGGCGCTATTGTGGTGTCGCGCCATGCGTGTTCGGCCGCCATGCCCACGCCGGCTGAGTTGGCGCACTGGTTCGGTGGCAACCGCAACCCCAAGGTGGATGCGGATCAGCAGCTGGCTCATCTGCACCGCGTGACCGCTGCTCGCCCGGACTGGCGCGAGCTGTGCGTGATGGCGTTTGACCACCGCAGCCAGTTTTTTGACATGGTGCGTGAGGCCGGCGCTTCCGAGGCCCGCATTCCCGCCCTGAAAAAGCTGCTGGTGCAAGCCGCCGAGCAGGTGGAGCGCAGCCACCAGTTGCAGGGCCATACCGGCGTGCTGATTGATGGCGGCGACTATGGTGCTGACGCACTGGCCAGCGCCACCGGCCGGGGCTGGTGGGTGGGGCGTCCGGTCGAGTTGCCGGGCTCGCGCCCGCTGCAGTTTGACGGCGTGCGCTCGATAGGCAGCGCCCTGATCCATTGGCCCACCGAGCAGGTCGTGAAATGTCTGGTGCACTACCACCCGGACGACGCCTTCGAGCTGCGCCTGGCGCAAGAGCAAAAAGTGCTGGAGCTCTGGGAAGCCACCCGCGAAAGCGGCAACGAGCTCTTGCTGGAGATCATTGCGCCCAAGGCCATGACACCCGCCGGCACCGAAGATGCGGCTGTGCTGCGTGCCGTGAAGCGCTTTTACAACCTGGGCGTGAAGCCCGAGTGGTGGAAGCTGGCACCCATGCAGCCTGCAGGCTGGGCTGCCCTGAACGACCTGGTCAACGAGCGTGATCCGCACTGCCGTGGCGCCGTGATCCTGGGCTTGAACCAGCCCCTGCAATACCTGGCCGACAGCTTTGTGCATGCCACCAATCCGGTGGTTAAAGGCTTCATGGTGGGTCGCACGCTGTGGGTCGATGCCTCCCTGAAGTGGTTCAAGGGCGAGATGAGCGATGCGGCTTTGATCGATGAAGTGGCGCGCAATTTTGCGGTGCTGGTCGAGGCCTGGCGCAATCGCCATCAGGCTGTACGCGCTGCGGCCTGATGTTTTACCCTTTGTGAAGAAAGAACTCTCATGACGACCCAACGTCTCACCATGTCCCAGGCGCTGGTCAAGCATCTGGCGGCTCTGCGTGTGGAAATGAGCGACGGCGCTGTGCTGCCCTATTGCGGTGGCGTGTTCACCATTTTTGGCCATGGCAATGTGGCGGGTTTGGGCGAGGCCCTGGTGGCTGAACGTGATCGCCTGCCCACCTTCCGCGCACACAACGAGCAGGGCATGGCCCACGCGGCTGTGGCCTATGCCAAGGCCAACTTTCGCCAGCGCATCATGGCCGTGAGCACCAGCATCGGCCCTGGCGCCACCAACCTGGTCACGGCGGCGGCGGTGGCCCACGTCAACCGCCTGCCAGTGCTGCTGCTACCGGGCGACACCTTTGCCACGCGCCGGCCCGACCCGGTGCTGCAGCAGATCGAAAGCTTTTCGCAAGGCGACCTGAGCGCCAACGACACCTTCCGCCCGGTCACCCGCTACTTTGACCGCATCAGCCGGCCCGAGCAGATTCTGACGGCGCTGCCCCGTGCCATCCAGATGATGACCGACCCCGCCGCCTGCGGCCCGGCCTGCCTGGCTTTGCCGCAAGACGTGCAGGCACACGCCTTTGATTGCCCCGAGAGCTTTTTGCACCCCGAAGTGCTGCGTTTTCGCCGTCCCCCGGCTGACGCTCGTGAACTGGCCGATGCGGTCGCCTTGCTGAAGTCAGCCAGGCAGCCGCTGATCGTGGCCGGCGGCGGCGTGCTGTACAGCCAGGCCTGGGATGCCCTGCGGGCCTTTGCCGACGCGCACGGTGTGCCGGTGGTCGAGTCGCACGGCGGCAAGAGCAGCCTGCCCTGGGACCACCCGCTCAACCTGGGTGCCATTGGTGTGGATGGCGTCTCTGCCGCCAACGAACTGGCTCGCGAGGCCGACGTGGTGTTTGCCGTGGGCACCCGCCTGCAGGACTTCACGACTGGCTCGCATGCCTTGTTCCCCAAGGCACGCCTGCTCAGCCTCAATGTGCAAAGCTACGACGCCGGCAAGTGGAGCGGCATGGCCCTGGTGGCCGACGCCCGTGTGGGCCTGGGACAGTTGCAAGACCGCCTGCAAGGCTGGGCAGCCGATGCGGCCTGGACCGAGCGCGCCCGCCAGCGTGCCGCAGCCACCAATGCCCGCATCACCGAGCTGACCACCGCCGTCCCCACCGACACCCTGCCTTACGACGCCGAAGTCATCGGTGCCGTGCGCGACTCCCTGAACGACCAGGGCGGCAACAGCGGCGAGCACGACATCGCCCTGTGCGCCGCAGGCACTTTGCCTGCCGAGCTGCACAAGCTCTGGCGTGCCAGCCGTCCCGGCAACTACCACATGGAATACGGCTTTTCGTGCATGGGCTACGAGATTGCCGGGGGTCTGGGCGCCAAGATGGCCCGACCCGACCAGGAAGTCATCGTCATGGTGGGCGACGGCTCTTACATGATGATGAATTCCGAGCTGGCCACTTCGGTGCTGCTGGGCAAAAAGCTCATCATCGTGGTGCTGGACAACCGGGGTTACGGCTGCATACAGCGCCTGCAATTGGCCACCGGTAGCCCGCGCTTCAACAACCTGCTGGACGACTGCATCGGCGAGGGTGGCGAGGCCAGCACGCTGGACTTTGCCATGCATGCCCGCAGCATGGGCGCCGACGCCGTGCACGTGAAGGACGTGGTGGAATTGAAGGCGGCCATGGTGCAGGCCCGTGCGGCCAAGCGCACCCAGGTGCTGGTCATCGACACCACGCATACTCGCACCACCGACGGCGGCTGCTGGTGGGAGGTGGCGATACCCGAGGTGTCCACCCGCCCCGAAGTGAACGAGGCCCACGCCCGTTATGCTGATGCCCAGCAAGCCCAGCGCATCTGATTTTTTGCATCACGCACTTATTACGCATTTGAAAGAGAACTGACATGACCTGGAACGTACGCATCGGCATCAACCCGATCTCCTGGATGAACGACGACCTGCCCTCCCTGGGCGGCGAAACGCCTTTGGAAACCGCGCTGAAAGAGGGCGCAGAAATCGGCTACGAGGGCTTTGAGCTGGGCAACAAATTCCCCAAGGACGGCCCGGGCCTGAAGGCCAAGCTCGATGAATTTGGTGTGGCTTGTGTGTCGGGCTGGTATTCGGGCTTTCTGGCCGAGCTGGAGCCCGGCCAGACCGACGAGCAATCGGTGGCCGCCGAAATCGAGCGTTGCAAAGCCCACATGAGCAAGCTGCAATACAACGGTGTCAAGGTCGTGGTGTATGGCGAATGTGCCGGCACCGTGCAGGGCCAGATCGACACCCCGGTGGGCAAGCGCCCTACCTTTGCCAATGAGGCCTTGTGGCAAGCCTACGCCCAGCGTTTGAATGCCTTTGGTCAGCACCTGCTGGAGACTTACGGCATCAAGCTGGCCTACCACCATCACATGGGTGCCTATGTGGAGTCCCCGGCCGACATGGACAAGCTGATGGACCTGACCGACCCGGCCAAGGTGTTTTTGCTGTTTGACACCGGCCATGCCTACTTTGGCGGTGCCCTGAGCCCGGTTGATTTGCTCAAGAAGCACATCAAGCGTGTGGTGCATGTGCATTGCAAGGATGTGCGCACGTCGGTGATTGCCAAGTCCCGCAATGACGGCTGGAGCTTCCTGACCGGTGTGATCAATGGCACTTTCACCGTGCCAGGCGACGGCAGCATCGATTTCGCCGCTGTGCTGCAAGCCCTGAAGGATGCGGGCTACGAAGGCTGGCTGGTGGTGGAGGCCGAGCAAGACCCCGCCGTGGCCCCCAGCTACCAGTACGCCAAGAAGGGTTATGACACCTTGCGTGGCTTGGTCAACGCACTCGCCTGAAGGAAACAGACATGGTCAGTCCCCTGCTCGCCAAGGCGGCCCCCGCCGGCAAAGAGATCGTCAACGTCACGCCCGAGCGCGCCGGCTGGACGCATGTGGGCTTTCGGGCCGTGCGCCTGCAGGCCGGTGAGGCAGAGACGGTGGACACGGGAGAGCGCGAGCTGTGCCTGGTGGTGCTGACCGGCACGGTGGATGTCACGGTAGACGGCAAGACCTACGCCAACCTGGGCACGCGCAAGAGCGTGTTTGAGGAAGTCTCGCCTGCGGCGGTCTATGTGCCGCCGGGCAAAAGCGTGACCGTGGGCAATCTGCCGGGCTCCCTCACAGTGGCCGAAGTGGCGTTGTGCACCGCGCCGTCAGGCAAGGGCAGCTCCACCGATATGTTTGTGATCGATTCGGCCACCATGCGCCGCAGCGTGCGCGGCAAGGGCACCAACACCCGCTATGTCTGCGACATCCTGCCGCACGACGACCCGCGTGCCGCCCATTTGCTGGTGGTGGAAGTGCGCACCCCGGCCAGCCACTCGTCCAGCTACCCGCCCCACAAGCACGATGTGGAGCAGCCGCCCGTGGAAACCCAGCTCGAAGAGGTTTACTACCACCGCATGAATCCGCCCCAGGGTTTTGCCTTCCAGCGGGTGTACACCGATGACCGCAGCCTGGATGAGGCCCTCGCGGTAGAAAACCACGACGTAGTGATGGTGCCCCGGGGCTATCACCCGGTCGTGGCGCCGCATGGCTACGACAATTACTACCTGAATGTGATGGCCGGCCCGAACCGCTTCTGGGTCTTCAAGAACGACCCGGCCCACGAGTGGATGCTGGCCCCGGTTTGAAATAATTTCGCCCTTGAACGACTCCGCACCCGACCTCCCCCGTCCTGCGCGCCCTGCACGGGTAACCATGCAGGACGTGGCACGGGCTGCGCAGGTGTCGTCCACCACCGTATCCTTTGTACTGAACAAGGGCGAAAACACCCAAATACCCTTAGAGACCCGCGAGCGGGTGTGGGCAGCGGTGGCCCAGTTGGGCTACCGGCCCAACGCCATGGCCCGCGCCCTGCGCCGGGGCACATCCAGCCTGCTGGGTTTTGTGACCGATGAGATTGCCACCACGCCTTTCGCCGGCATGATTGTTCGCGGTGCGCAGGATGTGGCCTGGCAGCACCGGCGCATCCTGACCATGATCAACACCGACCACCAGGATGAACTGGAGCAGGAGGCCCTGGGCGCCCTGTTGCAACACCAGGTGGACGCCATCATTCTGGCCACCATGTCGCACCGGGAGATTGCGGTGCCAGCCATGCTGCAGGGCTTTCCGGTGGTGCTGGTCAACGCCTACAGCCCGGACGAGCAAGTGCCCGCCGTGGTGCCGGACGACGAGCGCGGCGGGCGCGAGGCCACCGAGCACCTGCTGGCCCATGGGCATGTGCGCATCGGCCTGATTGACAACCTGGACGGTGCTGTTGCGTCGGTGTTACGCACGGCGGGCTATCGCCAGGCCCTGAAAGATGCCGGCCTGCCCTTCAATCCTGCGCTGGTGGTGCAAGTCAGCGGCTGGCAGGAGGCGGGTTTTGAAGGCGCCATGCAACTGCTGCAAAGGCCAGGTCGGCCCACTGCGCTGTTTTGCATGAATGACCGCTGCGCCATGGGCGCCTATGACGCAGCCCAGGCACTGGGCCTGCGCGTGCCGCAGGATCTGTCGATCATCGGTTTTGACAACCAGGACGTGATCGCAGGTCATTTGCGCCCACGCCTCACCACCATGCAGTTGCCGCACTACGAGATGGGGCAATGGGGAGCCCAGGTTTTGCTGGAAGAAAAAAACCTGCCCAGTGGCCGCACACTGCTGCATTGCCCCCTGGTGGCCCGCCAGTCGGTGGGTAGACCGACGGCTTGAGGCTGCGGTTTAAACGGCGCCGACGCGCTGGCCTTGGGCGTCAAACAGGTGCAGAGCGCTCGCCTTGGGTTGCAGACGCACGGTCATGCCGACTTTCCAGGGCTGACCTTCTTCGGCAGACAATTTCAGGCTGACGGGCTGGTCCACACCGGCCACGCTGGCGTACACCAGCAGGGTATCGCCCAGATGCTCGATCACATCGAGTTGGGCCGTCCAGCCCGGGCCTTCCCCCGAGCTCACGATCAGGGACTCTGGGCGCACGCCCAGTTGCGTGACTTCGCTCAAACGCGAAGCAACGGCAGCGCTCATCTCTGCCGAGGGCAAGACAAAGCTTCCCGCTGGGCCATGGACCTGCAGGCCGGCCCCCACCGTCTGCACGCCACCAGCCAGCAAGTTCATGCGCGGGCTACCGAGAAACTGGGCGACAAAGGTGTTGGCAGGCTGCTGGTACAGCTCCAGCGGCGTGCCCACTTGCTCAATACGGCCGGCATTGAACACGGCGATGCGGTCGCCCATGGTCATGGCCTCGACCTGGTCGTGGGTCACATAGATCATGGTGCTGCCCAGCTCGCGGTGCAGCTTGGTCAGCTCCACGCGCATTTGCACGCGCAGGCCTGCGTCCAGGTTGGACAGGGGTTCGTCAAACAAAAACACATCTGGCTTGCGCACGATGGCCCGGCCGATTGCCACGCGCTGGCGCTGTCCGCCCGACAAGGCTTTGGGCGTGCGGTCCAGCAGATGGGTGATTTGCAGCACCTCGGCGGCGCGTTCGACTTGCTCGCGTGCCTGCGCCTTGGGGACCTTTGCCATCTTCAGGCTGAAACCCATGTTCTCCGCCACGGTCATGTGCGGGTACAGGGCATAGCTCTGAAACACCATGGCCACGCCACGCTGAGGGGCTGGCAGGTCATTGGCCACTTTGTCGCCAATGCGCAGCTCGCCGGCGGTGATGCCTTCGAGCCCGGCCACCATGCGCATCATGGTGCTCTTGCCACAGCCCGAGGGGCCGACGAAAACCATGAATTCGCCGTCGCGAACGTCCAGGTCCACGCCCTTGATCACGTCGTTGTTGCCGTCGTAGCTTTTGCGGATTCCCCGCAGGGTGACGCTTGCCATAACTTTTCCTGTCTATTTATTCATGTGGGTGGGCCTGGGCCCGCTAAGGGTTCAGCTTTGGCTGACCCGGGTGCATCCTCAGCCTTTCACGCCGCTGCCCATCGCGGACTGAATGAACCAGCGCTGGAACAGCAAATAAACCAGCAGAATCGGTGCCGACATCAGCACAGAGAATGCCATCACATCGCCCCAGACCGGTGGCGGCGTGCCAAAAAACTGGGCCAGGGCCAGCGACACTGGGCGCACATCGGCACCGCGCGTGACCATCAGTGGCCACAAAAAGGCATTCCAGTACTCCAGGCTTTGCAGAATGGCCACCGTGGCAATCGCGGGTAGCGATAGCGGCATGATGATTTGCCAGTAGATCTTGAGGTGGCTGGCACCGTCCAGGTAGGCGGCCTCGTCGTAGTCCTTGGGAATCTTGGCAAAGAACTGGTAGAACAAAAAGATCGAGAACGGGTGCGCGATGAAGGGCACGATCTGGGCCTGGTAGGTGTCTACCCAGCCCACCTCATTCATCATCAGCAACATGGGCACGGCCAGGGCCTCCATGGGAATGATGATGAGCGACACGATGGCCATGACCACGAAGTTGCGGCCAGGAAAGCTGATGCGAGCCAGTGCGTAGGCAGCGAGCGAATTCACAAACACGCCAAACACCACGATGCAGACCACGATGATGGCTGAATTCATGAGGTAGCGCGGCACGGGGGAGGTTTTGTCGTTCAAGACCTGGCGGAAGTTTTCTAGCGACATCTGGTCCGGGTCGACCCAGAAGGCGCGCCAGTTGCCAAAGTCGATCAGGATTTGCTGCTCATCGCCCTTGAGCGAGGTCGCCACCATCAGCATCAGCGGTGTCAGCACAAAGGCCAGCAAGGCCAGGGCGATGATCATCAAAAACAGTCGTTCGATACGGGTGCTCATTCGATGGCCCTTTCTTCTTTCACCAGGCGACGCTGCACCAGGCTGATGGCCAGCACGATCAGGAAGAAACACACGGCAGCGGCTGCGGCAATGCCGACCTTGCCCTGGCGAAAGCCCGTGAGGTAGATGAAGCGCACCAGCGTATCTGTCACGCCCGAAGGCCCGCCCTTGGTCAGCAGTTCGACCTGAGTGAACAACTTGAAGGCCAGGATAGTGGTCGTCATGATCACCAGAATGTGGGTGTTCAGCAGCCCCGGCATGGTGACGTGCCAGAACTCGTTGAAACGGTTGGCACCATCCAGGCGGGCAGCTTCATACAGGTCGTGGTTGATGCTTTGCAAGCCCGCCAGGTACACCACCATCTGAAAGGGGAAACCTTGCCAGGCGGACATCAGCACAATCGCGGGCATGGCGGTGGTGGGGTTGGCCAGCCAATCCACCGGGTTGACCCATCCGCCTGTCAACGTGGTGAGCGCAGTGTTGAAAAAACCACCCATCTGAAACAGTGAGAACCAGATGACGGACACCACCACCATCGAAATCACGGTGGGCAAAAAATAAACGCCCCGGAACAACTGGCGGCCAGCCAGTTTGGTGTTGATCAGCATGGCCACCGCCAGGCCCAGGCCGCATTGCAGCGGCACCACCAGCACGGTGAAATATGCGGTGTTCAGCAGGGTGCGAACGAAGTCTTCGTTCGCAAAGATACGGTCGTAATTGCGCCAACCGATCATCTCGGTGGGCACATTGGGATTGGGCACCAGCCGCTGGTCGGTGAACGAAAACACCACCGTCAGCACAAAGGGCAGGATCAGAAACAGCAGCATCAGCGCCAGCGCCGGGCTGAGAAACAGCCAGGGACGCAAGCGTACCTGTCGTTGTACGTCAAACATTTGGGGAGCCTCCTGCGGTGTTCGAAATCACCACACGGAATGGGGGAGAGCAAAACAGTGGGTGCGGCAGCTGCCGCACCCCTTGCGTTGCAGGCAGATAGCCCGCAACGGCGTCAGACATTACTTGCCGAAGGGCTTGTAACCCTTGTTGTCTTCGATGTCCTGGTCCACCTTCTTGGCAGCTGCGTCCAGGGCTTTCTTCACGTCACCGCCGTCCACCACGTCAGCCACGGCCTTGGCAAAGGCTGCGGTGATGGTGGGGTAAGCTGGGTGCGAAGGACGTGCCACACTGACCTTGGCCAACTGGTCAATGTACAGGGACAACGGGCCACCCGCCTTGTAGAGATCCACCTTGGGAGCGGCAGACTTCACGCCAGGCACGCCGCCCATGGCCGTGGACAGTTCGGCCACGTTGTCAGTGCTGAGCATGAACTCAAGCAGCTTGCCGGTGGCTTCTTTTTGCTTGCTCTTGGCATTGATGGACCAAGCCCAGCCGCCGTTGCCAGTCACCGCCTTGGCACCTAGCTTGGGCATGGGCAGCAGGACCAGATCCTTGTCAAAGGCCTTGCTGTGAGCCGGCCACATCCAGTGACCTACGAAGGACAGGGCGGCATTCTTCTTGCCGTAGAAGCTGTCGTCACCTTCGCTGGCCGGAGCGATGTAACCCTTCTTCACGAAGCCCTGCAACAGGCTCAGGGCTTTGACTGCAGCGGGACCGTTCATCGTGCCTTCAGCTTTCCAGGTGGTGCGATCGATCAGATCACCGCCGAAGGACTGAACCCAGGGCGAGAAACCATAGGTGTACCACTCGCCTTGGCCGTAGTTCAGCTTCACGTCCATGGCGTACTTCATGCCAGGTGCTTTTTGCAGCTTGGCCAGTGCATCTTCAAATTCGGCCAGTGTCCAGGCGTCGTCCACACCCTTGGGGATGCGCACCTTGGCACCTTCGAGCAAGGACTTGCGACCCCAGATCGACAGGCCGGAGTCGCCTTGACCCAGCATGTAGACCTTGCCGTCTGCGGGGTAGGTGCCTTGCTTGATCAGCGACGGGATCATGTCAGCCATCAGCTTGGCAGAGACCAGGCCGTTCAGCGGGGTGATGTAGCCCGACCAGGCGTAGTTGGCGTAGTTGGGGCCATCCAGGTCCAGCAGGTCCGGCAGGTTGCCCGACAGGGCTGCGGCTTGCACTTGCTCGTTGTAGGAACCCTCGGGCTGGATTTCCAGCTTGGCGGGCATCGACGGGTTGGCCTTGTTCCACTTTTCGATCATGCCGGCCATGCGCTCGCGCTCGTTATCGGCGCGGCCACCGTGGTGCCAGACGCGCAGGACGTCTGCGGCCAGTGCCACGTGGGACACCAGTGCCAGAGCGGCGGCAGTGGCCAAAAGCTT
Source organism: Pseudomonadota bacterium (assembly GCA_041168905.1). Taxonomy (GTDB): domain Bacteria; phylum Pseudomonadota; class Gammaproteobacteria; order Burkholderiales; family Burkholderiaceae_C; genus JBEEJZ01. The sequence continues at coordinate 81,953 of JBEEJZ010000238.1, read as the reverse complement.
GGGGGTGAATTTCATGGGTAATCTCCAGGGGTAGGGGCCACAAAAGCCCAGATGTTGCGAGAAAGTGAGCGGAGCTGAACTTCAAGTTACCTCTAGTAAAACGATTTACTAGAGGGCTAGACGATTGTCAGCTAGTGCTTCGATAGTCGTCAAGGCAAGTTGCCCCGATTTCAGGGCAACCTAGGGAAAGTCCTAATAAGAGGGAGTGTCCGCCTTGGGTGTCAGCTTGATCGCCCCCACCCACCCAAAGTCCCCCGCGCAAGTGCAAAGGCGATCAGGCTCGATACGGCAATACCGATCAGCATGGCGCGGGCGGTGCCGTCGGCAAACAGGCCGGTCAGGGCCATGACCAGGGCTCCGGTGACGAACTGCAGGGTGCCCATCAGCGCAGAGGCAGATCCCGCGACCGGGCCGTGGTCGTCCAGCGCCAGCACGGCCGTGGTGGGGATAACCAGGCCCAGAAAGCCGAAACCCAGGAACAGCATGCCCAGCATCAGGGCCAGGTGATCCCAGCCCACCAGGAACGCCGCCAACAGCAGGATCATGGTGCCGGTATAGCCCGACACAGCAACTTTGACCATCGGCACCATGCCAAAGCGCTGGCCCAGCCGGCCCGTGAATTGCGACACGCCAATGAAAGACGCCGCATTGGCGGCAAAGGCCAAGCTGTACTGGCGTGGCGTGAGGCCATAGTGGTCGATCAGCACAAAAGACGAATTGGCCAGGTAGGCAAAAAAGCTCGACATGCCAAAGGCGCCGATGAACACCAGGCCCATGAAGTGCTGGTGCCGCAGCAACTGTCCGTAGGCGGCCACGGCGCTGCCCACGCTGCTTTCCAGGCGCGCTGCGGGTGGTCGGGTTTCGGGCAGGCTGGTCGCGAGCAAGACCAAGCCCAGCACGGCGGCTAGCGTCACGGCCCAGAACACGCTGCGCCATCCGGCCCATTCGATCAAAAAGCTGCCAGTCAGCGGCGCCAGGATGGGCGACACGCTAAAGACCAGCATCAGCAGCGAGATCAGGCGGGCCGCGTCGTGGCCGGTGTGCAGGTCGCGCACCACAGCGCGTGGCACCACCATGCCGGCGCAGGCACCCAGACCCTGCACGAATCGCAGGGCGACCAGGGTGTCGATGTCGGGTGCCAGCGCGCAGCCCACGCTACCCACGCCAAACAGGATCAGGCCGAAGTACAGCGGCGGTTTGCGGCCGACCATGTCGGACACTGGGCCGTAAATGATTTGCCCGATGCCTAACGAGATGAAAAAGGCCATCAAGCTGGCCTGCACCGCATTCACAGAGGCACCCAGGCTCTGGCCTATGGAGGGCAGTGCGGGCAGGTACATGTCGATGGCGAAAGGGCCGATGGCCGAGAGCAGGCCGAGCACCAGGGCGGTGCCCATCAGATTTGTTTTCATGGTGTGGAGGTCAGGAGGGCCGCTGGGGCCGGGTGCGCCGCAGTTCACGCAACATGAAGAGGTACAGGCCCTCGACTTTCTCGCGCGCCCAGGGCGTTTTGCGCAAAAACTTCAGGCTTGAATTCACGCTGGGGTCATGTGTGAAACAGCGCACAGGAATGCGCAGGCCCAATTCTGACCAGCCGTAGTGCTCGGCCAGTGCTGTCACCATGGCCTCCAGCGTGACGCCATGCAAGGGGTTGCGGGGCTGTGCAGCTGGTGGCGCTGGGGGGTTTGAAGGCAGATCAGATTCAGGCATGGCGGGATTTTGGCACTCGGCGCTCACCACAGCGGCACCTTGATGACACATCCGGCCACGGCACTTGCGGCCAGCACCGGCAACACGCCCAGTTTGAAGCGCAAGAGCGCCGTGGCCGCGCCCAGGCTGATGAGGGCGGCGGCCAGATCGACGGGACCGGTAAAGCCTGCGGGCCAGAACACGTGGTAGCCGAAAAACAGTGCCAGATTGACGATCACACCGACCACGGCTGCGGTAATGGCCGTGAGTGGAGCGGTCAGGCCGATGTGGTGACGGGTCGATTCCACCAACGGTGCGCCCGCAAAAATGAAGATGAAGGAGGGCAGGAAAGTGAACCAGGTCGCGATGGTCGCAGCTGCAACCCCCGCCATGAACAAGGCCTCGGGCCCGAACAGGGCGCGGGCATGGCCACCCAGGTAGCCCACAAAGGCCACCACCATGATCAGCGGACCCGGCGTGGATTCACCCAGGGCCAGACCGTCCATCATCTGAGCGGCCGACAGCCACCCCGCATCCACCACCGCGCCTTGGTAGACATAGGGCAACACCGCGTAGGCGCCACCAAAAGTCAGCAGCGCGGCCTTGGTGAAGAACCAGCCCATCTGCGTCAGGGTGTGTTGCCAGCCGCCAGTCCATGCCAGCAAGCCCAGGCTCGCAGCCCACAGTAGCAGGCCAGTGCCGAGCACTTGGCCCAGACCGCGCCAGGTGAAGCGCGCATGCGCGGGTGCGGGCGTGTCATCGTCCAACAAGGCTGGGCCATGGCGATGTGCGGTTTGGCCGCGACCACCGCCGGAACGGAACTGTGATGGCGCCCAGCGACTGCCCAGCCAGCCCAGCACGGCCGCAGCCGCCACGATGGCGGGGAATGGCACGTTGAAAACAAAAATAGCCACGAAAGACGCCGCTGCCACGCCCCACAACGACTGGCTTTTGAGGGCACGCCCACCGATGCGGTGCGCCGCCTGCAGCACGATGGCCACCACGGCGGGTTTGATGCCGTACAGCAGCCCGGCGACCAGCGGTACCGTACCAAAGCCGACATACAGCCACGACAGGCCGATCAGGATGACGAGTGATGGCAGCACAAAGAGCGTGCCGGCCACGATGCCGCCCCAGGTGCGGTGCATCAGCCAGCCGATGTAAGTGGCCAGCTGCTGAGCCTCCGGGCCGGGTAGCACCATGCAATAGTTGAGCGCATGCAAAAAACGCTGCTCTGAGAGCCAGCGCCGCCGCTCCACCAGCTCCTGGTGCATCAGTGCAATCTGGCCGGCAGGCCCGCCAAAGCTGATGAAACCCAGCTTGAGCCAGAAGGCAAAGGCCTGCCAGAAGCTGACTGGCGCGGGCATTTCCGGCACTTCTTGAGACGGCTCTTGCAACAAGCGGTCTGTCATCAGTAGTGCGGCGGCAGGTCGTCGCGCAGGCTGCGAAAGGTGGGCGAAGCCGGCTCGCTGGCCTGTTCACGCAGGTGGGCCAATTCACGCAGCAGCAGGTCGATTTGTTGCTGCTGGCGTACCACGGTCTGATTCAGGCTGTCGAGCAGGTCCTCGGTAAAACTGGCCTTGATCTCCAGGTCTGTGAGGCGCTGGTCGGTGCGCGGGTCGGTGGATGTTTCTGGGACTTGGGAGCTATGCATGCCGGTATTGGACACGATGTAGGCAGGACGCGGACGCGATGGGCACCGGTCCCCCGAAGCAGGATTTACTCAGGATGTGGCTTCGACACCGCGCTGTGCAAATCCGTCTGCAAACGCCTCACGCAGATAGGCCACAAAAGCCGCCACGGCCCGGGGAACGTGTGCCGAATATGGGCGTATGGCGTAAAACTGCTCGGCAAACCCTCCGATGGACTTCCACTGCGGCAACACCGTCACCAGCTTGCCCGCCTGCAGGGCGGCTTGGGCGCTGAAGTCGGGCAGCATGGCAATGCCCAGGCCGCCCAGTGCCGCTTCGCGCAAGGCCTCGCTGTTGTTGGCAGACAGCGCGCCAGACACCGGCACTGTGATGCGCTCCGCCTGTTGTCCAGGCTCGGGTGCCAGGGGCTCAAAAGTCCAGGCTGGCGTGTCCTGGGCGCGCGGGTAATGCAGGCAGCTGTGCTCGCCCAGGTCATGTGGCGTTTGCGGCGTGCCCTTGCGGCGCAAATAAGCGCGGCTGGCCACCAGCACGGTGTGTGTGCTGCACAAAGGCCAGGCCACATGGGTGTCCGGCGGTGCGGCGGTGTGGCGGATGGCCAGATCAAACCCTTCGGTGGCCAGGGAGCTGAGCCGATCGGACAAGTCCAGTTCCAGCCGTACTTCGGGATAGTCGCGCAAAAAATCAGCCAGCCGTGGCACCAGCTGCTGGCGCGCAAAGGCGACCGGAGCGGTGACCCGCAGCAGCCCGCGCGGTGCGCTGGCCAGGTCGCGTACCTCGGCAAAACTCTGGGCGATGTGTTCAAACGACGCCCGTGTGTCGTCCACCAGGTGCTGGCCGGCCTCGGTCAGGCGCACGCTGCGGGTGGTGCGCCGCACCAGGGGCACGCCGGCATTGCGCTCGAGGTCGGCAATGCGCTGGCTCATGGCGGCCTTGCTCACGCCCAGGCGCTCGGCCGCCGCCGTGTAACTGCCCTGCTGCGCCAGCACGGTGAGCCAGTGCAGGTGGCTCCACAGATCACTCACTTTTTGCTCATTCATGCATATATTGTTCATCATATTGAACAATCATTTCATGGGGCCGATATTGCACGAGCGTGCCCGGCTTCCTAAACTGCCTACATGCCCGATCAGGCTGATCTGGCCCTATCCATCCATACGAGACACTTATGACCCACTACGCTGACACCACAGAAGTCGCCCAGTACATTGCCGGCGCCCGCACCGCGGGCAGCAGCCAGCGTACGCAGGCTGTTTACAACCCCGCCACAGGTGCCGTGGCGCGCCAGGTGCGTCTGGGCAATGCACAGGACGTGGCCAGCGCCGTGGCCGCCGCCCATGCTGCCTTTCCGGCCTGGGCCGACACCCCGCCCATCCGCCGCGCCCGTGTCATGTACAAGTTTCTGGAACTGGTCAACCAGCACAAGGACGAACTGGCCCGCATCATCACGGCCGAGCACGGCAAGGTGTTCACCGACGCGCAGGGCGAAGTGGCACGAGGCATCGACATCATCGAGTTCGCCTGTGGCATTCCCCAGCTGCTCAAGGGCGACTTCACCGACCAGGTCTCTACCGGCATCGACAACTGGACGCTGCGCCAGCCTTTGGGCGTGGTGGCAGGGATCACGCCATTCAACTTTCCGGTGATGGTGCCCATGTGGATGTTCCCCGTGGCGATTGCTTCGGGCAACACCTTTGTGCTCAAGCCCAGTCCGCTGGACCCCAGCGCCAGCCTGATGATGGCCGATCTGTTCAAGCAAGCCGGTCTGCCCGATGGCGTGTTCAACGTGGTGCAAGGCGACAAGGAGGCAGTAGACGCCCTGCTGGAGCACCCCGATGTCAAGGCTGTGAGCTTTGTGGGCTCCACCCCCATTGCCAACCACATTTACGAGACCGGCGCCCGCCACGGCAAGCGCGTGCAGGCCCTGGGCGGTGCCAAGAACCACATGGTGGTGATGCCCGATGCGGACATCGACCAGGCCGTGGACGCGCTGATCGGTGCAGGCTACGGCTCTGCTGGCGAGCGTTGCATGGCCATCAGCGTGGCCGTGCTGGTGGGTGATGTCGGCGACCGCCTGATACCGAAGCTGCTGGAGCGCACCAAGACCCTGAAGGTGCTGGACGGCATGAACCTGGCTGCCGAAATGGGCCCCATCGTCACACCGGCGGCCCATGCCCGCATCACCGGTTACATCGAGCAGGGGGTGAAGGAAGGCGCAACACTTCTGCACGATGGCCGCAGCTTCAGCGGCAAGGCCGCTGGCGCTGGCTGTGACAACGGCTTCTGGATGGGCGGCACCTTGTTTGACAACGTGACCCCCGACATGAAGATCTACAAGGAAGAGATCTTTGGACCGGTGTTGTCCTGCGTGCGAGTCAACGATTTCGCCACCGCCGTGAAGCTGATCAACGACCACGAATTTGGCAACGGCGTGAGCTGCTTCACCCGCGACGGCAACGTGGCGCGCGAATTCAGCCGCCGCATCCAGGTGGGCATGGTCGGCATCAACGTGCCGATTCCTGTGCCCATGGCCTGGCATGGTTTTGGTGGCTGGAAGAAGAGCCTGTTTGGCGACATGCACGCCTACGGCGAAGAGGGCGTGCGCTTCTACACCAAGCAAAAGTCCATCATGCAGCGCTGGCCCGAGAGCATCGGCAAGGGCGCTGAGTTTGTGATGCCGACGGCGAAGTGATTTGAGTTCTGGGTGGTGCGGGCATAGCCAGCCCGCACCCTGCGTCGCTCAGAGCCCAACATTAAAAAAGATCTGCCGCGTACGTCGAAATGTGCGATGCGATGGACTCCAGGCGGTTTGCGCGCAAAACCACACTGTCAGCTAATGACTCGACGAATGCACGTTCTTTGGGGATGTAAGTCGGGTCTTGTGCTTGCTGGACGGCTTCTTCTTTCACTAGTTTGCACAGGGCGCGAAGTTCCCGGGCGAAGTACAGACGCTGGATCTTGGCGCGTTCGCAAAAGTCAGCCAGTGAAAAAGACTGAATCTCCTGCGGCTTGAAGATGTCGCCAAACGCCATGGCCAAGTCGTGTTCTACCTTTTGCTGGTCATAAGCAGTGACACACACCAGATCGTAGAAGTTGGCGACGCTTAATCCTTCGGGGCGTACAAAGAAGGAGATGTTTTTGCCATGAGCATCGCTGTTACCCATGAGGAGGGTCAGCACTGCCCAAAGTGCCATTTGTCGAATCGCCAATGCCGGGCTCACCATGTTCCCCCTGGCGCCAAACATCAACTCCAAGCTGGCACCGTCCCGGATGTGGGCGACCTCGGGCGCGTTGCCCATATTGCGTTCGTACTTGAACGCCAGTGGCAAATTGAGCAGTTGACAGCCGTCAATCACATGGAGCCGCTTGGCCAATGGAATGCGTACCCCGCCTGGTCCTTGGACAAACTGATCGGCCATGACTTTTCGGTCGAAGCGCTGGACACACAGTACCGGGGATGGCATGCGCAAGATGTCGACCGGTGCACAGTAATCTACCTTGTAGCGCTTCAGACTCAGCCTGGAGGCCAAGCGCATGCAGAAGTGCTCGTTGGCCACCATGAACGGCAGTGCTGCGTTGACCGGCTCGGGCTTGATGATGTGGGTAGAGGCTAGCGAGCCATCGACCATGAAGAGCCGGTCATCCACTCGGCAGACCAGCAACTTGTCCTGAAATCCCGCTACGGAGATGCGCACTTTGCCATCCCAAACTGTCAGTGGTACACGGTCGCGGGCCAGGATGCGCTCATGCAATTCGGCCTCAGGCAGAGGACGAATTTGGGGCTCCAGTTGATGCGGGGATTGCCCAGCCATCAGGAAGGTCAGCGCGCCCGTGGTTTCTTTGCCCAGACTGCGGACCAAGGCGAAGATGTTGTTTTTCTGTATGTTCTCGTAAACGGACAGCACATCGAGCGCACGTCCCTCGGGCAACAGGTTTTCCAGAAAGCGGCGGATGTTCGCCGAAGGAATGTCGCCCTGCATCGGCAGATGAGGCGAAAGGGAGTAGCCCTGGAGCGACGCTACCCACTGTGAGTCATAGCTGAAGCTGAAACGATCAGTTTCTGGGTGAAAGCAAAGTTCGCCCACCTGCCGCTGATCATCAAAGACATGCAGGGCGTAGTCGGCCATCAGCTGGTCTCGCTTTGCTTATTGCCCGCCTCTTGCCTGCTCCACAGCAAGGCCTGCTCTTTACTCAGCACCATGACCTTCAGACCCAGAGTGTCCAGCACCTGCATCAACTTGTCTGTGGTGACGGCCTTGCCGTTTTCCAGACGGGACATGACATCACTTGAAACTCCGCTCAAAGAAGCGGCATCGTCGATGCGTAGGCCATCTCTCGCGCGCTGATTGCGAACGATGAGACCGAGGTCGGGCAACTGATGGACCTCAGGCCCGAGAGTTGCTTGGAAGGCAGGAAGTTTTCTGGCCATATTTTCGCTTTACCGAAATTATATGAACCTCAAGCCTTCCAGTTGAATAGTTTTGATACTACGGAACTATGTCGCCCTTGAGTCACGCACAGATTTAATTTCGGATAAGCGAAATAATTTCAGCTCAACACCACGCTGCTCAAGCGGCGGCGGTAGGTGGCCACAGTGGGGTCTGCTGGCGGGATCTGGCCGTCGGCCACTTTGACCTTGGGTGGCTCGATGATGTCAAGAATGGCGATATAGGTCTTGCGGGCCAGATCGTCGGACCAGCTCTTGTCGCGCATCAAAATCTCCAGCAACTCGTCCATCGCGGCTGTCCACTGCTGCGTGGCCAGCAGGATCTGGGCGCGGGCGAAACGAGCGTCGAAGTCGCGCTTGTTGCTGCCAATGCTGGCATCCAGCCGGGCCATGGCTGCGACCACATCGCCTTGCTCATCGGCAAAGTCAATGGCATTCATCCAGCGCTGCAGTGCATCGAGCTTGCGCACCAGGCTGGCTTTGGCAATCACCGGGGCAAAGGCCACCTTGGCGTCGTCTACCGCATCCATCAGCAACAAATGCTTGATGTAGTCAAAGCGCGCCTCGTCGTCTTCGGGTGCCTTCAGCACGGCCTGGTGCAGGGCTTCGAGGATGGCAGCGGGGTCGTTGGCATCGGGCGCATCGGTGATGGCTTCGCCGGTGACTTCTGCTTCCAGCACATCGGCTGCGGGCACGTGTTTGTCCAGAAATGCCTTGATCTGGCCTTCGGGTAGAGCACCCATGAATCCGTCCACCGGCTTGCCGTTGACCATGAGCACGCAAGTGGGAATGCTGCGGATGCCAAAGGCTTGGCTCAGCTCCTGCTCCTGATCAGAATCAATCTTGACCAGCTTGAAGCGGCCCGCGTATTCGGTTTCGATCTTTTCCAGCAAAGGGCCGATGACCTTGCAAGGGCCGCACCAGGGTGCCCAAAAATCCACCAGCACGGGGACCTGGCTGGAGGCGGCGATCACCTCGTCGTCGAAGTTTTCTACGGTTACGTTCATCATGGGGGTACAGCTCGGGGTGAAAAAGTAAAATTCAAAGAGGACTCCCGCATGGGAGCACGTCATTTGTCGGGTGCCATTGCACCAGATGCTTCCAGACACACACTATGAAAACTCAAATCGGCGTCGTCATGGGTTCCAGCTCCGACTGGGACACCATGCAGCATGCAGTCCAGATTCTCCAACAGTTTGGCATTGCCCACGAAGCCCGTGTGGTGTCTGCTCACCGCATGCCCGATGACATGTTTGCCTACGCCGAAGAAGCGGCCGGCCGTGGCCTGGTGGCCATCATTGCGGGCGCTGGCGGCGCGGCCCATTTGCCGGGCATGCTGGCGGCCAAGACCACTGTGCCGGTGCTGGGCGTGCCGGTAGCCAGCAAGCATTTGAGTGGTGTGGATTCCCTGCACAGCATTGTGCAAATGCCCAAAGGCGTGCCTGTGGCCACCTTTGCGATTGGTGCGGCCGGTGCCGCCAATGCGGCGCTGTTTGCCGTGGCCATGCTGGCTGTGAACGACCCCGCACTGCGTCAGGCGCTGGAGGCCTTTCGTGCGGCGCAGACCGAAGCCGCCCGTGCCATGACCCTGCCGCCGGCGCTATGAGCACGACGCCACAAGGTGCCCTGTTACCGGGTGCCACGACCGACGCAGTTGCCGGTACCGTCCGTGAAATGACGCTGGGCGTGATGGGCGGTGGTCAGCTGGGGCGCATGTTTGTGCATGCAGCTCAAAGCATGGGCTACTTCACCGCCGTACTGGACCCGGATGCATCCAGCCCTGCCGGGCGTGTCAGCCACCACCACATACAGACGCCGTATGAGGATCCACAGGGCCTGGCCGATCTGGCCGAGCGCTGCGTGGCCATCACCACCGAGTTCGAGAACGTGCCCGCTCAGGCCCTGGCCACCCTGGCCCGGCAACGCCTGGTGGCGCCCGCGGCGGCGGCGGTCAGCATTGCGCAGGACCGGGCCCGCGAAAAAGCCCACTTTCAGGCCTGTGGTGTTCCGTGCGCGCCCTATGCCGTGATCGACACGCCCGACCAGCTGGCGGCTGTGACGCCTGACTTGTTGCCAGGCATCCTCAAGACCGCACGCATGGGTTACGACGGCAAGGGCCAGGTCCGGGTCAAAACCCAGGCCGAGCTGGTGTCGGCCTGGGCTGGGCTGGGCAAGGTGCCTTGCGTGCTCGAAAAAATGCTGCCCCTGGCCGACGAGTGCTCGGTCATCGTGGCGCGTGGACGTGACGGCACGGTGGTCAACCTGCCGGTGCAGCGCAACTTGCACCGCGAGGGCATCCTGGCAGTAACCGAGGTGTTTGAATCCAGCCTGCCCGCGCATCTGGCCGCGCAGGCCGTTCAGTCGGCCCAAGCCATCGCCCGGGGTCTGGATTACGTGGGTGTGCTGTGTGTCGAATTCTTTGTGCTGCAAGACGACAGCCTGGTGGTGAACGAAATCGCACCACGCCCGCACAACAGCGGCCACTACAGCCAGAACGCCTGCGATGTGTCGCAGTTTGAGTTGCAGGTGCGCACCCTGGCCGGCCTGCCCTTGGTGCAGCCGCGCCAGCACAGCCCGGCCATCATGCTCAATTTGCTGGGCGACCTGTGGTTCACTCCTGGCGCTGCTCAACCCCGCACACCAGCCTGGGACCGGGTGCTGGCCTTGCCAGGTGCCCATCTGCACCTCTACGGCAAGCTCGACGCCAAACGCGGCCGGAAAATGGGCCATCTCAACATCACCGGCAGCTCGCCGGCCCAGGTGCGCACTACGGCCCTGCAAGCAGCCCATATCCTGGGTATTGCACCTTTTTGAGTCGCGGGCCCGATGATTCTTGACGGTTTTGATGCCGGCGCCATCGATCAGGCGGTGCAGGCCATACGGGCGGGGCAACTGGTGGGCTTGCCGACCGAAACTGTCTATGGATTGGCCGCCGACGCCAGTCGCACCGAGGCAGTAGCGCGCATCTTCAGCGCCAAAGGCAGGCCCAGCGACCATCCGCTGATCGTGCATGTGGCCGAGCCGGCGTCGGTAGCTCAATTTGCCTCCGAGGTGCCCGACTTTGCCCAGCGCCTGATGGCCGCATTTTGGCCTGGCCCACTCACGCTGATACTGCCCCGCCGCCCAGGCGTAGCGGCGGCTTCGGCGGGCGGGCAGGATTCCATCGGCTTGCGCTGCCCCTCGCACCCGGTGGCACAAGCCCTGCTGCGCCGCTTGTGCGACGTTCACGGACACGCTGCGGGCGATGAGCCCGTCTGGGGGCTGGCTGCACCCAGCGCCAATCAGTTTGGGCGAGTCAGCCCCACGACCGCAGCGCATGTGCAGGGCGAGTTTGGTGACGACTTGCTCATCCTGGATGGCGGTGCCTGCCAGGTGGGCATCGAGTCCACCATCATTGACTGCACCCGTGGCGTGCCCGTGCTGCTGCGCCCGGGCGTGCTGACCCGCGAAGAACTTCAGCAGGCTTGCGGCCAGCGCGTGCTGCTCAAAGAGGAGTTGCCCGCGCAAAGCGAGCCTGGGCCCCGCGCATCAGGCACGCTGGCTTCCCATTACGCGCCCAGCGCCACTGTGCGTCTGATGGACACGCAGGCGCTGCAGTCGGCCGTGGCCATGCTGGGTTCCGAGCCTGCCAGCGCACCCGCTATCGGGGTCTATGCCCGGACTTCCCTCGCTTCCCCATCACCAGCTTGCCTGATCAGGCCTATGCCCCAAGATCCGGTAGCAGCTGCGCACGCCTTGTTTGCCGATCTGCGCGAACTCGACGCGCATGGACTCAAGCTGATCTGGGTGGAACTGCCTCCCGATACGCCTGCCTGGGCGGGTGTACGCGACCGGCTGCAGCGCGCGGCGGCTTAAACGGTGCCTGAAGTCTTGGCGTCCGTCTGAACGAACGCCGCCTCCGGCTCGGCAAAGGTCACGACCTTGTTGCGTCCTGCGGATTTGGCCTGATACATGGCCTGATCGGCGCTGCGGATCAGGGCGTCGGGGGTAGTGCCATGGCCGGGATAGTTGGCAATTCCGATGGACAGCGTGTTTTTCAGACGGAATTCACCAAAAACAGTTTCGCTGGCAGCAAAGGCAGCGCGCCAGCGCTCTGCGCGGGCCCGGGCAATGTGCGCTGGCATGCCGGGTAGCAGGATCAGGAATTCCTCGCCGCCATAACGGCAGGCGACATCGCCACTGCGTCCGTTCTCGGTCAGCAAGTGGGCCAGGTTTTTGAGCACCTCATCACCGGCCTGATGGCCATAGGTGTCGTTGATCTGCTTGAAATGGTCAATGTCGATCAGCATCAGGCACAAGGCCTGCCCCTCACGCTTGCAGCGGTTGAGTTCGCGTTCCAGGGTGATGTCGAGAAATCGCCGGTTGTACAGATCGGTCAAGGGGTCGCGCAAAGCTTGCTCTTTCAGGCGGTCTTGCAAGGTGTTGATTTCGTCGAGCTGTTGTTGCAGTGCCCGGTTGGCATCGCCCAGCGCCACCTCGCCTGCCTGCATCTTGCGGCGGGTCGCACGCAACTGACGATTGCGTCCATAGGCCAGGTGTCCGATCGACAAGAGGTAGCCAGCCATACCCAACATGCTCAGGCCGGTGGTGAGGCCGCTGGTGTCAGGCTCAAAATGCAGCCCCGCGCCCAGGAAGACAGGTACTGTCCCCAGACCAAAAGCCAAAAAAGCCATTGCGATGCCCCTGCCGCCACGACTGATGGCATTGTTCATGGTCGAGGTCATCAGCAGGGTGAAGGTGATCCACAGCGGGAACTGAAGCGCGGCGGTCCACATGCCAAACAAGAAACTGTCGACGATCAGGTTGTTGAGCTCGGCCTGCAACGGGTCCGGATTGCGGCGCGCCCGCTGGTACATCAGGTGCGGATAGACCAGCAAATGCAGAACAGCCACCGCCCAGACCCAGGGCGGGGCCTCCACGGCGTAGAGGTGCGAGCCCAAAAACACCATGACCATGCCAAAGGACCCCGTCCGCATCTTGTAATGCGTGGTGACGATCCAGTGGGGGCGCGTTTTGGGTGTGGGCGAGGACATGGGTTCAATGGTCTTGAATCACCCAACGGGTCAAGGCATCGATGGCTGATTTGGCCATGTTGGCATTAGGGTGATTGATCATAGCCACCAAAACGTAGCGTTGACCACTGGCGCTCAAAACATATCCTGCCGCTGCTGCGACGTCGCGCAGGCTGCCGGTTTTAAGATGCGCCGCCCCCAGCGGACCCACCTGGCTGCGCTTGAGCGTGCCATCCACGCCTGCCAGCGGCAGCGACGACATCAACTCGGGCATGGTGGGCGAGCCATAGGCCACCTGCAGCAGGCGCGTCAGGGCGCTGGCGCTGATACGAGACTGGCGCGACAGGCCCGAACCGTTGTCCAGCACCGGCAGGGGTGCGTCGCCCATGCGCTCGCGCCACCACTGGGCCAGCCGCACCCGCGCCGTTTCAGGGTTGGCCGCCGTGCTTGAGGTGGGTCCCGGGGTGAAAGCCAGACTGAGGAACAGTTGCTGGGCCATCACGTTGTTGCTGTATTTGTTGATGTCCCTGATGACCTCTGCCAAAGGCGGTGAGCTGAGCTCGAAGCTCGCCTCCTGTGGTGCACCAGTCTGTGGATCTGTCGGCCAGGCACCATCGCGCACACGGCCCCCCAGTTGCCCGCCCATTTCCTGCCACATGCCTTGCACGGCGCGCCCGGCAAAGCTGACCGGGTCAGCGTAGGCGACCGGCCACAGCCGTTCGCCGCACGCAATCGGATAAGTGCCCGCGAAGACGATGCGCGCAGGGTTCGAGAAATCAGCCTTCAGCTGACCCCGGTAGTCCGGGCAGCTGCCGGCTGAGCCCGCCGAGGTGGAGCTTGTCGCCGTGGGCGTGGCCTGGCTCAGCGGTACGCTGGCGGGCAGGCTCACGCCAGCGAGCACGGGCTCGTAGGCAATGCGTGCCAAGCCTCGTGCCGGGTCGGGCACAAAGGTGATGACGAGGGACTTGTAGTTGATGAGCAGGGCGTCGGCGCTGGCGTTGTAGGGTTTGAGCGGCTCACCATCAAAAGCGCCGGGGTCGGGCGTGCCCAGGTCAAAGGCACTGCGGTCCAGCACGATATCGCCGCTGATGCGCTGCACGCCCAGGGCCTGTACGCGGCGCAGCAGCAGCCACAGTTTTTCGGTCACCAGCTTGGGGTCACCCTGGCCGCGCAGGTGCAGATCGCCCAGCAGGGTGCCGTCGCGAACCGTGCCCCTTAGCAGCACCGGCGTGCGCCAGCTGTAGGCCGGCCCCAGCAAATCCAAGCCGGCGTAGGTGGTGACCAGTTTCATGACCGAAGCCGGGTTCATGGGCGCGGTGGCACGGTGGCTGAGTAGCGGGCTTTTGTTGGCGTCGGTGCCCACCACCAGCATGCTCACGGCATCGGGGGGCACTTTGGCTTGCGCCAGTGCTGCCAACACGGGAGCGGGCAGTGCTGCGGCAGGCAGTCCTTGTGCCTGGGCGACCGTGAGGCTGGTGAGTGCCAACAGGGCGGGCAGGCGTCTTAAGAGGAAGAAAACCATGGCGGATTATGGAGTTGGGAGAGACCTGCACAACCCAAGTAGCCGACTGGGGAGGTGAGATTGTTTCGGCATAAAGCACATCAGCCTGCGACGGCTGTGTGGCTTGACCATCTGACGCGCAGGAAAAAACCGTCTATTGGGTGCACCCTCAGGCATGTCGGCCATGGCTTGTGTAGGCACTGCTTAAATTTGTGACTAACTGCGTCGGATTTTTGATTTCTTATTGTTTTAGCGTAAAAACTCGTTTTCCATAACAAAATAGTGGACTACTTATCCAAAAATTGGTCATGTCAGACACTTTATTGGGTTTTCAGCGCTTGGCGCAGCAGCATGGCATTGCGCTGGTGCAGCCTTTGTTTAGTCGCAGCCGGCTGGGGGCTGTGCGCCAGCGGGCCATCACGCCACAGGGAGAAACGCTGACGTGGCCAGCGCAGTACCAACCCGCTGACAACTTCCGGGGCCACTTTGAATTTGGCCTGAAGTACGAGAGGCTGAACTTGGAGTTTTTGTCGCGCTTGTTTGAGCGCATCGCCCCTGCAGAGTTGGCTGCGTGGGTACAAGACGAACCCACGGGTCGTTACGCTCGCCGCACGGCGTTTTTATACGAATGGTTCACCGGCCGAACATTGCCCGTGCCCGACACGGCGGCCAACGTGGCTTATGTGGAAGCCCTGGATGCGAGCTTGTACTTTACGGCCCAGAAGCCAGAGCGGATTCGCCGTTGGCGCGTCAACAATAATCTGCCAGGCACCCCCGCGTTTAGTCCTATGGTGTACCTGGGGCCAGAGGCTGAGCGCGGTTGGCTGTTTGATGTGGCTGCAGGCGTACAGGCCCTGGACGACACCTATGGCCCCGAGCTGTTGTTGCGCAGTGCCGCGTGGCTCACTTTCAAAGAATCGCGGGCTAGCTTTGCGATTGAGCACGAAGCCGACCAGGCTGACCGCGTCAAGCGCTTTGCGGCAGCAATCAGTGAATTTAGCGGGCGCATGGAAGACCCGCTGACACCGGATGCTTTACTGACCTTGCAAAAGGCAGTGCTGGGTGAACGTGCGCTGCGGGTGGGCATACGCCAATCGCCCGTGTTTGTGGGCGAAAACAGCTTCAGGGCGCAGGTGGTGCACTACATTGCCCCCGACGGGGCTATGGTGGCCGACATGTTGACGGCCCTCAAGGCATACGAAGCTAAAACCCGTGGTGCCAACCCTGTGGCCCGGGCGGCCGCGGTGTCGTTTGCCTTTGTGTACCTGCACCCCCTGGCCGATGGCAATGGGCGCCTGCACCGCTTCCTCATCAACCACCTGTTGGCTGCCGACAAAGCGGTGCCCATCAACCTGATTGTTCCGGTGTCAGCAACCATTGCAGGCAGCGCCAGGGGGCGTGCAGACTACGACGCGGCACTGGAGCAGTTTTCCAAGCCTTTCATGCGCCTCTACGCCGATGCCTACTGCTTTGGTCAGAGGCGCACCTGCCCCGATGGAGTGGAAACTAATTTTGAATTTTTGCAAGCCCAAGATGCCCAGCACGCGTGGCGCTATACGGACTTGACCCAGCAAGTGCGCTACCTCAGCGCGGTGCTGCGCCAGACGGTTGAGCACAAAATGGCCGAAGAAGCACAGCTGTTGCGCCAGTACGATGCAGCACTGAAGGCATTGAAAGCCGTGGTAGAAATGCCCGACGCTGACGCAGACCGCATCATCCGGTCCTTGCACCAAGAAAACTGGGCAGTGAGCAACAAGCTGCGTAAAACGTTGCCACAGATATTCAAAGAAGACGGGACATTTTTTGACCTGCAAGAAAAAATCATCGGGGCGGTGCGAGCCGCATTTGACTCCGAAGGGGAGGACACCGAATGAGCCACATCCACCACGAATGTGAACTGGAGCGCCACATCGTCGAGCAACTGGCAGCCAGCGGCTGGCAAGTTGGCGCCCCTGGTCAGTACGACAAGCTTCGCGCCCTGAACGGTGCCAACGCCAAAAGCACGGTGCTGGACCCCCTGGCCAAAGCCCTGGATGCCAGCACGGGAACGGGCAGTGCTGTGGCAGCCAGTCCTTGTGCCTGGGCGGCCTTGAGGCTAGTGAGCGCCAACAGGGCCATCAAGTTCGATGGCAGGCGTCGAAAGATGAAGAAAACCATGGCAGGTTATGAAGTTGGGAGAGACTTCCAAAAACCTACGTAGCCGACTGGGGGATGTGAGATTGTTTCGGCATAAAGCAGACCAGCCTTGTTGGCATGCCCGATACCCGTAGGCTCAATCCGTATTGCAGTGACCCCAAGGGATGGCAAACGTTTTCATGGATTCTTAGGTGACTGCCTCCCTGAATTTCAACCTCCCGCCCGGCACTCCCGATCCACGGCTTGCAAATCCCTGGTGATGTCCCTGGTCCGCATGCTGCTCAGATCGTATTCCTTGGCAAACATTGGCCATTTGGCTACAGCTGCCCGCACCTGATCAAGCATTTCTTGCCAGCGCCTCACGCCCCGGTCCGCCGCAACCTGTTTCAGATCCTTCAACACGGGATTACCTGCACCGTTGATGGATGTAGTGTGCTGGTTGGACAGGCCTCGGTTAAACGTCAGGTCATACGCAGGAGCCAGCCGCCACGACTGCTTCAAGGGGTCCAGCAAATAGGCAAAGTTCTTCGAATGGTCGTCCTTGTTATGGGCCAAGACATTGAAGAGCATCAGTCGATAAGCCATTGCGACTTCATCGTCGGACTTGGTGAGTTTGCGTGTTGCGGCCAGCACGCCGCTGCTGTAATCCAGGCAGGGCTCGCGGTGGCTGGCGTAGGCGTACCCTGCCAGTGACAGGAAATGGACCTCGCGCGCACCGATGCGATCAAAGCGCTGCACGGCAAAGTAGGCCTCCTCTCGGCCCCTGACCTTCAATTCCAGCAGGTGCGTACGAGGCATGTCGAGTCCCGCCTCCCTGGCCATGTCAGCGTAGGCCATTTCCTGCCTGCCAATGTCCACGGGGTCACCTGCACCGTTCCGATCGTCGTTGCGGAACTTCACCATCCAGTGGGAATAGTTGGCAGGTAGATCACCAAAGCCGGAAATACAGACTCTCATGTCCTCAGAAAACGCCACCGTGACTTTCGGACGTGCACCACCAGGAGAGCCCCCACAAATGCGCAACTCCTCAAGAACGTCCACTGACTCACCTTGCAAAAACTGCTCGGTTTGTTCCGCGATCATTGCCAAGTCGATCAGTCTGCCGTCATAGTCAGGCAGCAACTCAGGGTAATACTCAAGAGCACCCATCCCACGGCTTCCGATTTAAGCCAATCGATGCAAAGGCGTGATGTCCGCTGGATCCAGATTGTTGTGCTGCTTCAAGGCACGCTCCATCAGCAGCAGCCCCCATCCGTCTGGCAGCGAATCATTGAACGGACCGTGAAGTCCAGCAAAAACGGACCGGGGCGCAAGGTTTGCAAGCGCATCAAACTTCATGGACCCGGGCGCCAGATCAAAGCCATGGGTTAGCCAGCCTTTGTCGTACTGAAACCGAATTTCTCCCCTGTTCTGCGCAAGAACGCCAACAGCATCCCCGGCGCATCGGACATGAAGCAATGCGTTCACTTGCGGCCTCGCTGACGCGTTGGGGCGACAAACTCTTCCATGGTCATGACAGGCTTTCGAGGAAACAATGCCTTGAAGTCATCCAGGCAGTCCAGCCCATCGGCCAGACGCAGAAGCCCGATGAGGCTAATCGCGCCCGTGGTCTCGAACTTACGTAGGGTGGGCGCCGGCACGCCCGAGCGCCCAGCCAGCGTTTCCCGAGACAGGTTGCTGGCCAGACGTCTTTCCCGAGCCAAGACGCCTAGTTGACGTGCGAAGTCCTCAGGCAACAAAAAGTTGAGAGGTCGATCAGTGGACATGATGGTATCTTTTAATTCGAAAAATACACGTTTATTGATATAAATATAGCATTTATTTTGTTTCTGAGAATGCGTTTCATGTGTCGTCTTGGTGTTGCACTTCCTCGCTGGTTCGAGCTGCAACGGCCTGCGGTTTGATCTCCAAAATGGGAACCGAACACGGCACTACGAGGTAGTTCCTGTTTTTCGTCGAAATATTACATTCGACGTATAAACGGAACATAATCCAGCCATGCTCACCGACACCCATACCCAGCGCGTCCTCGGTCTGGCCAGCCAGAAGGGGCTGCTGCGCGCCAGCGATCTGGACACCATCGGTGCGCCCCGGGTCGTCCTGACGCGTCTGACCGCCGCTGGGCTGCTGGAGAAGATTGGCCGTGGCCTGTACCGCCTGCCGGAGTCCCAGGGGTCCGAACATGAGAGTCTCGTGACCGTCGCCACCAAGGTGCCGCAAGCCGTGTTTTGCCTGCTCACTGCGCTGCAGTTCCACGAGCTGACCACCCAACTGCCGCGCCAAGTCTGGATCGCCATGCCGCGCGGCAGCCACGCCCCACGGTTCGACTATCCACCGATCAAGATGGTGCAGTTCACGGGCGAAGCCTACACGGCGGGCATCGAGGAAGTTGAATGCGATGGCGTCACGCTCCGTGTGTACGGCGTTGCCAAGACCGTCGCAGACTGTTTCAAGCACCGCAACAAGATCGGCCTGGACGTGGCGCTGGAGGCCCTGAAGGACGCCCGGGCCGGCAACTTGGTATCGGTCGATGACATCTGGCGCAACGCCCAAGTCTGCCGCGTGGCTAACGTGATGCGGCCCTACTTGGAGAGCATCGGATGACCCCCGCCAATCCAAACGTCGCCGCGTCCGTCCGTGCGCGTCTGCTCAACGTCGCCAAATTACAGGGGGTCGATTTCAACCAGGTGCTGGTGCGCTTTGCGCTGGAGCGCATCCTCTACCGTCTGACCCAATCGCAGCACGCAGATCGATGTCGGCTTCGGCGATGCCGTCACACCTGCGCCGGTAGATTCGGTCTATCCGGTCCTGCTGGACGATCTTCCCGCGCCCAAGTTGCGGGCCTACCCGACGTACACGGTCATCGCGGAAAAGCTCCACGCCATCGCCCTGCTGGGCATGACCAACAGCCGTCTGAAGGACTACTTCGATCTGTCGGTGCTGCTGGAACGAGAGACCCTGGACACCGATCTGCTGGTTCAAGCGGTCAAGGCCACCTTCGAGCGGCGCGGCATGGCCGCTCCTGATGCGCTGCCGGTCGGCCTGACAGACGAGTTTGCGCACGATACCTCTCGGCAGAAGCTGTAGCTGGCGTTTCTCAAGGAGAACGAAGTCCTCCCGGAGCCTTTGCCCGTCATCGTCGATCGATTGCGGGTGGCATTGGCACCTGCGTTGAACACCGTCGCTCGTTGAACACCACGTCACAGGGCAACCGCTTTGCGCCCATCGCTACTCATCCCCGGCGAGCCGGGCCAGCGCCGATAATCTCTTGATGCATCGTCTCAAGGGCCTGTCCCCGCGTGCGGTTGGGCTGTTGTCAGCCTTCGTCACCGTCGTCATCTGGACTTCATTCATCGTCATCGCGCGCGCCACCAGCGACCCGGCGCGTGGCGGCACGCTGTCGCCGTTTGACATTGCCCTGTGCCGCATCCTGGGCGCCAGCCTGGTGTTGCTGCCTTGGGGGTGGTGGCTCACCCACCGCGATCAAGCCAGTCATCTACCTGCAGCACAGGCCTCGTTTTTTGGTTTTTCGCCCTTGCCCCTGCGCATGACGGCCACCGCTGGAGTCTTTGGCGGCCTGGTTTACGCCATGCTGGCCTACAGCGGCTTTGTCCACGCGCCGGCGGCACATGCGTCCGTTCTGATGCCTGGCAGTCTGCCCCTGTGGACCACCTTGCTGGCGGCACTGCTGTTAGGTGACCGCATCACACCAGCCCGCGCCATGGGACTGCTGTGCATCGTGGGCGGTGATTTGCTGGTGGGCGGCGCCAGCCTGTTGCGCGCCTTCGAAGGCGGTACTGTCTGGAAGGGTGATGTCTTGTTCATGACCGCGGCGATGTGCTGGGCGGCCTACAGCGTCACAGTGCGCCACTATGCGCTGGACGCCGTGCGCGCCACCATCGCCATCACGGCCTTTGCATTTTTCACCTATGTGCCGGTGTACGGCACTCTGTTGCTGCTGGAGTGGGTGCCGGGCCGGTTCATGGCCGCGCCGCTGAGTGAGGTGCTGTTTCACATGGTGTTCCAAGGCGTCGGCTCGGTGGCGATTTCGGGCATCACCTTCACCCGCATGATTCAGCACTTTGGCCCGGTGCGATCCACCATGATTACGGCCCTGGTGCCGGGTTTATCGGCATTGGGCGCTGTGGTGTTTCTGGGCGAGCCCTTGCACTGGAATCTGGCCTTTGGCCTGGCACTGGTGACGTTGGGCATCTTGTTTGGCGTGCGTGCGTCGCGCCCCAGGCCGCTGCCCACCTTGTCCGGGGAGCGTTTGACATGAACCTGATTGCGCTGGACACCAGCACCGACACCTTATCGGTGGCTTTGGTCTGCAAAGGCAGCAGCGATGTTTTGCAGCACAGCGGCCCGGGCGCCGCGCAGGCATCGGCCACCCTGATTCCGGCGCTGCAGCAGTTGATGGCGCAGGCGGGGCTGGGTTGGTCCCAGCTCGATGCCATCGTGTTTGGGCGCGGCCCCGGCTCATTTACCGGACTGCGCACAGCCTGCTCGGTGGCCCAGGGGCTGGCATTTGGGGCCGATTTACCGGTATTGCCCGTGGACACCCTGCTGGCGGTGGCTGAGGAAGCAAGGGTGCAAGTCGGCGGTATGGCTGGTGCCGATGCGCCGCTGCGGGTGCTCGCCATGCTCGATGCCCGCATGGATGAGCTGTACTGTGCCCACTATCAATGGGCGGGTGATGGGGCAGATGACGCCGGGGCTTCGGGTGTGGCCTGGCAAGCACTGGGACAGGCACTGCTATCCAAACCCGAGCAAGTCAGCCCAGCCGCCGGGGTGGTGCTGGCCGGCAATGTGTTTGCCGAATACGGCCACCGACTGCCGCAAGCCGGGATGCGTATCAGCGCTCTGCCCACTGCTGCGGCCCTGCTTCGATTGGCACCGGCCCTGATGGCGGCGGGGCACGCGGTGCCACCCGACCTGGCGCTGCCGCTTTATGTGCGCGACAAAGTGGCGCAAACCACCCAGGAGCGCGCCGACCTGAAAGCGGCGCAGGGGCCGCAAGCATGAACCACATCCGGGATATCAGCACGGAGGCCCGTTTTGAGCCCATGCAGGCGCAGCATCTCGATGCGGTGATCGCCGTGGAAAAAACGGCTTACGCGCACCCCTGGAGCCAGGGCAATTTTCTGGATGCTTTTACCGCGCGCTACCAGGCCCAGATGCTGCTGGGCGGCGACACGCTGCTAGGCTACTTTGTGGCCATGAAGGGCGTGGACGAGGTGCATTTGCTCAACATCACCGTGGCACCGGAGCACCAGCACCAGGGCTGGGCCCGCGTCATGCTAGACGCCCTGGCCGTGTGGTCACGCGGACAAGGCGCGCAGTGGTTGTGGCTGGAGGTACGCAAGAGCAATCTGCGTGCGTTGCAGGTTTACGAGGCCCACGGATACCACCGGGTGGGCGAGCGCAAGAACTACTATCCCGACACGCCGCAAAAGCGCGAAGACGCAGTTGTGATGAGCCTGAAGCTATGAGCGAGACCGGTTTGCAGCTCGACGCCCGCCAGCGGGCCATGTTGGCCGAAATGGGTATCAAACTCTGGTGGCCTGATGTGCCCTCCGAGGGGCCGTCAGCCACCGAGCAGTCATTGGCGCAGCTCTCACCCGCCTCCGCGCCAGCTGCGCCGGGCAGCACGGAACCCACACGACCGCTTGTTCTGTCAACACATGCCGCGCCCGTGCCTCGGGCCGCCACGCCGGTCCAGGCCCCGCAGCCCATGGTGCGCAGCACGCCCGGCGCCATTGGCCAGATGGACTGGCCAGCATTGCAGCAGGCGGTGGCCGGGTGCCGCGCTTGCAAGTTGTGCGAGAGCCGAACGAACACCGTGTTCGGCGCGGGCCAGGCACCTGCAACCCCAGAGGCAGCACCGCAGGCTGACTGGCTGATCGTGGGCGAGGCCCCCGGCGAACAAGAGGACATGATGGGCGAGCCCTTTGTGGGACCGTCGGGCCAGCTGCTGGACAACATGCTCAAGGCCATGGGCCTGAACCGCCAGCACCAGGTCTTCATCACCAATGTGCTGAAGTGCCGCCCGCCCGCCAACCGCAACCCTGACCCCGGGGAAGTGGCGCAGTGCGCCCCCTATCTGCAGCGGCAGATCGAGCTTTTGCAGCCCAAAATCATCTTGGCCATGGGACGTTTTGCGGTGCAGTCCCTATTGCAGACCAGCGAGCCCATCGGCCGCCTGCGCGGGCGTTTGCACCAGTACCACGGTGTGCCCGTGGTCGTGACCTACCACCCCGCCTACTTGCTGCGCAACCTGCCCGACAAGGCCAAGGCCTGGGCCGACCTTTGCCTGGCGATGGAAACCATGGGCCGTTAAGCTCGGGTGCGTGCTGGCAAGAGCACGGATGCGATCGCCACCACCATCAGCGCTACAGCCGCCCAGTCTTGCCAGCTCAAGATCTCCCCCAGGTACCAGGCCCCGCTGAACACGCCCAAAACGGGTATGAACATCACGCTCAGGGTCGATGCAACGGGCGGCAGGCTGCGGGCCAGAAAGAACCAGGCCGCGTGCGCAAACCCAAAAATCATGACAGCGTTGTAGCCGATGGTGAGCCAGGTGGCATCGGAAGGTGCCTTCCACTGCGCGGTCTCGAACACCAGCGCAAGCGCGCTCAACACCACGCAGGTCATGGCCGTCATCCAGAAGGAGATGGTCAGGGTGGGCACTGGCATGCTGGTGCGGCGCAGCAGTTGCGTGCCCACCGCCCAGGTTGCTGCGGCCACCAGCGCCATCCCCACGGCGACGGGTCGGCCCGAAAGATGGGTGAGTTCGTGCCACAACAACAGCACGACCCCCAGGCCGGCGGCACTCACACCCGCCCAGCCCCGGGGCAGGAGCTTGTTGCCAAACCACAGCGCACCCAGTACGGCCGAGAAAATCGGCATGGTGTAGCCCAGAATGGCGGCGCGCCCGCTGGACAGCGACTTCACGGCCACGATGATCATGGCGTGCCACACAAACATATTGGTCGTGGCGAGCCAGAACAGCTCGCGCCAGTGCGCCCTTGGAATGCGAAACGGCACTTTCATCAGCCACAGCGCGATGCCCAGCACCGGCAAGCCCAGCCACATCGAGATGGCCCTGAAAGTGAGGGGCGGAAAGTCGCTCACACCCAGTTTCATGATGGGCCAGTTAAAACCCCATGTGAGCGTGAGCAGTATGAACAGGAGCAGTTGCTGCCGGGTGAGTTTTTGCATGCGGAGATTGTGCGCGGGATGGGCGGCGGGTTTAGCCCCTGCGGGCAGGCTGCTTTCTTTGATATTGCCAAGTCCTGAGACCTGGTTGGCTCACGACCGCTAACATGGCACTGATACGGGCATCCGAGCCATTGGGAGCGGCACTGTTTTGACATTGATCTTTGAACTGGTGAGATACAGGCCATGAGTTTCAATCCTGATGCTGAGAATTCAGGCTCTGTGACCTGGTTCGTGGACGAAGCCGGTGATCCGACACTGTTTGGACAAGGCGGCAAGATTGTTGCGGCCACCGAAGGCTGCTCTCGGTTTTTTATTGCCGGAAAGCTGGAGTGCCGCGACGTGGATGCGCTGACTTCTGATCTGGAGCGTCTACGTAAGGATGTGGTGGCAGACCCTTTTTTCAAGGATGTTCCATCGTTAGACCCGGCCCGCAAGCGTACGGCTGTGCAGTTCCACGCCAAAGATGATCCGCCAGAGGTTCGGTTCATGGTTTACAAATTGCTGGCGCAGCATGACCTGCGCTTTGTGGCGGTCGTGCGCGACAAATTGCGTTTGGTGGACTATGCCCTGCAGCGGCGCAGGATAGAACCCACCTACCGCTACGACCCCACCGGGCACGAGTTGTATGACGAGCTGACCCGGCATTTGTTTTCTAGGCTGCACGGTTGGAACGACCACAAAATCGTGTTCGCGCAGCGAGGACACAAGCCCCGCACCAAGGCATTTGTAGACGCTATCGCCCACGAGGGTGAAGGGTTTGCACGGGACTTTGGTTTGTCAAAGCCCAAGCCTACGGCGGTGTTGTGTTCGGTGCCCAAAGACCATGCCGGCTTGCAAGCGGTCGATTACTACCTGTGGGCATTACAGCGCTTCTATGAGCGGGGCGAGGCCAGATACCTGAATTTTGTGTGGCCCCAGACGCTGGAGGTAATGGACTTGGATGTAGAGCCGCTGCGCGAGGGCAAGAAAACTGCGCGCCAAAGTAGCATCTTCAATAAAGAACACCCGCTGACTTTGGAAAGTCGCGCGGGTGTCGGAAAGATGGATCGAGAGATATAGGATGAACCGAATCACCTCACGGCATGAAGCCGATTTTTGTCTCTCGAGACCGCAATTATAGTGAGCGCACCCCCAACTGATTGACGAGGGGCAAGTGCGCGGACACATCAGCGTCAACTCACCTCTCGCCAAGCCCTCATCAACCCTTCCCACCTCCCCCTCACGTCCCGCAAATGCCGCTCCTTCACATGCCCGAATCCTTTGATGGCCTCGGGTAAGCGGGCAATGGTCAGGGCCTGGGCGTGGCGCTCGGGAGTGAGGCCAGTTAGCAATTCGTCCACGCAAGTACGGTATTCGTGGATCAGGGCTCGCTCGGTGCGGCGCTCGGCGGTGTAGCCGAAGGGATCGAAGGGCGTGCCGCGCAGGCCTTTGAGTCGGGCCAGCAGCTTGAGAATCGGGCCCATGGCGGGACCAAAGTCTTGCTTCTGCAGCTCGCCACGCTCGTTCTTGCGGGCCAACAGCGGCGGGGCAAGGTGATAGTGCAGGCGCACCTCACCATCAAATTGCCCGCGGATGCTCTCTAAAAAGGCCGGGTCGCTGTGCAGCCGGGCCACCTCGTACTCGTCCTTGTAGGCCATCAGCTTGAACAGGTTGCGCGCCACCGCCTCGGTCAGAGTCAGGCGCTGTGCCTGGGGGGCGCCCTCCGCAAACAGGTCTATCTCGGCAACTCGCACACGCTCAACAGTGGTCAGGTAAGACTGCGCGTATGCGGCATTCTGGTATCGGGTCAAGAACTCCACGCGCCGTGCCAGCAGCGCCGACAGCGACTCGCGTGGCTGGAAGTGCAGGGTTTGTGCGGGGGCCAGCACACGTTGAAGGGTCTCAGGTTCATGTGCGGCGCGGCGGCCCCATTCGAAGGCGGCCTGATTCTTCTCCACCGCCACTGCATTCAGGGCCATGGCTTGCAACAGGGCTGCCCGGCCCAGGGGAATCCAGCCCTGCTGCCAGGCAAAACCCAGCAGCATGGGGTTGGCGTAGAGGCTGTCGCCCATCAGGGCCAGGGCTGCTGCAGAGGCATCAAAAGTTGCGAACGCCCGCCGCGGGTGCGCAGTGGATGGGGGTTCGCCCTTGGGCTCCGACCCCTGAACCGCAGCAGTGATGTCTGCCACGCACTGCGCCACCGGGTTTTGCCAGTCGGCCTGTTTGACGAATGCCGCGGTGGGTGCGCTGTGGGCGTTAAGCGCCACATGGGTTCGGCCAGGCCGGATACGCAGAAGGGTTTCCTTGCCGGCGGCGACGATGGGGTCGCACCCCAGCACCAGATCGGCCGCCGCTGCACCCACCCGGGTGGTGCGTATGTCGCCCTGCCGCGCAGCGATCAGGACATGGCTCCAGGTCGCACCGCCCTTTTGGGCCAGGCCGGCGGCATCTTGCGTGACCACCCCTTTGCCCTCCAGGTGCGCGGCCATGCCCAGCAGCTGGCCGATGGTGATGACTCCGGTGCCGCCCACCCCCGCCACAACGCCACCCCACACCTCGGCGGAGCGGTCGCGATCTCCCTCGATGGCGCGTAAAGCAGGCAGGTCCGGTTCTGGCAGCGGGTTTAGATCGCCCAGAGCAGGCGCCACCAGGCTGGCAGACTTCTTCTTGAGCGTACCGCCCTCCACGGTCACGAAGCTGGGGCAAAAACCCTTCACACAGCTGTAGTCCTTGTTGCAACTGCTCTGGTTGATGGTGCGCTTGCGGCCGAACTCGGTCTCCAGGGGCTCCACGCTCAGGCAATTGCTCTGCACGCCACAGTCGCCGCAACCCTCGCAGACCAGGGGGTTGATCACCACACGTTTGGCCGGGTCCAGCAGCGTGCCGCGCTTGCGTCGACGGCGTTTTTCGGTGGCGCAGGTCTGGTCGTAAATGATGACGGTGGTGCCCTTCAGGGCCCGAAACTCGCGCTGGATGCGGTCCAGCTTATCGCGATGCTCGATCACGATGCCCTCGGGCAGGCCTTGCATACGCTCGTATTTTTCCGGCTCGTCGGTGACGATGGTGATCTTTGCAGCGCCCTCGGCCCGCATGCTTTGGGCGATCTGGACCACGCTGTGCCCCGACGCCGCCGGCCCACCGGCGGCACCCGTACGCTCGCCCACGGGCTGGCCCCCGGTCATGGCCACGGCATCGTTGTACAAAATTTTGTAGGTGATGTTCACACCTGCGGCAATGCTCTGACGGATGGCCAGGATGCCGCTGTGAAAGTAGGTTCCATCGCCCAGGTTGGCAAACATGTGCTGGTCATGACTGAAGGGCTGCTGGCCGACCCAGGGCACGCCTTCACCGCCCATCTGCGTGAAGCCTTCGGTGGCGCGGTCCATCCAGATCGTCATGAAATGGCAGCCGATGCCCGCCATGGCCCGCGAACCCTCGGGCACCCGGGTGCTGGTGTTGTGTGGGCAGCCCGAACAAAACCAGGGCTGGCGCGCAGCAGCCGGGCCACTGCGCAGTGTCAGGGTGTACATGGCGGCGTCTTTGGCGTCCAACACGGCTAAATGGGCGCGCATCCGCTCGGCCACATCATCGGCCACCCCCAGCTTGAATAGGCGCTGAGCAACAGCCCGGGCGATGATGGCGGGTGACAGGTCGGCGTTCGCCCGCAGCAAGGTGTTGGCGCTGGGGTTGGCCATGGACCACTCGCCACCGCTGCCGTAGTGGGTGCCGGCGGCATCGACCTCGTTGAACTTGCCCAGCACGGTGGGACGCACATCGGCACGCCAGTTGTAGAGCTCCTCCTTCAGCTGGTATTCGATGACCTGCCGCTTTTCTTCCACCACCAGAATTTCCTGCAGGCCAGTGGCAAATTCGCGGGTGAGTTGTGCCTCCAGCGGCCACACCACCGCCACCTTGTGCAAGCGCACGCCCACAGCGCGGCAACTGGCGTCGTCCAGGCCCAGGTCGGCCAGAGCCTGGCGCGTGTCGTTGTAAGCCTTGCCGCTGGCGATCAGCCCCAGGCGGTCGTTCGGTCCCTCGATCACGTTGTGGTTGAGGCGGTTGGCCCGGATGTAGGCCAGGGCGGCATACCACTTGTGGTCAAACAGGCGCGCCTCCTGCTCCAGCGCGGCATCGGGCCAGCGGATGTGCAAGCCACCTGGTGGCATGACAAAGTCGGTGGGCATCACGATCTGCACCCGATCTGGATCGATCATGGCGGAGGCACTGGATTCCACGATCTCCTGGATGGTTTTCATACCGGCCCAGACACCGGCATAGCGGCTCAGGGCAAAGGCGTGCAAACCCAAGTCGAGGATGTCCTGCACGCTGGCCGGAAAAAACACCGGCGTACCACAGGCCTTGAAGATATGGTCGCTTTGGTGCGCGGCGGTGCTGCTCTTGGCCACGTGGTCATCACCCGCCACGGCAATGACCCCGCCCCAGGGGGTGGTCCCCGCCATATTGGCGTGTTTGAACACATCACTGCAGCGATCCACACCGGGGCCCTTGCCGTACCAGATGCCAAACACCCCATCAAAGCGGTTGCTGCCCGGCGGCGCAAAACCCAGCTGCTGCGTGCCCCACAGCGCGGTGGCGGCCAGCTCCTCGTTCACCCCTGGCTGAAAAACAATGTTCTGGGTCTTGAGGTATTTCTCGGCATGCCAAAGCGCCTGGTCGTAGGTGCCCAGGGGCGAGCCGCGATAGCCGCTGATGAAACCGGCCGTGTTCTTGCCCACGCGCGCATCACGCAAGCGCTGCAGCATCGGCAACCGGACCAGCGCCTGCACGCCACTCATGAAGGCGGGGCCAAAGTCGAGGGTGTACTTGTCATCCAGCGTGACGGCTTTGAAGGCCGCTTGCAATGCAGGGTTGTGGGGCGCGTTCATGGTGTCTGTGGACTCGCAAGTGGGCGAAAGGGGGCACGGTGGGCCTTTCAGCCATTGTGCGGACTCTGACGCGCCTTCACAAGCCCAACCGCTTCCCGGCGCGGGCCGCCCCCGGGTCATCTCGCTTTACCATGCAGGGCCATGACGCAATTGCACCGGCTTTTCCCCTTCCTGACTTGGCCCCGCCCCACGGGGGCTTTGTTGCGCTCCGAGGCCATGGCGGGCTTGGCGGTAGGCCTGATGGTGATCCCCCAGGGTGTGGCCTATGCCGCGCTGGCGGGCATGCCTTTGATCACCGGTATTTATGCCTCGCTGCTGCCCGCCCTGGTGGCAGTCTTGTTCAGTGCGTCGACGCGACTGTCGGTGGGCCCCACGGCGCTCACCTGCTTGTTGGTCGGAGCCTCGCTCAGTGGCCTGGCCGCGCCGGGCAGCGCCCAGTGGGTCGAGCTGGCGGTGTGGCTGTCGCTCCTGTCGGGCCTGCTGCAAGTGGGGCTGGGCTTCATGCGGTTTGGCTGGCTGCTGAATCTGGTCAATGCCCCGGTCCTGCTGGCCTTCACACAGGGTGCGGCGGTGCTGATCATTTTTTCTCAGCTGCGCGACTTGCTGGGCGTTCGGACCGGCTGGCAAGCGCTGTTGCAGACACCCCAGGTACATCTGCCGTCATTGGCTTTCGGAGTGGGCAGCCTGGCCCTGCTGATGCTGGCGCGCAAGGCGCGCCCCACCTTTCCTGCCGTCTTGGTCATTGTGCTGCTGAGTGCGGGCCTGTCTTTTGCGCTGGGCTTTGAAGCCAGTGGAGGCCAGGTGGTGGGCGCGCTGCCACAGGGCCTGCCGGCCTTGTACTGGCCCAGCCTGCCCGACATGGCCACGCTCAAGCAACTGGTGCTGCCCACGCTGGTCATCACCCTGGTGAGTTTTCTGGAGACCGCTTCCAGCGCCAAAGTGGACAACGAGCGCCAAGGCGCACGCTGGGACCAGGACCAGGATCTGATTGGCCAGGGCTTGGGCAAACTGGCGGCAGGCCTGAGCGGCGCATTCCCCACCAGCTCGTCTTTTTCGCGTTCGGCCCTCAACCTGTATGCCGGCGCGCGCACCGGTTGGGCCACGGTGTTCTCGGTGGTGGTTGTATTGGCCGCCCTGCTGATGTTCACGCCCGTGGTGCGGCATGTGCCGCAATCGGTGCTGGCGGCCATTGTGCTGGTGGCGGTGCTGGGCCTGATCAAGCCGCGTGAGTTTGTGCGCCTGTGGCACATCTCCCGGGTCGAGGCTGCGATTGCCGGCGTGACCTTTGCCATCACCCTGGTGTCAGCACCACGCCTGTATTGGGGTGTGCTGGCCGGCGTGCTGATGGCCTTGAGCCACTTTTTGTACCAGCGCCTGCACCCGCGCATCATCGAGGTCGGCCTGCATGCTGACGGCAGCCTGCGCGACCGTCATCTGTGGCATTTGCCGCCACTGGCCCCACACACCTACGCCTTGCGTATGGATGCGGCCCTGGACTTTGCCGCCGCCGCCAGTTTTGAGCGCAGCATCGTCGAGCACCTGGCCGCGCAGCCGGACACCCAGCATGTTTGCGTCTTCGCCCAGGCCGTCAATCGCATCGACGCCACCGGGGTGGACACCCTCACCAAACTGGCCC
Source organism: Pseudomonadota bacterium (assembly GCA_041168905.1). Lineage (GTDB taxonomy): Bacteria > Pseudomonadota > Gammaproteobacteria > Burkholderiales > Burkholderiaceae_C > JBEEJZ01. The sequence goes on along the minus strand of JBEEJZ010000238.1, from coordinate 51,797 downwards.
GGCAACTGCGCCAGCGCCACATCACGCTGCACATCAGCGGCATGAAGCTGCCCGTGGAGCAAGTGTTGCTGCGCAGCGGCGACTTCACGCCAGGCCCCCTGCTGGTGCTTTACCGTACCGATGCCGAGGCTTTGGCTGCACTGGCCAAGCTGATCGAGCTGCCTGCGGACATGGCAGGCATGTCCATCTGAGGCCCCAACGCTCGAGCGATCACCGATGAGTACCGTCAACAAGGCCATGCTAATCCGGCAACTGTGCGCACTGCTGGGGCCGGGCACGTCAGAGGAGGCCGTCACGCGTGCCGTGGATCTGGCTGTGACCCAGGAGGACACGACCGACAGCCGGCAAGTCACCATCCTGCTGTCGGACCTGCGAGGCTTTACCTCCATGTCCGAGAAGTACACGGCACTGGAGATGGTCGAGGCGCTGAACCGCTATTTCAGGCGCATGAGCGAGATCATCTTGCGCTACGGCGGCACCATCGACAAGTTCATGGGCGACGCCATCATGGTGCTCTTTGGGGCGCCCGTGAGCCGAGACGACTCCCTGACGTCGGCCCTGGCCTGCGCCATCGAGATGCAAGGCGCCATGGCCGCCATCAACGAGGACAACAAGCGCCGTGGTATCGAGGCCTTGTACATGGGCATCGGCATCAACACCGGCGAGGTCATCGCGGGCCACCTGGGGTCTGAACTGCACAGCGAATACACGGTGATTGGCGACCAGGTCAACCTGGCCTCACGCATCGAGGCGCACAGCCTGCGCGGCCAGATCCTGCTGAGCGAAAACACCTACCAACTGAGCCGAGACTTCGTCGACATCGGCGATGTGAACGACATCAAGGTCAAGGGCAAAAAAGGATCGGTGCGCATGTATGAGCTGCTGGCGGTGCACCAGCCGCGCCACCTCAAGGCACCCAACCGTGAAATCCGCAACAGCCCCCGGGTGGAAGTGGACATGCCGCTCAGCTTTCAGTGCATCAGCGGCAAACTGGTGCTGCCGCACACCCACCTTGGGCGCATCATCGACATGAGCTACGGCGGCATCTGCTTCGTCAGCCCCGTGCCCCTGGAGATGTTTGACGACATCAAGATCGCCTTTTCGCTGACCCTGCTGGACGCCCCCATGACCGACATCTATGCCAAGGTGCTGCGCGTGGCCCCGGCCGCCACAGGACATGAATGCCGCGTGGAATTCACCGCCATCGACCCCACCACCACCGCCAGCCTGAAGGAGTTTGTGAACTCGATTGTGGAGTTGAACCGGCTGTAGGGCCGGTCCGAAGCGAGTCTCCGCTCAGGTCAGGCCCAGCAGGCTGACAACGACGGCGTCGTGATCACTCAAAGGCAGTCCATCCGAGTCAAGTGCGGGTATCACCCGGCTGGCGCCGGTTTTAAGTCCCCGGGTAAACAACCAATCGAGCTTCCAGGCCTGTGCATGTGGGCTGGTGCGACTTGGCCGGGTGGTCGGGGCATGAGCTGCGCCGCCGTGGCAGACGTAACCCAGGCCCGCCGCAAGAGCAAACAGGGGCTCGGCATCAGTGTCCTGGTTCTTGACTTCAAAGGTGTTCAGGTCACCCCCCACGACGATGGGGCCGTTCCCCACGATGCCCTCCATGGCACACAGCAGCTGGTGAAAAGTGTGGGCTCGCAGCTGCGCAGAGTCTGAGTATTCGAGGTGCACCGACACCACCCACAGGGGCCCTAATTCAGTCGCCACCCTGGCTGCTACGGCACACCGCCCGCCAATGCGCGGCTCGGTCGCGCCCGCAGCAAACCAGCGCCCTTCCTGATCCAGCCGGAACAACAACGGCTGCTCCAGCGCCGTGCGGCTCATCAACGCATTGCCGTGCAAGCCTTGTCCGTTGACTTCGCCCTGGCGCTGCGCCTGCTCCAGGGCATTGCCCAAACCCAGCTCCAGAAACTCGACGCCATAGATCGAGGCCATACCCAGCTTGGCTGCCAGGTAGGCGGTGGTGTCGACCTGGCCGGTACGCGCCATGCCACAGTCCATTTCACTGAGCAAGGCAATATCCCAGGTCTTCATGAGCTCGGCGCTGGGATCCGGAAAATAGCAGCGCTCGAGGTTCCACGTGCCCACCACCAGGGGAAACTGCAACACGCGGTGCGAGCGCAAGCCGGGCGTAGAACGCAGGCTGCGCAAACACGATAGGGAGGCCATAGCATGCGCGTGCTGCGCAGGGCCGCGGTCACCCTGAAGCCAGGAAGTGCGCGCAGCCAGCTGCGGCACCTCCAGCGCCTCGGTCACTTCTGAAAACAACTCAAAGCCCCCGCTGTTGAACGTCATTCCAGCGCCTCCCTGTCTGGCGATCGAACACATGCCAGTGCGCAGGCTTCGCCACGACACGCACACGGCCACCACTCAAATCCGTCGCAGGTGACACCCGAACAACCCAGTTGACAGCACCCAACCGCGCCTGAACAAAGCGGGAATGACCCAGCTCCTCAACATGGCGCACCTCCAGCTCAAGCACAGCACCGTCAGCTGGCGCTGCCTGATCAGCTGCCAACTCTTGCACGTCCTCGGCCCGCAGGCCCAGCCACACCGGGCCACTGCCGGTTACGCCTGGCACCCGAACAGTGATGTCTGGCGCTCGAATCACACCCTCAGTCATCTCTGCTTCGACCACATTCATACTGGGCGAACCCATGAACTGCGCCACAAACACACTGGCTGGCTGGTGGTACACCGCCAGGGGCGTCCCGATTTGCTCAATACGACCTTCTTTCATCACCACGACCTGGTCCGCGAGAGTCATGGCTTCGGACTGGTCGTGCGTGACGTAAACGGTGGTGCGCCCCAGACGTTGATGCAACTGGCGAATTTCGGCTCGCATGTCAACACGCAGCTTGGCATCGAGATTGGACAGCGGTTCGTCAAACAGAAAACAGGTGGGCTCGCGCACGATCGCGCGGCCCATGGCCACCCGCTGGCGCTGGCCTCCCGACAACTGACGAGGTTTGCGCTGAAGCAAATCGGACAACTGCAACACCTGTGCCGCGGCCTGCACCCGGGTGACGATATCGGCCCCGCTCACACCCCGGTTGCGTAAACCGTAGGCGAGATTGTCAAAAACCGTCATGTGTGGGTACAGCGCGTAATTCTGGAACACCATGGCAATGTCCCGGTCGGCCGGGCTGATGTCGTTGGCACACCTGTCACCGATGTAGATGTGGCCCTGGTCCGGCGTCTCCAAGCCGGCCAGCAAACGCAAGAGCGTGGATTTGCCACAACCCGAAGGCCCCACCAGCACCCAGAACGCCCCAGCGGACATCTCCAGCGACAAGGGGTAAAGCGCAACGTGACCGTTGGGATAAGTTTTTTGGATGTTCTCTAGTCGTATGACGCTCATGGCGGTGCCTATTTGTCAGACTCGGTGAGGCCCTTGACGAACCAGGACTGGAAGATGATGACCACCAGCGCCGGTGGCAATAAGGCCAGCAGCGTGAGGGCCATGGCCTGTCCGTATTCGGGGATGTTGGAACCTATCCAGACCTGCAAAATTTGCTTGATGCCACGCACCAGGGTAAAAAATCCCTCTTCAGTGGTAATCAGCGTGGGCCACAAATACTGGTTCCAACCCACCACAAACATGATGATGAACAGCGCGGCGATCATGGTTCGGGAAATCGGCAGCAAGACATCCACCAGAAATTTGAGTGGACCGGCACCATCCATTCGGGCGGCGTCCAGCAGTTCATCTGGCACCGACTGGAAAAATTGCCGAAAGTAAAAAGTGCCTGTAGCCGAGGCGATCAGCGGAAGGATCAGGCCGGTATAGGTGTTGGCCAAACCCATGTGATGTACCGCTTCGTAGGTGGGCAGGATGCGCACCTCCAGCGGCAGCAGCAGAGTGGTGAAAATCAACCCAAAAATCAGGCTGGCGCCACGAATACGGAAATAAACCAGCGCATAAGCCGCCAGCATCGACACCGCAATCTTGCCAACGGCAAAACCCACGCCCAGCAACAGGGAGTTGCTCAGCATCGTCATGCCATTGATCGACTTGGTGAAACCAGACCGATCGAACATCACGGTTCGGTAGTTCTCCACCAGCGCCGTGCCCAGGTTGTACTGCAGACCGCCGCTGTGGATGTCAACAGCGTGATGCGTCGAGGTCAAAAAAACAATGAGCAGTGGCAGCATCATGAGTAGCGAGCCCGCTATCAGGATGGCATGTCGAACCACATGCTTGAGTTCAAGTTTTCGGGACTGCATGGCTACTGGTAATGAATCTTTTTGTCGATCAACCGAAACTGCACCCAGGTAATGAGCAGCACCAGCACCATCAAAAGCACCGACTGGGCCGACGAGCCACCCAGGTCGTTGCCCCTGAAGCCATCCAGATAAATCTTGTAAACCAGGGTGATGGGGTTATTGCCTGGCTCGTTCTTGGTTAGCACATCCACAAGTCCGAAGGTGTCGAACAAGGCGTGGGTGGTGGCAATGACGGTCAGAAAGAAGCAAGTCGGCGCCAGCAGCGGGAATGTGATGGTCCAGAACCGGCGCGTGTCTGACCGGCAGTCCATCAGCGCAGCCTCTCGCACCGAGTGCGGTATGCCCTGCAAGCCGGACAGGAAGAAGATGAAATTGATGGGCAACTGATTCCAGATGGCGACCACCATCATGGCAATACCCGTGGACCAGTAGTCGGCACCTAGACGAAGATCCCAGCCTATAGCCTGTGCAGCATGGGCGAGCGGGCCGATATGTTGGTCAAACAGCAGCACGCCCATCAACCCTGCAACCGGCGGGGCAATCGCATAGGTCCACATCAGCAGGGTCCGGTAGGTGCGCGCACCCCGCAATACCGCATCCGCCTGCACGGCCAACAGCAAGGCCAGGGCCAGCGAAACCGTTACCACCACCACTGTGAACAGAAGAGTGAACCCGGCCACCGAGCGGTAGTTTTCTGACACCAGCAAGCTGGCAAAGTTATCGAGCCCCACAAACGTGGAGGAAAACCCAAACGGGTCTTCCAGAAAAAATGACAAGCGCAGAGCATCTGCTGCGGGCCAGTAAAAAAACACGGCAATCACCACCAACTGGGGCATCAGCAGCCAGTAAGGCAGGACTTTCTGAGGAAAGAATGACGACTTCAAGGCGATGTTCCAAAGGCAGGCCAGACCTCGCTAGATACAAGGCCTGGCCGGGTAAACGGCTGCTGTGCGCGCCGCGGCCTACAGATCAGGAAGCCGTTTTGGCGAAACGCTCCAGCAAGTCGTTGCCCTCGGTCTCGATGCGCTTGAGGCCGTCTTCCACGGTGGTTTCACCGCTGAAAATCTTGCCGTACTCGCGGTTCATGATGTCGCGAATCTGCACATAAAAACCCATACGGTAACCCTGGGTCCACTCACCAGCGGGCAGGTTCAGCTGCTTGATACCCACTTCGGCTGCGGGCTTGGACTTGTAGTAGCCGTCCTTCTTGGCCAGTTCGTAAGCGGCCGTGGTCACAGGAACGTAGCCAGTTTCCTTGTGCCACATGTACTGCACTTTGGGCGAGGTCAGATACTCAAAAAACTTGGCCGAGGCCTTGTTTTCTGCGGCCGACTTGCCAGCCATGGCAAACAGAGAAGCGCCACCAATGAAGGTCTGCTTGCCCTCCTTGATCACCGACTTCCAGTAGGGCAGCGGGGCAGCAGCAAATTCAAACTTGGCAGACTTTTCAAGGCCACCAAAGGAGCCGGACGAGCCCAACCAGATCGCCACTTTCTCTTGCTCGAACGGAGTCTGGTTGTCGTTCCAGCCGGCGCCGTAGTATTCAAACAGGCCGGCTTTTTTCCAATCGACCAGCTTCTTGAAGTGCATGCGCAAGGCGGGCTGGTCCACCAGGATCTTGGTACCCTTGACACCGGCATAGCCGTTGTTGTTGGTCGCAAACTGCAGGTTGTGACGCGACATGAAGTTCTCGGTAAAGATCCAGGGCGTGTGGGATTGCGCCATGGGCACATAGCCTGCGGCCTTGAGCTTGGGGGCGATGGCCTCAAACTCCTCCCAGGTTCTGGGAGCACTTACGCCGGCCTTCTTCAAAGCCGCCACGTTGTAGTAAAGAATGGGCGAGGACGAATTGAAGGGCATGCCGATCATCTTGCCTTTGCCGTCGGCATAGAAATAGCGCACACCGGAGATGTAATCGTTGATGCTGAACTTCAAACCGCTTTGGATGAAAAGATCCTGCACGGGAACCACGGCACCCTTGGCACCGATGATGGTGGCAGCACCCGCATCAAACACTTGCAAGATGTTGGGCTGACCGCCGGCGCGAAATGCCGCAACACCAGCAGTCAAAGCCTCTTCGTAGGTACCTTTGAAAACGGGGGTGAGCTTGACCTCGGACTGTGACTTGTTGAAGTCGGTAGCAATCTCGTTAACCACCTCGCCCAAACGACCGCCCATGGCGTGCCAGAGCGTGATTTCGGTGGGTTGTGCAGCATGAGCCCAGGCGCTCGCAAGCATCAGGCCGGCCATCAGTAGGTTGTGTCGACGGTTCATGACAAGTTCCTTGGTGAAGTAAAAAACAAATCTCATGCTAGGCAGCCAGCGTGACACCCGGGTGAACAATCGATGAAGAGATCATGAAAGGGTTTCGAACATAAAAAAACCCCGGACATGCGGCCGGGGTTTTGCCAATTGGTAACCAAATCAGTTGGCGATTGTGTAGCTGCTCAGGGCCTTAGGGAATTTGATGAACCACAGGCGCGTGGGTCGCTCTGCATCCGCACCACGCGTGAGGCGGGCCGTGACCGCACCAGCAGCGCAGGTACCGTTGCCGGCGTCTGTAATCTGACCCAGTGCATTCACGGTACAGTCCTCAATGCTGCCGTCGACCGCTTTGCCGTTCACGTCAAACAACTGGGTACGCACCCCGAAGTCGTTGTCGTTGATCAGCGCGATCGTGTTCGCATCAACCAGCGTCAAGCCTTCCGCCTTCTCTGCCACCCAGCCTGCGGCATTCAGGTCCATCAGCAGGGTTTTCTTGAGTGTCTTAACGCTGCTCCAGGCATGTACAGATACGGTACTACCGTCAATGCTATTGGCTTCCAGTTTTTGATCGTCAGCAGAGATGTCGGTGACATCAGCAGGCACTTCAACCAGCATCAGGTAGTTGTGGACAGACAGAGCACTGGTTCCATCGGCATTGGTGCCACTTCCCTGCTCTATGACCAGAAACTTGCCCTGGCCCAAGGACGCCATGTCCCCCAGCTTGGCGCTTCCAGTGCGATTGCGGTCCCATTTGCCCCCCGTTGCAGCATAGGCATAAGTCAGGGGATAAGCATAAGTCTTGGTGGTCACGCTATCTGGATCAAACTCTACCCAGCGGGCAAACTGAGCGTAGTCTTTCAAATTGACCTTGTCAGTGCTGTCACTGTCGCCATCCATGTCGGAAGCGTCAGTAGCTTTGCCAGCGTCAATCGGGCTTTGCAAGAACCCATGCAGCTTACCTGCATCATCCAGTGCCAGACCTTCCATGCCACGGTTCGGGCGACGCTTGGCCAGCACAGCCGGCAAACCGGTGCCTGGACCATACTTGGCTTTCACCTCATAGCTTGTGGGATCCAATTTCACAATGAAGGGACCATACTCGTCCGAGGTCCACAACACGTTGCGCACCTTGTCAATCACCAAAGACTCGGTATCCAGGCCGTTGGCGTCAAATCCGGCGGTTACCGGATTAAAGGCGGTCATGGTGTCGGTCAGTGCGATTTCGCCCGTAGCGCCAACAGCGCCAGTGGACAGCGGCAAGCCTGTCACTTTGGTCGAGGGTGTAGCCATTAGGGGCGACAGAGACTTGAGCACAGCACCGTCCTTACCGACCGTAATCAAACCGATTGACGGCGCAAACGCAGGCGCAGGAAACACTTTGCTGGCACTGTAGCTGTTGGCTCCATCGCTCCAGGTGCCTTTGGGACCATCGCCGTTGGCGCCACGATCAGTGATGCCCAGGAACAACAGGTTGCCGTCGGCATCCTTACCTTTGTAAGCCAGACCTGAGCCTGCTGCGGGGTAAAAACCCTTGGGAAAATCTTGAGCAATGTCCGCATTGCTGCCTGGATAGGGAACGAAAAGAGAGTCAGCCGCCTTCAGGGTAAAACTTGTGATCGCCACCTTCCCTGCAACGGTGTCGGTCACCTCGCGGGCAGCCTCATTGCGACCCAGGCCAGCCAGAGTGCCAGAGAAGTGTTCCTTGGCGCTGTCACGACGCTTCGAGCTGACATCTCTGCCCTCGTATGATTTGCCAAACTTATCTTTCAGGTCCAGTGGCAACGCGGCCGTCATCTCAACGGTGAAATCCGTGTCCTTTTTGGAGAAGTCGAGTGATTTCATCGCCTTGGCAACATCTGATGAGATCTCGATGCCGTTGCTGGCGTCGTCATCCTTGTCCAACGACTGGAGAAATACCAGACGATTCACCACGGAAACAGCATTGATGTCAGTGGTACCGGCCAACTCCAGCGGTGTCGCCGCTTCATCACAGGCCACAGTGCCCAACACAGCAGCACCGATGCTGAAAGTCATCGTTTGGCCGGCATAACAGGTATAGCCGCCGCGTGCATCGGTCGTACCAGTTTGTCCGCCAGAGGTTTTGTAAGCCACGCCCTGGACGGCAGAGTCGAGAAATACGCCGTTGACGACATCATCACCGCCGCAGGCTGCCAGCTGGCTAACGATCGCTGCCGCAGCAGCTACTTGACTCAGTTTCATTGTTGAATCCCATCACATAAAAAAGATATTGAGGAGCCTGCTTGAAGGCTGCAGAAAGGAATCGATTGCCATATGGCTTGTGCATGTTCATTGCAAAAATTTGCAGAAATATGGCAAAACCAAACTCGCTGCTAAATCGCAATTGCATGGGGCAGAGAAGTAGAAAAACCCCTGAAAAGGGGTTCTTCGCCTCAAGATCGATCAGTCATCAAAGCGCTGGGATACCGCTGATGTAACCCACAGCAGCCTTCTTCTTGTCACCCCAATTTGCTTTAACTGCCGCCTCTAGGCCTGCCAGAGCTGGGTTGGAGACGGAAGCGAATGTCCAATCTCCGGGGTGCTGGAAACCAGACATGACGTATGCAAATCCATTTAGATCATCCACTGCCTGCAAGCAGACGCACTCACCACCAGCAGGGGCTGAAAGGATGCGAGACAACTTCAATGTGTCGACGTTGTAGGCCCAAACAAAATTGTTGAGGTGACGACCGGAGTCTTCACCAATGAACAACGTACGCATCGCTTCCGAAAACTTCACGTTGTCAGGATTAGAGATTTTGTCCACTACAGACGTGTTGCTTTCAGCATCTGCCGTCATGGTTTCACCGAGCAACGCAGGGGGCACAGACATGCTCTTAGGCACCCAGTCGCTACCAATGGTTGCATCGGTACCCAAGACAACTTGATAGACCGCACCAGCCTTGTTTTCAGGCAATCCGATTAAGTCGGTAGCAGCACCTGCATTTACCTTCATCGTGTCACGGATTTCAGCAACGGCAAAGTAAGCCAGTTTGTCTTTGGCGTTGACCGTAACGCCCTCAAACTTGCTGAACTCCATGGTGCCACCCATCTTGGCAGCGTATCGACGGGTCTCCAAAAAGGCGGCTGCTTTTTCTTTGCCCGAGACAAATTTCACCCACTGATAACCGTTGCCGAAATTGATCTTGGTATAGGCAGCATCAACGGGATCGGCAGTCTTAACATCCATGATGTTTGCTGCAGTCAGCGTGTTCGCCATTGCCTCGATCTCAACACTGTTGGCATGACCCAGCTCAATCCAGGTCAGATTGAACGCCCCACCGTTCAGCGTGCTAGTCGATGCAACTTGCGCGACGTAGAGCGTGCCCGATGACAACTCGCCAGCAATGTCAGCAACGAACATAAAAACACCGCCGCCAGATGCATCATCACCCATCAGCACCGTGCGATTGTCAGGCATTACCTCGACCAGCTCACGAGAAATACGACCCATGCAGTAGTGCTTCTTGATGCTGCCAGTGCCGTCAGGGTTGATAGTCACTTCCGGGACATGGCCGTAGTGGTAGGGCTTTGCAGCAGTTTCGCTGCCGAACGTGTTTTGGCTGAATGCCTTGAACTGAATAACGCCACTGTCAGCTGAATTTGCAGCAATATTCGCAGGATCAAGTTTCCAGGCATCTGGCTCATATTCTTCGCTGGAAAGATGGGTATTCCATGGAGAAAGGCTTGCAGCGCAAGTGATCCACAGGCCATGCACATCTTGTGTAGGTACGTTGTAGTAGTGCTTGACCGATAGTGCACCAGTTGTCTTGTTCTGATCCAAGGTCGCAATACCTATGGGAGAGGGCAACTTGCCGTACATGCTGTTGCCAGCGTTGTCTACGTTTTTGTACTCAAACTGGGTTACCGCAAATACGGTGTTCCCACTGATTCCTGCCACAGATGGGTTTTGAAGTTTGAGCAAGGAGGTACCGTCTGGGCAATCAGAGTAAAACTGCTCTGCAGTTGTGCCAGAAATGTCGAGTATGGGTGTGGTGCCATCTGGGTAGTAGTAACCACCAGCGATCACAGCACCGCCATCGGGGCGTGTAAATTCATCTCCAGTTTTATAGATAGCGTTGTAAGCCAGGTTTTGAGTTTTTGATGTTCCGTCAGAGTAAGCAACAGAAATCGTGGCATTCGTGAACGTGGTGGCGCGGTCAGCCACAGATGCCGGAGCGGCCATGTTGTTAAAGGTGACACCTGTGATCGTGGCGGTGCTCACTGGGTCAGAACCACCGCCGCAGGCAGACAGCAAACCAGCTGAGCCAAGTGAGGCTGATAGTGGCAAAAGGGGCACGCCCGCAAACAATTGCAGAGCTTTACGGCGCGAGGTTTGAAAGGCTTGGGTCATCAATCATCTCCGATAAGAGGGGGCCAAGGTCAATGGAGACTGCCCTCGGCAGGACAAGAAACAGGTCTAATTTGCCTGCTTCATGTGTCACCGCCATGAAGATTTGAAGATGAATTGATGACATCGAATTGATCATCAGGCCGCACATCAGCCCAGATGAACGGAACCAATAAAAAAGCCTTTACTCGACTGGCGAAGAAAGGCTCAAATAAACAGCTTCAATAGGCTGAACTGTTGCAATACAGTCCAGCCCGGCTCACCTTACAGGCCGATCAGGCCACCATCCTTGCGGGTGATGACGATGGTGGCGGAGCGTGGGCGACCTTGCGGGCCATAGCCCTGGTTGCCTGGCCACATGCTTTGCGGTGCATCGCCCGACGACAGCGGCTTGGACAACTCGCCAGGATGCTGAATGTTGACAAACAGCGTGCGGCCATCGGCGGTTTCGGTGATGCCGGTCACCTCAGCCCCTTTGGGCGCCACCAGGAAGCGGCGCAACTTGGCATCACCCAATGCGGCGCCGATGAAGGTGTCCTGGGTGCCGGTCTGCTCCGCACCATTGACGACCATCTTGTTTTTCACGGTGACCTTGCCACCATCGCCCACGTGGCCAGGGATGGCGGCCAACATCATGCAATTGGTTTCGTCGGTATAGGCACCGTCGTCGGTCTGGATCCAGCAGATACCCGTGGCCTTGCTGAACCACAAACCGTCAGGCGAAGAAAACGCGTTCTTGGCGCTCAGGCCAGACAAGTTGGCATCGGCCATGTCTTCTTCGGCACCGAAGACAAAAATATCCCACATGAAACCCTTGGCCGTCGAACGGCTGCCGTCTTCCTTGAAACGGATGATGTGACCGTTGGGGTTGCCTGCGGACTTCTTGCCGTCCATGTCCATGTATGCGCGGGGGTTGGCCGCGTCCACCTTGGCTGGCGTGCGGTTAGCGGCGCTGTTGTTGGTCAAGGAAAAGTAGATTTCCCCGTTCTGGTGGTTCACTGCGCCCCACTCGGGCCGGTCCATCTTGGTGGCACCCACGGCATCGGCTGCGATACGGGTGTTCACATACACATCGGCCTGGCTGCTGAACTTGAATGCGGCGTGATTGGCGATGCGGGCATCGGCCACATTCAATTCCAGCCACTCGCCTTTGCCGTCGGCATTGAACCTGGCCACATACAGCTTGCCTTCGCTCAGGTACTTGTCGCCAGCGGGCATGCCACCGCCCACATCGCGCGGATCCCAAACGGCAGTACTCACAAACTTGTAGATGTACTCATTGCGCGAGTCGCAGCCCATGTAGAAAGCCAAGGGCTCGCCCGCTTTGGGAGTGCCGCATACTGCGGCTTCGTGGGCAAAACGCCCCATGGCCGTGCGTTTGGCGGGCGTGGCGTTGGGGTTGAGGGGGTCGATCTCGACGGTGAAGCCGAAGGTATTGGCCTCGTTGCGGAAATCCTTGTCGGCGCTAGCGCCCAAGGCAGCCAGGTTCCAGCGTGCGAAGCGGTCGTCAGTGGCGGACACGGTGTGCCAACCCTGGCTGTTCGACAGCTTGGCACCTGCAGCTGCGGGGGCAGAGGCCACGCCATAGCGCTTGCGCGAAGCCACGTCGTTGGCAGACAAGGCTGCACCTGCGGTGGACTGGAAATAGGTCGCCCAGTTTTCTTCGCAGGCCAGGTAGGTGCCCCAAGGCGTCTTGCCATGGCCGCAGTTGTTCAGGGTGCCACGGCTCATCGAACCGACGCCATCCCAACGGGTCACCATGTAGTTGCGAATGCCGTCGATCGACGCGCGCGGGCCGCTGATACGCACGGGGGTTTGTGCCGTGATGCGGCGATTCAGAGGCGAATCCTGCTTGACGCGCCAGCCTTGTGCCGTTTTGACGATTTCCACGATGGACACGCCATGCAAGTTGATTTCCTTGAGCACCTCGAGTTCTGGACGGTTGCCCAGATCCCACATGCCGAACTGGTCAAATTTCTTGCCGTTCACGCCATTGGAAGTTTGACCATTGGGGTGCAGGAAATGGGAGTCGGCCGAGCTTTCGTGGTTGACGCACAGCACCGCACGAGACGTTTCCTTGTCGGAGTATTTGCCCTGTGCATCGATGTAATACACGTCCATGCCGTCATGGTGATCGCCCACCCGACGCGACCAGTCGTCAGCTTCCGTGCCCTTGTTGGAGAACGCGGCCAAGGCGGGGTCAAGCGAATCGCCGGTGGCGTGCAGCACGCTGTACTGGTAGCCGGGGGGAAGAATCACGTCGTCGAGCAGGCTTTTCTCGACCGACGCGAATCCCAGACCCTTGGGTGTGGCAGCCATCTGGCTGGCCACGGTGGCGCAACCGGGCAGCATGGCCAGACCGGCCAGACCCAGACCGCCGCGCAACAGGCTACGGCGTGCCGGATTGCTCAGGGACTGCTGAAGAACGTCCTGAAAGTGGGCGTTGTCGCTGTCGTTGCAAATTTCATCGTGATCGTGACTGGACATGGAAAGGCTCCCTGAAAAGAAGCGCTATTTCACAATTCTGATATGAAGGTTTGACGGCAAAAAAGTGACAGAAATATGTCAACTGTTGCGTAGAGGGGAAGTCCTGCGGCTCGATGCTCCGTTGAGCATGGCTCTCAAACATTTCAACAATCGTTGTATAGTTGCTTCATGAAAGAATCTCACGTTGTCCAAGCCTTGGCCGCATTGGCCCAAGAAGTCCGTCTGCGCGTTTTCCGCGCCCTGGTCGTTGCGGGCCATGAGGGGCTGACCCCCGGAGCGCTGGCGGATCAACTCCAAGTAGCGGGCAACACGCTTTCGTTCCATCTCAAGGAGCTGGCACATGCAGGGCTGATCAGCCAAGAGCGCCAAGGCAGAAACCTGATTTACCGGGCCTCGATCGACACGATGAATGAACTGCTCGCTTACCTCACTGAAAACTGCTGCCAGGGAACGAGCTGTTTGGCTCCCGAGGCGACAAGCTGCGGTTGCTAAACCCAAGGAAACCACCATGACCACATCCAACGCCCCACTGAATGTTCTCTTTCTCTGCACCCACAACTCGGCGCGCAGCATCCTGGCAGAAGCTTTGCTCAATGCAATGGGCAATGGCAGATTCAAGGCCTATTCAGCGGGTAGCAGCCCGCGCGAAAACCAGCAACCCAACCCCCTGGGGCTGCAAGTTCTGCAAAAGGCAGGCATCGCCATCGAAGGCCTGCACAGCAAAAGCTGGGATGCGTTTGCGACGCCCGGTGCACCCCAGATGGATCTGATCATCACGGTATGCGACAACGCTGCGGGCGAGGTTTGCCCCATCTGGCCAGGACACCCCGCAACCGCACACTGGGGCTATCCCGATCCGTCCGAAGGCGATGCGCCCGACGAAGCCAAGCTCGAAGCTTTTCGGCAGACGATGCATGCGATCAAGCGACGCATGGAGTTGCTGATCAATCTGCCGACCGACAAGCTACAAAAGGCCGTGTTGCAAGGCTCCGCGCGAGAACTCGCATCGCACTGAAGAACGGCCATGAACGTGCAATGTGAAGTAACCGCCGAGCAGGCGGCAGGCGCCCCCATGAGCGTCTTTGAGCGGTACCTGACGGTGTGGGTATTCCTGTGCATCGTGGCCGGCATCGCGTTGGGGCAGTTCTTTCCAGGCGTGTTCCAGGCGGTGGGCCGAATGGAGATCGCCCAGGTGAATCTTCCAGTGGGCTTGCTGATCTGGGTGATGATCATTCCGATGCTGGTCAAGGTGGACTTCGGCGCGCTGGGTGAAGTGCGCAAGCACGTCAAAGGCATAGGCGTCACGCTGTTTGTGAACTGGCTGGTCAAGCCGTTCTCCATGGCCTTCCTGGGCTGGCTGTTCATCCGCCACTGGTTCGCGCCACTCCTGCCAACCGACCAGATCGACAGCTACATCGCAGGTCTCATCCTGCTGGCGGCGGCCCCGTGCACAGCCATGGTGTTTGTGTGGAGCCGACTGACCCATGGCGATCCGCTGTTCACGCTCTCCCAGGTGGCGCTCAACGACAGCATCATGGTGGTTGCTTTCGCACCGCTGGTCGCTTTCCTGCTGGGCCTGTCGGCCATCACCGTGCCCTGGGACACATTGCTGACTTCCGTGATCCTCTACATCGTGTTGCCGGTGATCCTGGCGCAGTGGCTGCGCAAGTCTTTGCTGGGTAAGGGGCAAGCTCGCTTTGACAAGGTGATGGCGTTGATGGGCCCATGGTCCATCACTGCGTTGCTTGCCACTCTGGTGCTGCTGTTTGCCTTTCAAGGCGAGGCCATTTTGAAGCAACCCTTGGTCATCGCCCTCTTGGCCGTCCCCATCCTGATCCAGGTGTTCTTCAACTCCGCCTTGGCCTACTGGCTCAACCGAGCTGTGGGCGAAAAGCACAACGTGGCCTGCCCGTCAGCCTTGATTGGCGCCTCCAACTTCTTCGAACTGGCTGTGGCCGCTGCCATCAGCCTGTTCGGTTTTAACTCGGGCGCGGCTCTGGCCACTGTGGTGGGCGTGCTCATTGAAGTGCCGGTGATGCTGCTGGTGGTGAACATCGTCAACCGCAGCAAGGGCTGGTATGAGCGCACCGAAGGAAAGTCGGCCTGAGCAACATCGCCCGTGGGGGACTGCGGCTACCGACTCCCCCACACCGCCGCCCCCACCACCAGAGCGGCGGCAACAGCCACATTCCATTGCAGCGGTTGCCCGGTGGTGAGCAACAACAGCACGGTCGAGAGGATGGGCGTGGCAAAGGCCAGCAGGCCGATGCGCCGGGTGTCGCCAAGCTTGATGGCAGCATCCCACAAAAAGAAGGCCCCGCCCAGTGGCCCCAGGCCCAGCAGCGCGATCAGCAGCAGGTCCTGGCTACTCAGGGCCACAGAGGGTTCCAGCACGGCATGACAGGCCAGCGACAACAGTCCCGAAGCCGCCGCAAAGCCGCCTACCGCTGACGTGGGGAACGCCGGCAGGCGCCGGGTCAGCAGGGAGTAACTGGCCCAGACAAAGGCCGACGCCAGCGCCAGCACATAGCCGCTTTGAAACCCAAGGCTGGCCTCGCCCGAAGCACCCCGGCCCAGAATGGCAATGGCCGCGCCGGCAAAGCCGATGAGTGCAGCCACCACATGGCGTGTGTGCAGCGCAAGGCCTTTCAAAAACAAGGGGGCCAGCACCACCATGCCCAGGGGCCACAGGTAGTTGATGAGGTTGGCCTCCACCGCCGGCGCCAGGCGCAAGGCCATGAACAGCAAAAAGTGAAAGCCAAACAGGCCATAGATGCCCACCAGCAAGGTGGGCATGGGCACTTGCCACTGGCGCAGCCGAAAGCGAGCCAGGGGCAGCGCGATCAGGCTACCCACCAGCAGGCCCAGCCCTGTCAGCAGAAAAGGGGGAATGTGGGCGAGTCGAACACCCAAGGGCGCCAGGGTGCCCCACAGGGCAATGGCAGACAGTGCCAGTAAATCAGCTTTCATGGTTCGTCATTCAGGAGTTTCAGCATGCACCGGTACTGACGGGCGCCTGGTAGACCAGCACCTTGAGTGCACGCTGTGGCGAGACATCAGCAAAGGCCGGCGGGTTGGGCAAGCGTTGTTCAAACACCAGCGCGGGCGCCTGTGTCTGCATCTGCTCTTGCAGGAAGGCCTGCCCCAGCTCGGGGGCGTTCAGGCACAAGAGGGCGCGTCCGTCGGGGGCCAGCAGGTCGGGCAAGCGCCGCATCAGGCGGGCGTAATCCTTGGTGGCCACAAAGCTGCCTTTTTGGTAGCTGGGCGGACCCAGAATGATGAGCTCATAGGGCCCGCTGCGGGTGATCTTGCCCCAGGAGGTGAAGATGTCGTGCGCCAGAAAGCTGGCTCCCGTCGTCAAACCGTTGAGCTGGTGGTTTTGCTGGCCTATGGCCAGAGCGCCGTGGCTCATGTCCATGTTGATCACCTGCCGGGCACCGCCTTGCAAGGCGGCCACCGAGAACGCGCAGCTGTAAGCAAACAGGTTGAGCACCTTGATGCCCGGGTGGGCCCGGGCGTACTCACGCACCCAGCGACGGCCCTCGGCCATGTCCAGAAACAGACCGTGGTTTTGCCCCCGGAGCACATGCACCCGAAAGCGCGCGCCCTGCTCGCTCACCACATGGGGGTCGGGCACGCTGCCGGCCAGCAATCGGGTCTCGCTTCGGCCCTCGTACCGGCACTGAAAAACCAGGTTCAGCGACTGTTCGGGTGCCAACTCTTTCAAACGTTGAGCCAGTGCAGCGTGAATGGAAGCCAGTTCATCTTCGGCCACGGGCACAAAGCTGGTCAGCAACCAGACCGGCGGATAAGCGTCCAACACCCAGTGCTCGCAGCCAGGATGCAGTCCACCGCGGCCATGAAAAATGCGCTGGGCATCGTGGGGCAGAGCCATCTTGGCGATGGCACTCAGCAAAGCTTGCATAGAGGCCCCACTCATCGGGGCCACAAGGCCCAGAGCCGGAGCGGCTGCTTCAGGCGCCCGGCCAGCTCGCCAGCTTCAGCCCCCCAGCCGGCAAAGTAGTCGGCCCGCACCGCACCGGTGATGGCGCTGCCGGTGTCTTGCGCCAACACCAGGCGGTTGAGCGATGTGACCGGGCCACTGGAGGACAGCCAGACCGGCGTGCCATAGGGAATGCTGCCCGGGTCCACCGCAATCGAGCGGCCCGGCGTCAAGGCCACGCCTTGCGCACCGCGCGGGCCAAAGGCAGCACTCAGGTCTGACAAGGCCTCTTCCCGAAAAAACACGGTGCGCGGGTTGCTCCACAGCATGTCGTTCACGCGCCCGGGATTGGCCTGGGTCCAGGCGCGTATGGCGGGCCACGAGGCATCACGCAACGCGCCCTGGTCGAGCAGCCAGCGGCCCACGCTCTTGTACGGCTGCTCGTTAGAGCCGGCAAAGGCCAGGCGCACCAGGCGCTGACTGCCGTCGGCCTCGGTGATACGCACCCGCCCCGAGCCTTGAATCTGCAAAATCAGCGCATCGACCGGGTCAGCCAGGTAGGCGATTTCACGGCCCTGCAACTGGGCTTGTACGTCGGCGCGGGTGTCAATCTCCTGCCGGGTGAACCAGGGCTTGCGCTGAGCCAGGCCCGCCGGCGGCTGGTACAGGGGCACCGTAAAACCAGGGGCAGGCAGGCGACGGGCCTCCAGCAGGGGCTCGTAGTAGCCGGTGAGCAAGCCCTCGCTGGCCGGCATGCCCGCCGGGGGCTCAATCCGGTAGGGCTGCAGGCGCGTCATCATCCAGTGGCGCTGCTCCTCAACCTGGCCAATGCTGAGCTGGCGCACCTCGGCACACAGGGGGGCGAACGCAGGCCCCGGGCGCTCGCAGCTCTTGATCCAGGCGTTCCAGGCTTCAAACAGCGGGTCTTCGGTGAGGCCGGGCAAGTCGGCCCAGCGCACGGGCGTCCACTGGCTTTTGGCGCGCACCATCGGGGCCGGTAGGGGTGCGTCATCCGCAGGCAGGCCCTGCGCAGCCTGGCCGGGCAAAGCCGACTTCACTGGCACCTCGGTTTGCAAGGGCTCGGACTCGGGCAGACTGCCGCAGGCGGCCAGGCTTCCTAAAATCCAGGCCATCATCCAGGTGCGTAGGAGTTGTGTCATGAGTTTGTTGTTGCTGGAAGCATTGGGCGCCTTGGTGCTGCTGGTGTTGATTGTCTGGTGGACCATGTTTTCAGGCCGAGACAAGGGCGAGTTGCCAGGCCAGCACGACACAGCTCCGGCAGCTGCGGATGACCCAGGTGACGGTCGCGGCGCCCCCAAGGACTGAGGGATCCGGCCACGGCCTTCGGGCTCAGGCGCCACGCAACACATTGGCCAGCTCCACGGCCGATTTCACATCCATTTTTTCAAACAACCGCGAGCGGTGCACTTCCACCGTGCGCACGCTGATGTCGAGCTGGTCGGCAATGAGTTTGTTGGGCAAGCCCTCGACCACCAGGCGCATCACATCGCGCTCGCGCTCGGTGAGCTCAGCCAGACGCTGCTGCAACGCCGCCTGCGTCCGCTGCAGGTCCAGCACCGACTGCGATTGGGCCAGTGCCTGCTCGATGCGGTCGACCAGCGCGTTGTCTGAGAACGGCTTTTCGCAAAAGTCAAAGGCTCCGCGCTTGACGGCAGCCACAGCGGTGGGCAGGTCGGCATGGCCGGTCAGAAAGATCACCGGCAAACCCTGGTGCAAACCACGCTCGACCAGCCGCTCGAACAGCGCCAGACCGCTCATGCCCGGCATGCGCACATCCAGCAGCAGGCAACTGGGCTGACTGAGCTGAAAGCCCGTCTCCATCAAAGACCAGAAAGCATCGGCCCCGTCGAACTGTTCGCTGCTCAGGCGGCGCGAACGCAACAGCCAGGCCAGCGCATCGCGCACGCTGGCGTCGTCATCCACGATGTAAATGCGGGCGTCTTTGATGGGTTGCATGCGCGCATCTTATGCCAGCGGTGCCGCCGGCAAACTGAAGGTGAACACGGTTCCGCGCGGCGCGTTGGAAGCATATTCCAGGGTGCCGCCATGCTGCTCGACGACGGTGCGGCACAGGCTCAGACCCAGGCCCATGCCTTCGGCCTTGGTGGTGAAAAACGGCGTGAACAGCTGCTGCTGCACGTTCTCGGAAATGCCGGGCCCGCGGTCCGCCACCGAAAACTGCACCCTGGGTTCCGTCCCCTCTGGGGGCGCCAGCGCCACGCTCAGGGTCAATACCCGCGCATCGTCGCTGACCTGCTCCATGGCCTGCATGGCATTGCGCGCCAGGTTCAAGATCACTTGTTCCACCATGGTCTTGTCGCATAGCACCGCTGGCAGGTCGGGCCACAACACGGTGTCGACCTGCACGCCCAGCTTGCGGGCCTGCAGGCTGACCAGCGGCAAGATGGCATCCAGCAGGGCCTGCGCCGTCACGGCTTCGCGCGCCTGCTCTCGTCGGCGCACAAAGTCATGCACGCTCTTGATCACGCGGCCTGCGCGCTCGGCCTGCTCGGCAATGCGCTGCAGTGGCAAGGCCAGATCCGCCTTGAGACCGTCCACATCGGTGGCGGGGTCCTGCAGCAAATTGACCGATCCGGTAGCGTAGCTGGAAATGGCTGCCAGGGGCTGATTGAGTTCGTGACTGAGCAGCGAAGCCATCTCCCCCACCATGGCCAGCCTGGCGGTGGCCTGCAGACGCTCGTGGCTGGCGCGCGACAGCTCCTGCACCCGGCGCTGCTCGCTGATGTCCACAAAGGCGCTCATCCAACCGGTTTGAACCCCCTGCGCATTGATGAGCGGTGCCTCGATGATGAGCACCGGAAAGCGGGTGCCGTCCTTGCGCATGAAGACGGACTCATAGCCTTCGCGTGGCGGCACATTGCCAGCCAACCGAATCGCCTGGCGTTGCTGGTATTCATCCACCAGTTCCGGCGGCCAGTAGGGGGCGGGTACGCCATGACCCAGCAGCTCGGCCGCCTCAAAACCCACCATCTCGCAAAAGGCCGGGTTGACATAGGTAATACGGCCTCGCAGGTCGCGGGCTCGCAGCCCGGTGACCAGCGAGTCCTCCATGGCCTTGCGAAAAGCCAGTGCATCGGCCAGGTCGCGCTCGGCGCGCTGGCGATGGCGCATGTCGTTGGCCAGCAGGGCCAGGATGGATACCAAAGCCAGCGTCATGGCGGCCACCAGTGCCGTCAGCAGATTGGGAAAGAAGTCGGGCGCCTGGCGCCAGCTGTTGAGCCTGAGCACCAGGGTGGTGCCACCGGGCAAGTCCAGCAACTGCTGGGCGGTGAATACGCGGCTGCCACGGCGCTGGGCCCCCCACACGGCCAGCCGGGTACCGTCCCCCTCTGTCAGCGAGATCTCGTGATTGCGCATGGGTTGACGGGTGGAGAGCTCGTCCAGCAGGCCCTGCAAGGAGTAGCTGGCCACCAGAAAGCCCACCCGACGGCCACTGCTGACCAGGGGCAGGCACATTTCCATCAGCTCGACGCCCATGCCGTTGTTGGTGGGCAAAAAATAGCTGGGAGCATAGGCCGGACCACTCAAGCGCTGAGCAGCCACACAGGCTTGCTGCACATCCGACTGGGCGCTGTCGCGCCCCATGCGTTCGAACAAATCCGGTTGAAAAGGCGTATCGACCACGGAGCGGATGCGCAGGCCCTCGTCGCGCCATTCGAGCCGGACCAGCTCGCGGTGTTCACGCAAGATGGAGGCGGCATCGATGGTCCAGGCATTGGGGCTGGGGTCGTTGATTTGCAAGGTCTGCAGGCTTTGCAGATTGCGCGACATGCCACTGCGCAGCTCGCCCACGGCTTCGGTGGCGTCGAGCTCCAGCTGCCCTTGCACCCGCTCGGCCTCGTAGCGCCCGGCCAGCCAGATCAGCGTACCCAGCAAGACAGCCACCAGCAGCACCAGCACCGCCCAGAGCAACCAGCGTGGACGACCGGGTGCCAGGCGATCCAGGCCAGTAGCAGAAGCTGGACTCAGAGGCACTTCAGTCCACTCGGGTGACCTTGGGGTTGGTCCAGGTGCCGTCCACAGTGAACTCTTGCGTGACCGCCTCCATCAGCGGCTTGCGCAAGATGTACTGGGCCACAAAAGTGCTCAGGGCCACTGCGGGGTTGAAGGCAGACGCCAGCAGGGAGGCCGTGCCTGCGTTCAACTCTGGCACCACCAGCACGCGCAGGTTTTGCGTTTCGCGGGCAATGTCTGCGCGGCCCTCCATCATCACGGCCGCGTTCACGCCTTTCATTTGCAGGTTGCTGGTGCTGGCCATGCCCGCATCGATGCCGATGTCGCCACGCAAGCTGTCAAACGCAAAGCCGTCGCTGAAAACATCCCGGAAATCGAGCAGCAAGCGCCGTGGCAAGGACTGCAGACTCAACACCCCCAGCAGCTTGGCCAGACCTGGGTCGGCCTTCAAAAACTGGCCCGATTCGATCGCCACGTTGAACTTGCCACCCATGCTGGGGTAGTCGGGCGACAGGGGAGAACCCATCCAGGTGATCTGGCCCTGCATCTTGCCCTGGCCACGGCGCACGACATCCTTCATGCCCATGCGAGCCAGCAACAGGCCCGAGTCGGCGATATCCAACTTGAAGTCCATCACCGTTTTGCGGCGCTCATTCGTGGCTTTCGTTGCCGTTTTTTGGGCAGCCACTGCCACCCAATGGCCGGTTGCGGCGAATTTGGCCTCGGGCACGGTGATGTTGAATTTGTTCAGCCGCCACTCTCGCGACTCATTGCCGGAGCCACCGCGGTTGATGGCCTCTATCTCCACCCGGCCCAGGCGCTTGCCCCGCAACTCGAAGTCATCCACCGCAATATCCAGTGCCGGCACGCTGGCGGGTTGCTCATCCAGCAGGGACTCGAAATCGCTCACCGCACTGGGCTCCAGCGTCAGGCGGGCCAGTCGGGCATAGACCCGACCCGGGTTGCCCGCCGCGCCTTGGCGGTACTCGGCATAGCCGTTGAGCTCACGTGCATCGATGTTGGCGCGCCAGGTCAGGCCGTCGCGCGACCCGCCGGCCACCACATCATTGAGTTGGCGGCGGTCCACCACCAGCGCGTCGGCTCGCACGGCCAGACTGGTGGGCAAGTAGGCTTGCGCCGAGGTCGGCAGGCCACCCCCTGCATCACCCCCCCGACCGGGCTGCGCCAGGGCCCGCTCCCAGGCATCGACATCGATGCGACTCAACCTGACGTTGGCCACCACACCGGCATCGGGCAACACCGGCCGCTCATCACCGGACAGGCCCATGGCAATGCCGCCACGAACGACCCGCGTGGTCCTGCCACTGTTGTCCAGCACATAGACCAGTGACAACAAGGGCCCCAGGTCCACCCGCCATTGCTCCAGCGGGGTGGGGGTCGCTGTGGCGGGGGTGGGGGTGGAAGTGGATTTACTCTCTGGCAGAGCCGATTGCTCGATGCGCAGCGGCAGCGTGGCTTCTGCGGCTTTGTTCAAGGGCGCTGGCAGGTTCAGCGCCAGCCCGCTCAGGTTGCTGTTCACACGCAGCTCAGGCCGACCTTTCCTGATGGTGTACTCGGCGTTGTAGCTGGTGCTGCCACTGGCAAAGCGCGTCAGTTGAGTCAACGGCCCCAACTCGTTGGCCTGGCGCAAACCGTCCACCGTGACCTGGCCTTGCGCTCGCAAGACCACATCGGGCACGACACGCACGGCCGATGCAGCACCCACACCGGTACCGACCACGGCACCAGGCACCGTGCCGCCGTCCAGCCGGGCCTCACCCCCCAGCAAGCGCGCCTGCACGCCGGCCAGCGTGAATCCGGTATCGGTGAAATTGACGCTACCGCGCACCCGCTGCAGCCGGGGGGTGCTGGGCGACATTTGCAGGTCGTTGCCCGCCAGCGTGACGCCACCTTGCACGGTGGATTTCTCGAGTGCGGCCAGCCTGAGATTGAGCTTGAGGCGCAAGTCGGCAGTGCCAGTGGCACTGGCTTGGCGCAGCACCTGGCCCGTCCAGCCATCCAGCGGCGAGGTGTTGACCACCCGAACCATCTCGGCCAAAGGGCCGCGGGCATCGGTTTGCACCGTCAGAAGATTGGCTTTTTCTAGGTCAGCAATCTGGGCTTCGCCACGCAGCAATTGCAGCTGGCCCATCTGACCTTTGCTGACCTTGAACTGCATGCTGGCGCGGTCAAACACGAGATCGCCCTGCAGCTGGGACAAGGCGGGCCAGGGTGCCTCGCCGGGTGACTGCAGGCTGGTGGGGACGTAGGCCAGACCGCCATCGCGCACGGAGGCGCTGATGCGGAACTCACCCCGACGCGGATCGGAAAAGGGCATGTCATACAAGTTGCCACGCACCTTGAACTGCACATTGCCCGAGCTGCCTTGCACCACCGCGTCACGCACATAGTGGCGCACCGGGGCATCCAGCACCAGGGGCAGGTAGCGGTGCACCCGGGTGGCATCGGCACGGGTCAGTTTGCCCTGCAAATCCAGCACCCCCGGGAAGCGCGAACGGTTGGCTGCCTGCGCCGGATTGGCAGTCTGCCATTTAGCCTGCAGCTCGCCTTGCGCATCGGCGTTGCTGAACCGGGTGTTGGCCAACTGCACGGTCCACTGATCGTCTTGCACCTGCCAGCGCAACTCGGTGTTCAGGCGCGTCAGCGGCAGCACCGGGTCCTCAAACACCCCAGGCAGAACCAGCGCACCGTTGTCAATGGCCAGGTTGGCTTTACCGCCTTTGGGACTCAGGTCGAAATCCACCGTCGCGCCCTGCACGCCAGGCAATTTGCGGGAGACATCGGCATTGAAGGCGAGGCCGGTCACCCGGCCCTTGGCTTCGATCTGCTCCGGTGCCTCCAGAGGGCCCTGCCAACGCGCCGACAAGCTATCCACCAGCCCAGCCGGGGCGTGGCGGTCGAGCGCGGCATGCACTTGGGTCTCTAGGGGCATGCGCCGGGCGATCTGACCCAATGCCGCCAGTTCCAGGCGATCTGCCTGCAGCTCGGTGCGAGCGCCTGCGGCTGCAGTCTTGGCTTGGACCTGAGCGTAGCGGTGATTCAGGCGCACATTGCCGCCTGGCCAACGCAGGCCGTCGGCGGTCACAAATTGCAGGGCCTCGGTGGCGACCTCAAATCCCGTCGGATCCTGATGTCCCCCCAGGCGGCCAGCCACCGTCAGCAGGCGCAGCGGCTCCAAACCCGGCTTCAAGGTGGCCACGACATTGCTCAGCGCCAGGTCAAAAGTAGCCCCTGTGATGTCGGCCTGACGCACATCGGCCCAGGCACGCAGGGCACCCTGGCCCTGGGCAATGTCCGCACCCAGATCCACATAGGGCCGCAGTCTGGCCAGATCGATCTGCTCGAAACCGGCATAGAGCTCGCCCTCCCACTCCCGCCAACGGCCATGGGCCAGAGTCAAGGGGGCTTGGCGCAGCACCGCCATCAGGCGAAAACGCTGCCCCCATTCGGCGGGCGGAGTGGCATCAAAGCGCAGACTGTGGCGCCGGGCTCGGTAGCGCACCACCAGGTCCACATCGCTCAGCGCCAGCGGTGGCGCCGCGCGCAGCTCGTCGGTCCAGTCCAGGGTGCCATGGCGCACCACCAGCTCGGGCTGAGAGAAGAACCAGTCCGCAGCGCGGCCATCGTCATTTGAGGCCTGTGACAAATCCAGTCCGGCCACCAACAGACGACCCCCTGCCGTTCGCCGCATGTCCAGATGCGGACGCTCCACCAGCAGCTGATCGAAGCTCAGCGATAGCAGCGAGCGCGGCGACAAGGAGGCCAACACGCGCGGCAGACGCAGGGCTTCCCGACCCTGGGTGTCGAATAGGCGCACATCGCTCAACTCGAAAGACGGCAGGGTGCCGGTGGACTCGGCGGCGATGGCACCGATCTGCACCCGAGCCCCCAGCAGCTGCGTGGCCCGAGTCTCCAGCAGCGGGCGGATTTGATCGATTCGCGGCACAATGACCCAATGCAGGCCAGCCCAGACCAGCGCAAAAACAGCCCAGGCACACAGCACCAAGCTCAGCGACCACCGGGCGGCGGCCGCGGCGGCCTTCAGCCAGGACGACGGTGTGGGCGGAGAACGATCCATCTTCTATTCAAAACGTGTCAAGAATTATGACCCGCAATGTCTGGGTGCCAGGGGCACCATCATGAGTTCAAGCACCATGGGCGCCAGCGGCACGCCGGTCGCCATTGAACCCGCCGAACGCCTGTCCGCGTTTTCGCGCTACGCGGCGCGCATCAGCCGCCGTTACAGCGCAGAACTGGCCGTGCTGGAGGCAGGCTTGCCCGACCGGGACCGCATGACCCGCGCCTACCAGGCCCTGCGCGCCGGTGGTGCCGACATGGGCGCCGCGCTGCGCATCTTGCGTCAGCTGGTGCTTGAACGCTTGCTGCGGCTGGACTGTGACGCAGGCGCCTCGGTGCGCGATGTGACCGGTGCCATGACGGTGCTGGCCGAATTCACCATCGACCTCGCCTGCAACCATGCCTGTCAGGAGCTGACCGCCCTACACGGCGCCCCGCTCGGCCCCGATGGCCAAACCGCACGCCTTTGGGTGGTGGGCATGGGCAAGCTGGGTGCGCGCGAGCTCAATGTGTCCAGCGACATCGACCTGATCTATGTCTACGACCAGGATGGCGACACCGCCGGCAACGAACACGGTCGCGCCCGCATCAGCAACCAGGAATACTTTGGCAAGGCGGTGCGTGCTATTCAGAGCCTGCTGGGCGATGTGACCGAACACGGTTTTGTCTTCCGCGTCGACCTGGCCCTGCGGCCCAACGGCAACTCGGGCCCCGCCACCGTGTCGCTGGGGGCATTGGAGGAATACCTGCATGTGCAGGGACGCGAATGGGAACGCTTCGCCTGGCTCAAGAGCCGGGTGGTCGCACCGCTGGCCACCTTGCAGGACGAGTCGGCCCTGCAGCTGCGCCAGGTGGTGCTGCCTTTTGTCTTCAGGCGTTACCTTGATTACAGCGTGTTCGATGCCTTGCGTGTGCTGCATCGGCAGATCCGTGAACATGCCGCCCGCCGCAGCGCCGGCCGGCCCGAGCGCACCAACGATGTCAAGCTGTCGCGCGGCGGCATCCGGGAAATCGAGTTCATCGTGCAGCTGCTGCAAGTGGTGCGCGGCGGGCAGTTCCCCGAGCTGCGCACCCGCCCCACCATCAGCGCCCTCAAACGCCTGGCCCGCGCCTCGCTCATGCCCGAGGCCACTGCCGATGCGCTGGCCTCGGCTTACAGCTTTTTGCGCCAGGTGGAGCACCGCATCCAGTACCTGGACGACCAGCAAACCCATGTGCTGCCCACCCAGGATGGCGACCTGAACTGGGTTGCGAAGGCCATGGGCTTTGCCACCGCAGCCGCCTTTTTGGCCGCCCTGGATGCTCACCGCGAGGTCGTGGCGCAAGAGTTTGACGTGTTGCTGGGCGGTGGTCAGTCAGACTGCAAGGGCTGCAATGGCAACGGCAAAAACAAGAATGGCGCCAGCGCCACTGATTTCGATGAGCTCCTGAACCAACTGCCGGCGGCTTTCAGGGCGCGGGTGGAAGCCTGGCGTGAACACCCGCGTGTGCTGGCCCTGCGCGAGGAGTCACGCCAGCGCCTGGTGCAGCTGGTGGCACGCACGGGGGCCTGGGTGCGCGATGGCCGCGTGACCGAAGAAGCCGCCGTGCGCATCGCCGACTGGATCGAACCCCTGTTGCGCCGCGAAAGCTATCTGGCACTGCTGCTGGAGCGGCCCATGGTGCATGAACGCCTGCTGCGCTTGCTGGGCTCGGCGCGCTGGCCCGCGCGCTATCTGATCCAGCACCCCGGCGTGATCGACGAACTGGCCAACAACCACATGCTGGGCGAGCGTTTTGACGCCGTCGAGTTTGAGGGTGAGCTTGAACGCCGACTGGCCGCCCTGCGCACCACACACGAAGACGATGACGAAAGCCTGCTGAATTTGCTGCGCCGGGCGCATCACGCCGAGGTGTTTCGCACCCTGGCGCGCGACGTGGAGGGTCGCCTGACGGTCGAGCAGGTGGCAGACGACCTGAGCGCCCTGGCCGAAACCGTGCTGCGCATCACCACCCGCTGGTGCTGGGCCCGGTTCAAGAACCGCCACCGCGAAGATCACCAGTTCGCCATCATTGCCTACGGCAAATTGGGAGGCATCGAACTGGGCTACGGCAGTGACCTGGACATCGTGTTTGTCTACGACGACGATGACGAACGCGCCGGCGAGGTCTATGCCGGCCTGGTGCGCCGCCTGATCAACTGGCTGACCGTCAAGACCGGCGAGGGCGACCTGTACGAGATCGACACCGCCCTGCGGCCCAATGGCAACTCGGGCCTGCTGGTCACCAGCTTTGAGGCTTATGCCAACTACCAGCAGCAGCGCGGCTCAAACACCGCCTGGACCTGGGAACACCAGGCCATGACGCGCGCCCGCTGCGTGCTGGGGAGCGAGGCCCTGCGCCAGCGTTTTGACGAGGTGCGCCGCACCGTCATCACAGCTCCGCGCGAGGCAGCCGACCTGGCTCGCGAAATTGCCGCCATGCGCGACAAGGTCAGCCAGGCCCACCCGGTGCGCGGCGAAATGTTCGACGTCAAGCACAGTCCCGGCGGCATGGTGGATGCCGAATTTGTGGTGCAGTACCTGGTGCTGTCCCGCTCCGCCAGCTGCCCAGCCCTGCAAGACAACGTGGGCAACATCGCCCTGCTGGAACGTGCCCAGCAGCAAGGCCTGCTGCCCGACAACATCGGCCACGCAGCAGCCGATGCCTACCGCGAACTGCGCCGGGTGCAACACCACGCCCGCCTGAACGAAGAGCCCACGGCGGTAGCTCCTGAAACGCTGGATGTGGAGCGTGCGGCCATTGTGGCGTTGTGGGAAGCGGTGTTTACTGGGGTTTGAGACCGGGGGCGCCCGCCCCGAGAGAAATCACCCCCCCACTTTCTCCCGCTTCACCCATCTCTTCACCCGTCCCAGCAGGTGCTCCACATCATCCACCAGAGTGAACACCGAGGGGATCACCAGGAGGCTGAGCACGGTGGAGGTGATGAGGCCACCGATCACGGCCACGGCCATGGGGCTGCGGAAGCTGCTGTCGGCAGCACCCCAACCCACCGCCAGGGGCAACATGCCGGCGCCCATGGCGATGGTGGTCATCACGATGGGGCGGGCGCGTTTGTGGCAGGCGTCGATCAGGGCATCGAAGCGGCTCATCGGTGCCACCACCGGATTGCCATCACTGCCGTCGTGGCCACGGCGCGCCAGGATGGCGTACTCGACCAGCAGAATCGAGTTCTTGGTGGCGATGCCCATCAGCATGATCAAGCCGATGAGCGAGGGCATGGAGAAGCTCTTGTCAGCGATCAACAAACCCACAAAGGCACCGCCCAGGGACAGGGGCAGCGCCGCCAGGATGGTGAAAGGATGCAGGAAGTCCTTGAACAGCAGCACCAGCACGATGTAGATGCACAGCACACCGGTCAGCATGGCCAGGCCAAAGCTGGCAAACAGCTCGGCCATCACCTCGGCATCACCCAGCTCCAGCTGCTTCACGCCCGGGGGCAGCCCCTGAATGGAGGGCAGCTTGGCCACTGCCGCAGCCACATCACCCAGCGGGGCGCCCGACAGCTCCACCTCAAAGGTGATGTTGCGGGAGCGGTTGAGGCGGTCGATCACCGCCGGGCCACCGGTCATTTCCAGCGTGGCCACCTGGCTCAGCATGACCGGGCCTTTAACGCCGGGCACCATCAGGCGTCCCAGCAGGTCCAGGTCTTGTCGAGCGCTGTCGGCCAGTTTGACCATGATGGGCACCTGGCGCTGGCTCAGGTTGAGCTTGGCCAGCGAGTTGTCGTAGTCGCCCACGGTGGCAATACGCAGGGTTTCGCCGATGGCCGCACTGGTCACGCCCAGGTCGGCGGCACGGGCAAAGTCGGGGCGCACCGCAATTTCGGATCGGATCAGGCTGGCGCTGGAAGTGATGCTGCCCAGTCCGGGAATGGTGCGCAGGTCTTTTTCGACCGCCGCCGCCGCCGTGGCCAGGGCCTGCGGATCCTCGCCCTTCAGCACCAGCTGGTATTTCTCGCCGCTGCCGCCCAAGCCCACTTTGCTGCGCACACCAGGCAGCTCAGCCATGGCGGTACGGATGTTGTTCTCGATGCCCTGCTTGCGGGGGCGCTGGCCGCGTTCGGTCAGCAGCACGGTGAGCGTGGCCTTGCGTACCTCGGTGGTGCCGGGGGGGGCAAAGGGGTCCGAGCCCGCCGCGCCGCCACCGATGGTGGTGTAGACGCTCTGGATATGCTCGACCTTGCCCAGCAGCTGGCGCGCCTTTTCGGCGGCATCGCGGGTTTGAGCCAGCGTGGAGCCTGGCGGCAGCTCGATGTAGACCTGGGTCTGCGAGTTGTCGTCGGGCGGGATGAAGCCGGTAGGCAGCAAGGGAATCAGCATCAGCGAGCCCACAAAAAAGGCACCGGCCGCGCCCATGGTGATCCAGCGGTGCTTCAAGGCCCATTTGCTGGCGCGCAGGTAGGCGCCCATCCAGAACGGCTCCTTGTGCTCACGCGGGCTGCGCTTCATGATGTAGGCGGCCATCATGGGCGTGAGGGCCCGCGCCACCACCAGCGAGGCAAACACCGCCAGGGCGGCCGTCCAGCCAAACTGCTTGAAAAACTTGCCGGGAATGCCGGCCATGAAGGCGGTGGGCAAAAACACCGCAATCAGGGTGAAGGTGGTGGCCACCACCGCCAGACCAATTTCGTCTGCGGCTTCCATGGCGGCCTGGTAGGGCGTCTTGCCCATGTTCAGGTGGCGCTCGATGTTTTCGACTTCCACGATCGCATCGTCCACCAGCACACCCACCACCAGCGAAAGAGCCAGTAGCGTGACGGTGTTGATGGAAAAGCCCAGGTAGGCCATGCCCATGAAGGCCGGAATGGCTGACAAGGGCAGCGCCACCGCCGACACAAAGGTGGCCCGCAGATTGCGCAGGAACAGCCACACCACGATGACGGCCAGAATGGCGCCTTCAAACAGCATGGTCATGGAGGCGTCGAATTCCTCGGCCACCGGCTTCACAAAGTCAAAGGCCTGGGTCAGTTCGATGTCGGGGTGCTGCTCTTTCAGCTCTTTCAGGGCCGCGTTGACAGCCGCGCCCACTTCTACCTCGCTGGCCCCCTTGCTCCGGGTGATCTCAAAGCCCACCACCGACACGCCGTTGAGCAATGCCAGCGCGCGGGGTTCTGCCGTGGTGTCCTTGACGGTGGCCACATCCTCCAGACGCAAGCGATGGCCGTTGCTCAGGGTTAGCTCCAGGCGGGCCAATTCCTCGGCCGTTTTGACGGTGGCCACGGTCCGCATGGGTTGTTCGCTGCCACCCAGGTCCACCCGGCCACCGGCGCTTTCGGTCTGCACCTGGCGCAGCTGGCGCGAAATATCCGCGGCAGTGGTTCCCAGAGCCTGCAGCTTGATGGGGTCCAGGGCCACCTCGACTTGGCGGTTGACCCCGCCCACGCGCACCACCGAGCCCACGCCCTTCACGCCCAGCAGGCGGCGGGCCACGGTGTTATCGACAAACCAGCTCAGGGCTTCGTCGTCCATGCGGGGGGAGCGGATGGTCAGCGCCATGATGGGCGCGCCCGAGAGGTTGATCTTGCTGACCACGGGGTCGCGCACATCGCTGGGCAAATCGCTGCGCACGCCTTGCACAGCGCTGCGCACATCGTCCACCGCCTCCTGGGTGGGCTTTTCCAGGCGGAACTCGGCCGTGATCGACACGCCGCCATCCTGCACCTTGGTGTAGATGTTTTTCAGGCCCTGCAGCGGCGCAATGGCGTTTTCCAGTTTGCGGGCCACTTCGGTTTCAAGCTGCGCGGGCGCAGCGCCGGGCAGGGATGCCGACACCGACACGGTGGGCAGCTCCAGATCCGGGAATTGCTGCACCTTCATCGAGTTGAAGGACAGCAGGCCGGCGAACGTCAGCATGACGAACAGCATGACGGCCGGTATGGGGTTTTTGATCGACCAGGCGGAGACGTTCATACAGCCTCCTTATTTGGCAGCGGCGGGGGCACCGTCCACCACGCGCACCTTGTCGCCATCGCTCAAAAAGCTTCCGCCGCTGGCCACGATGCGCTCGTCGGCCTTGACGCCAGACAGCACCTCAACCTGGTCGCCCAGGCTGCGCCCCACCTGCACTTTCAGTTGCGACACCCGCTGGTCGGCCGCCACCCGGTACACATAGCTGAAGCCATCACGCACCACCACGGCGGTCTGAGGCACCGTCAG
Organism: Pseudomonadota bacterium; assembly: GCA_041168905.1. GTDB lineage: Bacteria > Pseudomonadota > Gammaproteobacteria > Burkholderiales > Burkholderiaceae_C > JBEEJZ01. The sequence continues at coordinate 20,203 of JBEEJZ010000238.1, read as the reverse complement.
GGCGCTGGAGCTGCCCAGTTCAAACTCGCCCCGGGCAAACATGCCGGGCTTGATGTTCTGCGCAGCGCCGGCTGCCGCCTGCAAATCCACGTAGACCAGGCCGTTGCGGGTGGCTGCATCGACGGTAGGCGCCACCATGCGCACGCGACCCTTGGCTTGTGCACCGCCCGGCACCGTCACCAGCACGGGGGTCCCGGCCTTGATACGGGCCAGCTCTGCAGAGGTCACTTCACCGCGCCACTCCAAGCGGTTTTGGCGGATCAGCTTGAACATCTCGGTACCTGCGCCCACCACGGCGCCCACGGTGGCGGTGCGGGCGGAGATGATGCCGTCGTCAGGCGCCAGCAACTGGGTGTGCTTGAGGCGCAGCATTTGCGCATCGAGCTGAGCCTGGGCCGATGCCACACGCGCCTTGGCCGTCTGCTCCTGGGTCAGGTATTGGCTGACCTGCTGGGCACTCAAGGCACCGGTGCCTTGCACGGCGCGCGCACGGTCGGCATTGGCCAGCGCTTCTGCAGCGTTGGCCTGGGCTTCTGCCAAGGCCGCCCGTGCCAGTGCCACGTCCGCCTGCACGCTCTCGGCCGCAAAGCTGGCCAGCAACTGGCCGCGCTTGACGTGGTCACCCACGCCCACCAGCAGCTCCTGCACACGCAGGCCGCCGGCTTCCGAACCCACGCTGGCCTCCTGCCAGGCGGCCACGCTGCCATTGGCGGCCAGCTTGATCGGCAGGGTGTTGCTGCGGGCTTGAACCACGCCCACGGTGAGGGCCGGCTTGGCTTCGGCCATCGGCTTGACGGCATCTGCGGCTTGGCTGGGCGTGGCCATGAGGCCCAGTGCAGACAAGGTGATCAGGCTGGCAGCCAGCAGGCGCAGGTTAAGGGCTTGGACTTGAAATCGGTTCATGGCGGTACTCGGAACAAAAATAAAAAAGGGAGACGGTCAGATGCGCATCACAGGGCAGGCACGGCCGTGGCCGGGTCCCAGCCACCCCCAAGGGCACGGTAGAGCGACACCCAGGCCCGGTTGCGCTCGCCCTGCAAATTGACTTGGGCCGACTGAGAAGCCAGCGCCGAGCGGCGGGCGTCCTCCAGTTCCATTAGGCTGACCAGCCCCTGCTGGTAACGGGCCTGCGTGGCGGCCAGCGATTCGGCATAGCCCCGGGTGGCCACTTCAGCATCCGCACGGCGGGCATCGGTGCTTTGCAGATTGACCAGCGCCTCTTCCACCTCGCGCACGGCCTGACGCACCTTGCCGCGGTACGCGGCAACGGCCTGTTCGTAAGCTGCTTCCGCCGCCAACACATTGGCTTTGCGCTGGCCGGCATCAAAAACGGGCAATTTCAAGGCCAAGGGGCCAAATGACCAGGTCTGCATATTGGTTTCAGTGCCCCGGCTGGTGTAGCTCAAAGCCCCCAGGCTGCCATCCAGCGTCAAGCGCGGGTAGCGCTGCGCCTGGGCGCTGCCGACCTGCGCACTGGCCACGACCACCTCGCGCTCAGCCGCATACACATCGGGTCGCTGGGCCAGGGTTTGCGCGGGCACACTGGCGATGGCAATAGGCACAGCCTGCACCGACGCACCAGCGCTCGTGCTGAGTTTCTTGCGCAGCGTGGGCTCGGGCAAGGCGGTCAAGGCGACCAAAGCCTTGACGCTCAAGTCACAAGCGGCCGTTTGCTGCGTCACGCGGCTGCTGGCATCTGCTGCGCTGGCACGCGCCAGGGCAGCGACCGAGGGCGCGGTAAATCCGGCCTTGGCGCTGAGCTCGGCCAGGCGCGCTGTCTCGGCGCGTGAGGCGACGTCCTGGCGGGCGACCTCCAGCAAACGCTGACAGGTCGCCAGGCTGTAGTAGGTGTTGGCCACCTCGGCGGCGACTGCCACACGGGCTTCGTGCCACTGGGCCTGCGAGCCCTCCAGCTGCGCCAGGGCAGCTTTGCTGACGGCGCTCTTGGCCCCCACCAGATCCAGCTCCCAGGAAGCCTGGAAACCTGCCGACAAGGCCGTGGCTGCGGGCACATTGGGCTGGTTCACACCCCGGCTGGCATTGACCGACGCATCCACCTTGGGCATCAGGGCTGCCTGGGCCGTGACTTGCGAGGCACGCGAGGCCTCCAGTCGCGCCAGAGCCGACGCTACATTGGGGCTCACGCCCTGAGCGGCCACCACCAGCTCGGCCAGCACCGGATCGCCCTGCTGTTGCCACCACTGTGACAGGGCGGTGAGGGTGCCCTGGTGTGGCAAAGGTGCCTCCCACTGAGGGGCGACTTCCACACTGACCTGGGTGGGCGGCATGAGGATGGAACACGCAGACAGCGCCGTCAGGGCAGCCGCGCTGATCAAGGTTCGGTAGAGGGGGGTCTTCATGGGCTTCTTCGATAGGCTCGCGGTGGATGTCAAAAGAAAGAGATCAGAGGTTCAGTTCAGTCATGCAGAGTTCATGCCCGCACTGCGCCGGCGGGCTTCGGCCTCCACCATGGCCAGGGCATAGGTCAGCAGTCGGTCGGTGTAGGTGTCCAGCGCGGGCGGGCTGCCAATGAGCTGCGGGCACAGGGCGCCATACACATCGCCGGCCACGTGCAACATGATGCCCAGGCCCGTCAGGGAAAACGCCAGACGGCGTATATCGTCGTCGACCTCTGCGACACCCAGATGACGGCACAGCAACTGGTTCAGCGCCTCGTGGGTCGGGCGTATGTTGTGATCGATTTCCTGCTGCCAGACCCCCGTGGGCTCCAGCATTTCGCGGAAATGCAGCTTCATGCACTGCTGCTGCCGGTGGTGCCCCTGCTTCAGCGGCTCCACAAAGTGGCGCAGCATGCCGCCCAGCGCATCGGCCAGCGTCACATCCGGGGCGTCGATAGCCTCTGAAGGCAAAGGCGGGTTGCCACGCGGGTCGGCAAACACCTGCCTGTACAGCCCCGCCTTGTCGCCAAAGTAATAACTGATGGACGCGATATTGGTGTGTGCCGCCAGCGCGATTTCACGGGTGGAGGTTTGGGCAAACCCTTTTTCCGCAAACAGCGCCAGCGCCGCATCCAGCAAACGGTTGCGCGCCTCCACCCCGTCGCTGCGCATGGCTTTGGCGCTGGTATCGGGGCTGGAAGGATCGGCAGGCAAGGTGCGGGACATAGGCCGCGATTCTAGCCAGTTAAATCAAACGATTGATTTAACTAACGCCCCCACCCACAGGGGCGCATCGGCCCAGGCCAGTTGCTCAGCGCCGGCTGGCCAGCCTCGCACCACAAGACTCCCGGATCACCAGGCGTGCGGGCAGCACGGTCTGGGTGGCTTGTTCGGGCAAGTCGCGTTTGAGCTGGGACATCAGCATTTGCATGGCCACACGGCCCGAGCCGATGGGGTCGGTACGCATGGTGGTCAGAGGCGGGGTGGCGAAAGCGGCCAGGGGGATGTCGTCGTAGCCCACCAGGGCCACATCCTCGGGGATGCGCAGGCCAGCCTCGTTCAGCGCGCGTATGGCGCCAAAGGCGATGGTGTCGTTGCCGGCAAACAGGGCCGTGAATTTCACCCCCCGGGCCAGCAAACGCCGGGTGGCCTCGTAACCGCTTTGCGCGCTGATGTCGGCGTACTCCACCCAGGAAGGATCGGCGTCGATGCCGTGTTCGCTGAGGGCGGCACGCCAGCCCAGCTCACGCTCGCTGACCGAGTCGTACTCGGGCTGAGCAAAGCTCACAAAAGCCACGCGCTGGTGGCCCAGGCCCAGCAGATGGTTCACCACGGTTTGGGCTGCCGGGGCCGTGGTGCCGCCAATGGTGTGAAAACGCGCCAGCTCTTTACGGCCCGCCGTCATGACCACCATGGGAATGCCGGCTTCAGCCACGCGGTCCAGGTGATCGACTTCCACCAAGCGGGGATTGGCGACAACCAGACCATCAATACGCCGACCACGCACCAGGTTGACAAAGCCACCGGGCTCGCGGCCATCGTCGTCGGTGGACTCGATCAACATCTTCAGGCCGTGTTGATGGCATTCGTCGTTGAGGGTAGCCACCAGCTGGGCCAAAAAAGCGTCCACGTAGAGGTGTGAGGCCTTCGGAATCACAAGTGCCACCGTGCCGGTGTTGCCACTGGCCAGGCTACGAGCCGCCGCATTGGGCTGGTAGCCCATCTCCCGCGCCACCGCCAGCACCCGGGTGCGCGTGCTGTCGCTGATGCCCTGGTCGCGCACACCGTTGAGCACAAAGGACACCGTGGTACGAGACACGCCGGCCTGGCGGGCCACCTGCGTGCTGGTGGGAGGTCTCTTGCTTGCGGTGGCCATGGGCAAATATCAGCGGTTCAGCGATTCAACGTTTTCAGGGATGCAGGTACTCGGGCAGGAAAGGCCGGTGGGCGGCCAACAGCTCATCAACCATGGCCCGGATCTGCTCCAGATCCAGCACCGCGGCCGTGTGCGGGTCCAGCATGGCGGCATGGTACACGTGCTCCCGGTTCTGGCTCAGCACCGCCTCGACCACCAGTTCCTGCACATTCACGTTGGTGCGCATCAGGGCAGCCAGCTGGACGGGCAGCTTGCCCACACGGGTGGGCTGGACCCCCATGGCGTCGACCAGGCAGGGCACCTCGACTGCGCAGCCTTGCGGCAGGTTGTCGATGAGACGCTCATTGAGCACATTGCCGTAAATCACGCGTGGCTGGCCGCTGACCATGGAGTGAATGATGCTGCCACCGTACTCGACCGAGCGTTCGATCTTGTTCAGGCCTTCGAGCAGGCGGGTCGCGCCTTGCACTTCACGCGGCATGACGTGGATCCGGGCGGCTTCCAGCTCGGACGCCAGCGCCTGGGCATCTTGCGAGCCGGGGACCTCCAGCTCGCGCTCGATGTAGGGCCAGGCACGTTCGTAGACCTGGCAACGGCCCGGGTACTCGTCCAGCGGAATGTTGAACTTACCCAGCAAATCCTCACGGCCCTTTTTGATGAACCAAGGCACGTATTCGGCAAAGTGCTCGCTCGATTCGGTGGGGAAGTGGCCCAGCTGGCGCAGCATTTCGTAGCGCACCCGGTTCCAGGCCGGCATGGTGCCCTGGCGCTGGATCTCGTGCAGGCGTGGGTACAGGTCCACACCGTTGTGTTCAAAGCGCAGGTAAAACGCCATGTGGTTGATGCCAGCGCAGGTGTAGCTGATCTCGTGGGCCGGAATACCCAAGTCCCTGGCCAGTTCATGCGCCGTACCCTGCACACTGTGGCACAGGCCCACGGTCGCAATGCGGGTGGATGCACGGTTCAGCGCCCAGGTGATCATCGCCATGGGGTTGACGTAATTGAGGTGAATGGCGCCCTCGGCACACAGCTCTTCCATGTCGCGCAGCATCTCCAGCTGCACGGGGATGGTGCGCAGGCCGCGCATGATCCCGCCGATGCCCAGGGTGTCGCCGATGGTCTGCTCCAGGCCAAATTTCTTGGGTATCTCGAAGTCCGTCACCGTGGCGGGACGGTAGCCCCCCACCTGGATGGTGCTGATCACAAAACGGGCACCCTCCAGGGCCGCCCGGCGGTCGGTGGTAGCGGTGATGGTGGGGCTGGCGCCCACGCCACTGGCCATGCGATGCGCGACTTTCTCGGACAGCTGCAGGCGGTGAGCGTCGATGTCGTGCAGGGCGATCTCAGCCTGCGCGAGTTCGGGGTAAGAAAGGATGTCACCCAGCAGATTGCGGGTGAACACGGTGCTACCGGCACCAATCAGACAAATTTTGAGGCGACGTTGTGCCATGGGGTGCGCTCGGGCTGAATCGAAGAGAAAAAGAAGAGGTGCCATGGTCCGCAGCGTGCCGCGAACCATGGCTGGGGCGCAGACACGCTGCGCCCACCGACTGGACTTACTTGTTCAGTGCGTTGACCTTGGCGCTGGCCGCCTTCAAGGCATCAGCCGCCTTGGACTTACCCAGCAGAGCCGATTCAATCGCGTTGTTCACGATTTCATTGATTTGCGAACCGTTGTCAGCAATAGGCGCCAGGAAGGTCTGCTCTTTGGTCATGGCCAGGAAGGCAGAAGAATCCACGCCCTTGCCCTTCTGGGTAGCCACCGCCTTGTCGGCAGCGCCCTGCACGGCCGGGAACACCACGCCGAAGCCGGCCACCGTGTTCTGGCACTCGGCGGAACCCAGGTACTTCACCCATTTCCAGGACTCTTCCTTGACCTTGGAGCCCACCCAGATGGAGTCGGCCAGGCCATTGAACATGGTGGCGCGCTTGCCGCTAGGTCCCTTGGGCAGGGGAATCCAGGCGTGCTCGAACTTCGCGTTTTCCTTGAAGTGGGTGATCATCCAGGAGCCCTGGGGCACGATGGCAGCCTTTTTGGCCACGAACATGGCATCCGAGCCCAGGCTCTTGGTGTTTTCCAGCGAGGCCGACACGCCCTTGGCGGGCAAACCCGCGAGGTAGTCGATGGTTTCGGCCAGCTTGGGGCTGTCGTAGTAGAACTTGCCGTCCCATGGCGCGTCCTGGAACTTGAAGCCATTGCTCACCGCAAAGTGGCTCCACTCGGTCTGGCCCATCATGCCGCCGGTGCCCGGGTTCTGGTAGCCGTACACAGCCACGCTCTTCTTGTCGAAGTTGGGACTGGCGGCGTTGTTGCCCTTGGCGTCCACCGTCAGTTTCTTGACGATCTGCTCGAAGCTGCCGCCATCCTTGGGGTTCCAGCTCATGTTTTGCAGGTCGGCCAGGCTCACACCGGCTTTCTTGGCGTGCTCCATGTTCACGATGAAGGCGATGGTGTCCCAGTCCTTGGGCAAACCGTACTGCTTGCCGCCACGGCCCCAGGTGTTGTACAGGCCGTTGGAGTAGATGTCGGTCTTGACCTTGTCGCGGGCGATCAGGGGAGCCAGGTCAACCAGCTGGTTGTTCTTGGCAAACTCGGGGTACTTGGCCAGGTGGTCGGTGAACACATCGGGCGCGGTGCCAGAAATAAAACCGGTGGAAATGGCGGTCCAGTAGTCGTCCCATCCGGCCTGGGTGATCTTGATGGTGATGCCAGGGTTGGCCTTCTGGAAATCGGCCGCGCACTGCTGGTAGGCCGGCAGCTGGTTGGAGTCCCAGAGCATGTACTTGACTTCAGCAGCCGAAACGGCGCTGGCAGCCACGGCCACGGCGATGAATGGAAGGGTCTTTTTCAACATGATGTCTCCTGAAAAGGATGGTTGGGGGAACACGGGAAAGGTGATGAACCGGCTCATTTGCCGCCGCTGAACTGCACCGATTCGACTACGCGTCGACCGAAGGCCATCAGCAACAACACCGTAGGCAGCACGGTGATGGCAGTCGCTGCCATCAGGCCGGTCCAATCCGGCTGCCCTTGGGGGGTTTGTGACTTGAAGGATTGCAAAGCCACAGGCAAGACTTGCTGAAGTTCGTCTTTGGCCACCAGGTAGGGCCAGAAGAACTCGTTCCACATATTGATGCCGGTGAGCGTGGCGATGGTGGCCAGGGGGGTCAGGCTCAGCGGCAACACGATGCGCCAAAAAATATAGACATGCGAGGCGCCATCCAGCACCGCCGCCTCTTCCAGATCACGCGGCACGCTCAGGAAAAACTGGCGCAGGAAAAACACCGAAAAGCCCTGCATCAGGCAAAACGGCGCCACCATGCCCGCCATGGTGTTGAGCCAGCCCAGATCCTTGATGAGGATGAAGTTGGGAATGAAAGTCACCACGCCCGGCACCATCATCGAGGCCACAAACAGACCAAACAGGGTGGAGCGACCCGGAAAGCGCAGCCGCGCAAAGGCGTAAGCCGCCATGGCCGCACAGGTGGTTTGCACCGCCACGATGATGCCGGTGAACAACAGCGAGTTACCCAGTGCCCGCAAGAAGTTGATTTGCGCGCCCGAGCCGCCCAGCGACAAGGCTTCCTCCGTGCTGATCAGCCCCAGCACCTTTTTGAAGTTGAGCCAGGTGGGGTCGGGCGGGAACAGGGCCGTGGAGCTGGTGTACACGTCTTTCGGGTGCATCAGCGCCGTTTTGATGACCATCCACAAGGGCGTGAGGGTGATGGCGATCATGGCCAGCAGTACCAGCCAGGCCAGAACTCGGCTGGCAGAAAAAGCGCTCTGGCGATGCACGCCCGGAACGGAGGTGATGGAGGGTGCGGACATGTGGGAGCTCTTCAGGCCAGGTCGTTTTCGTTGGCACGCATGACGCGCATCTGCACGATGGTGTAGGCCACCATCACGGCGCACAGGGTCATGGACATGGCCGAGGCATAGCCCATCTTGTAGAAGGCAAAGGCGTTTTGCACGATGTAGTGCACGATCACCCGGGTGGAGTCCAGCGGACCGCCATTGGTGGTGACCGCAATGGTGTCGAAGATCTGGAAGGAGCCGGTGACGCTGGTCACCAGCACAAACACCATCACCGGTCGCAGCAGTGGCAGGGTGATGCGCCGGAACATCTGCCACTCGGTGGCACCCTCCAGCGCCGCTGCCTCATACAGATGGCGGGGAATGTTTTGCAGACCCGCCAGGAACAGCATGGCGACCAGACCCATGTGGCGCCAGATATTGACGCCCGCCACCGTCAGCAGCGACGAGTCCAGCCCGCCAAAAAACGGCATGCGCTCAAACCCTGCCATCACGATGTAGTGGTTAATCAGGCCCAGAAAGGGGTCCAGCATCCACAGCCAGATCATGGCCACCAGCACGTTGGACAGCAGGTAGGGCAGCAGCACGATGGATTTGACGAACAGCGAGCGGGTCAGACGGTCCATGGCCACGGCCAGAAACAGCCCGAGCACGGTTTGCAGCGGGATATTGAGCAGCACGTAATAGGCCGAGAGCTTCATGCCGTTCCAGAACTTGCCGTCGTCCAGCATGCGGGCGTAGTTGTCCAGGCCCACAAAGTTGGGCTCACGCAGCAGGTTCCAGTCGGTCAGGCTGATCTGGATGGCACGCAGCGTGGGCCAGGCGTAAAACACCAGAAAGCCCAGCAGCGCCGGCAGGATCAGCGCCCAGGCGGTCAAGGTCTCGGCGCGACGCGACGCGCTCAAGGCGCCGGGGCGCTTGTGAAAAACGGGCTCCCGCACGGGGCGAGGGGCGGATACGGTGCTCATCGTTGCTCTCGTTTCAGGTGTTCATGTTCAGGCCTTTTTTCGACCTGAGCACTACTAACACGCATTAGTTAAATTCATTATTAAGCCTTTTCAGCCACATCAATACCCGGGAAAACACCTAGAAAGTCTTAAATTTGCTCAATTTTCATGCAGCCAAGTCAGACTTTTCTGTTTTTTTGCCGTCGGGTTAGGGTTTACACCAACTGAAATCTAACTCGGGTTAGATTGATAATCCCGACCGTCTGCAACCAGCGGCGCTCGTGCCGGCACATCCTCCCAACCACCATGTCCCACCTTGAGCTTCAGTCTGTTTACAAAACCTACGGCAGCGATGCACATGTGATCCGGGACGTGAACCTGCACGTCGCGCAGGGCGAGTTCTGTGTGTTTGTGGGCCCGTCTGGCTGCGGCAAATCCACCCTGCTGCGCATGATTGCGGGCCTGGACGACATTACCGCTGGCGACCTGCTCATTGACGGCAAACGTGTGAACGACACACCACCGTCGCAGCGTGGGGTGGCCATGGTGTTTCAGAGCTATGCACTCTTTCCGCACCTGAGCGTGTTCGACAACATGGCTTTTGGCATGCAGCTGGCCAGGGTCGATCCCAAGGTCATCAAGCACAGGGTGCAAGAGGCGGCCCGCGTGCTGCAGCTCGAAGCCCTGCTGGAGCGCAAACCCAAGCAGCTCTCGGGTGGCCAGCGCCAGCGGGTGGCCATCGGCCGCGCCATCGTGCGTGAACCCGGGGTGTTTCTGTTCGACGAGCCGCTGTCCAACCTGGACGCGGCGCTGCGGGTGCAAACCCGCTTCGAGATCGCCAAAATCCACCGCGACTTCGGCAAAGCCAGCACCATTTACGTCACGCACGACCAGGTTGAAGCCATGACCCTGGCCGACCGCATCCTGCTGCTGAATACCGGCGACGCGGTGGCCCGTGAGGGCAGCGTGGCCCAGTGTGGCAGCCCGCTGGAGCTGTACCACCGCCCGCGCAACCTGTTTGTGGCCGGCTTCATCGGCTCGCCCAAAATGAATTTTCTGGCCGGCGAGCTGCTGGAGGGCTACGCCGATTGCGCACGCATCCGCCTGCACAGTGGCGAAACCATCGACGCCCTGGTCGATGCCAGCGCACTCTCCCCCGGCGAGGCGGTGACCGTGGGTCTGCGCCCCGAGCACGCCGAGCTGGGCACGGCCACCCAGCACATCGTGCGCCAGGTGCAGTGGCAGGAACGCCTAGGCGAATCCACCTACCTGTACCTCCAAGGCGAGGGCACAGAGCCCCTGGTGATCAAGGCACCTGGCCAGGCCCATGCCAGCGCTGGTCAACGTGTGGCGCTGTGCCTGCCAGCGGGCTCGCTGCACGTCTTCAACAGCGAGGGTTACGCCCTGGAGCGCCGCGCCGCCATGCAGGACATGGTGATTGCGGCGGCCTGATTCGGCAGGAAGATGCACAAGGCAGTCATGAAGCTGGGCGTTTGCTACTACCCTGAACACTGGCCCGAGGCCTGGTGGGCCGATGACGCCCGGCGCATGCGGGAGATGGGCATCTCGGTGGTGCGCATTGCCGAATTTGCCTGGAGTCGTATCGAGCCTTCACCGGGCGTGTTTGATTGGGCCTGGCTGGATCGCGCCATCGACACGCTGCATGCGCAAGGTCTGGGCGTGGTGATGTGCACGCCCACCGCCACGCCGCCCAAGTGGTTGATCGATGCCGAGCCCGAGACCCTGGCCTGGGACCTGCAAGGCCAGCCACGCGGCTTTGGCTCGCGCAGGCACTACTGTTTTTCCAGCCCCGGCTACCGGGCGCAGTCGCGCCGCATCTGCCGCCAGGTGGCCGAACGCTACGGCCAGCATCCCGCTGTGGTCGCCTGGCAGACCGACAACGAATACGGCTGTCACGACACCATTCTGAGCACCTCACCTGCGGCACGGGCCGGCTTTCGGCGCTGGCTGGCCGTGCGTTACGGCACCGTAGACGCCCTCAACACCGCCTGGGGCACCGTGTTCTGGAGCCAGGAATACCGCAGCTTTGACGAGGTGGACCTGCCCACAGGCACCGTGACCGAGGCCAACCCCTCGAACCGGCTGGACTGGCGCCGCTTTGCATCCGACGAGGTTGTGGCCTTCAACCGGGAGCAGGTCGAGATCCTGCGCGCCTGCTCGCCGGGGCGGCCGGTTTCGCACAACTTCATGGGCTTTTTCACCGAGTTCAACCACCACGATGTGGCGGCCGATCTGGACATCGCCACCTGGGACAGCTACCCCCTGGGCTTCACGCAGAACTTCTTTTTGACCGCCGCCGAGAAAGTGCGCTGGGCCCGCACCGGTCACCCGGATATTCCGGCCTTTCACCACGACCTGTACCGAGGCATGTGCGCAGGAGGCCGTTGGTGGGTGATGGAGCAGCAGCCCGGCCCGGTCAACTGGGCGCAGTGGAACCCGGCGCCGCTGGACGGCATGGTGCGCCTATGGACCTGGCAGGCCTTTGCCCACGGCGCCGAGGTGGTGAGCTATTTCCGCTGGCGCCAAGCCCCTTTTGCACAGGAGCAGATGCACACCGGCCTGCACAGGCCCGACCGCAGCCTGGACCAGGGCGGTGTCGAGGCCACCCAGGTCGGCCAGGAATTGCAGGCACTGGCCGCACAAATCGCCCCCAATCCTCCGGACCTGGCCACAGGGGCGGCGCATTTGCGGGTGTATGCGCCCGTGGCGCTGGTCTTCGATTACGAATCGCTCTGGATGAGCCAGATTCAGCCCCATGGGGCCGACTACAACGCCCTGGAGCTGAGTTTTCGCGTTTACAGCGCCCTGCGTGGCCTGGGCCTGGATGTGGACATCGTCAGTCCGCATGCGCCACTGGGTAGCTACCGGCTGGTGGTGCTGCCAGCCCAGTGGCAGGTGCCCGCATCCCTGCTGCAGCAACTCACCAATTCCACGGCCCACATCGTTCTGGGCCCGCGCGCCGGTTCCAAAACCCCCGATCTGCAAGTCCCTCAGAACCTGGCACCAGGCCCCTTGCAGGCCCTGGCCGGCCTGCAGGTGCAGCGCGTGGCGTCCTTGCCGCCCGGCATGCAGGAAACCGTGCGCTGGACCGGCCCTGACGCCCCGCCCGACACGGTGTCCACACGGTGGCGCGAGGACTGGCTGCTACAGGGCGCACAGGCCGAGGCCCAATTTGACGATGGCCGCGCCGCCGTTGCCCGACACGAACGCACCCGCAGCGTGGCGGCCTGGCTCGACGATGCGGGCTGGCGAAGGCTGCTCAAACTTGCCGCGCACGACGCCGGCCTGACCACCCTGGACCTGCCGCAGAGGCTGCGTGTGAGTCGTATCGGCGCACTCACCGTGGTCTGCAATTTTTCAAACCAGGTCGCCCACTTTGCGCCTCCCGAACCGGCGCAAGCCCTGTTGGGCAGTGCAGAACTGGCCCCCTGTAGCGTGGCCATCTGGCGCAGCTGATCAACCAGCTCACTTATCAGACCCTATTCGACCTCATTCGACAGGACACCGGCCTCGCCGGCTTGAAACACCTTGAACACTGCACACACTCACTCTCCCGCCGACTATCTGGTCCTGCACAGCCGCCACAGCTCGCTGGTGCTGGAAAGACGCCTCGACGAGGCACCTCTCTGGCGCTACTGGGGCCCGCGCCTGCCCGACCAGGCCACGCCCGGCATGGACTTGCGCGCCACCCGCCCCTTGCCCTCTTTCATGCTCGACCTCGACCAGCCGCTGACGCTGGCGCCCACCTTTGGCGTGGGCTGGTTTGGGCAAAGCGCCCTGCTGGCCCATCGCGACGGGCAAGACTTTGCCCAGGCCTTTACCGCCTGCGAGGTGGAGTGGCTGCAGCGCGACGCGCAGGCCAGTGCCGTGCGGCTGTTGTTGCGCGACCCGGTCGCCCGCCTGCTGCTGACTGTGACGCTCAAGCTGGACGCCGCCAGCGATGTGCTCACCATGAGCAGCGCCTTGACCAACCAGAGCGAGCAGCCCATCGACGTGCAGTGGCTGGCAGCGGGCACTTTGCCTCTGCCTGGCCACAGCCATGCCGTGCGCTTTTATGCCGGCCAGCACGTCAACGAGTTCATCGAATGCAACGAGGCCCTGACGCGCAGCCTGTGGCGCCGTGAAAGCCGGCGTGGCCGCACCACGCACGACTGTTTTCCGGGTGCGGTGGTCAGCACGCCGGGCACCACGGACGACGCCGGCCTGGTGTTTGGCGCGCATCTGGCCTGGTCCGGCAATCACCAGCAAACCATCGAGTGGCTGCACGATGGCCAATACCAATGGCAAATGGGCGAATGGCTGGCCCCGGGTGAAGGCCGGCTGGCTGCGGGCGCCACGCTGCAAACGCCCCAAGTGGTGGCCAGTTGCTCGCAGGCCGGCTACAACGGCCTGGCGGCCAACTTTCACACCGAACTGCGCGCCCGCCTGAACTGGCCAGGCGGCCAGATGCGCCCGCGCCCGGTGCACCTCAACACCTGGGAAGGCTTTTACTTCGACGTCTATCCGGACAAGGTCAAGTCGCTGGCTGACGCGGCAGCAGCCGTGGGTATCGAGCGCTTTGTGCTGGACGACGGCTGGTTTCATGGCCGCCACCACGACCGTGCTGCGCTGGGCGACTGGTGGCCGGACGAAACCAAGTTTCCGGCCGGTCTGGGGGAATTGATCGCCCACGTCAATGCGCTGGGCATGGAATTTGGCCTGTGGGTCGAGCCCGAGATGGTCAACCCCGACAGCGAGCTGTTCCGCGCCCACCCTGACTGGGCGCTGCAACTGGCCGGTCGCCCGCTGATCACCGCACGCAACCAGCTGGTGCTGGACATCTCCCGGCCCGAGGCCAGTGACTATCTGTTCGACAAAATATCGGCCCTGCTGGCGGCGCACCCCATTGGCTACCTGAAATGGGACCACAACCGCGACCTCACCACCGCAGGCCTGGCCAACGGCTGCGCCGGCTTTCGGGCACAGGTGCACGCGGCCTACGCGCTGATGGCGCGCCTGCGCGCAGCCCACCCCCAGGTCGAGATCGAGAGCTGTTCGGGCGGCGGCGGGCGCATCGACTTTGCCGTGCTGCGCCACACACACCGGGTCTGGACCAGCGACTGCATCGACGCGCTCTCCCGGGTCAACATCCAGCGCGGATTCCTGCAGTTTTTCCCGCCCGAAATCATGGGTGCGCATGTGGGCACGGCCCCGGCGCACACCACCGGCCGCACGCAAAACATGGCTTTTCGGGCCGCTGTGGCACTGCCCGGCCACCTGGGTGTCGAGCTGGATGTGCGCCACCTCGATGAGAAAGACACCGCCGAGCTGCGTCACTGGATCAGCCTTTACAAGCAGCTGCGCGAGCGCCTGCACCAGGGCCAGGTCTGGCGCGGCAGCGTCGATGACGGCCTGGTCTGGCAAGCCCATGGCGAGCCCGATGCCAAGGATGTGCTGCTGCTCGTGTACCGGGTGGCGCCCACCTCGCACCGCTACACACCCACGCTGCGCCTGCCTATGCTGGACACCCAGGCTCGCTACCGGGTGCGCGAACTGCTGCCCGAGGGCACGGTGCGCGCCAGCGGCCCACACCACACGGCCGCCTTCTTTGATGTCCTCAACACGCCCGAGGGTCTGAGCCTGGACGGCGCCTGGCTGGCTCAGGCGGGCCTGCCCCTGCCACGGGCCCAGGCCGAGACGGCTTTCATCGTGCGCCTGGAACGAGAATAGATCCATGAACATCCTCGTGACTGGCGGCGCCGGCTATATCGGCAGCCACACCACCTTGCAACTGCTCCAGGCCGGTTTGAACCCGGTGGTGCTGGACAACTTCCGCAACAGCAAGCCTGCTGTGCTGGAACGCATCGCCCGGCTGGCGGGTCGTGCGCCCACTCTGGTACAGGGCGACATCCGCGACACCTCGCTGTTGGCCCGGGTGCTGCGGGAGCACGCCATCGACGCCGTCATCCACTTCGCAGGGCTCAAGGCGGTGGGCGAATCTGTGGCCCAGCCGCTGGCTTACTACGACAACAATGTGTACGGCACCCATGTGCTGCTCACGACCATGCGCGAGGCAGGCGTGCGCACCCTGGTGTTCAGCTCGTCGGCCACGGTCTATGCCGAATCCACGGTCATGCCGCTGCGCGAAGACGCCGCACTGGCCCCCAGCAACCCCTATGGCCGCACCAAGCTGATGGTCGAGCAGATCCTGGCCGACGTGGTGGCCAGCGAGCCGGGTTGGTCCATGACCGCGCTGCGCTACTTCAACCCGGTGGGTGCGCATGACAGCGGACTGATGGGCGAAGACCCGCAAGGCGTGCCCAACAACCTGATGCCGTTCATCGCCCAGGTGGCAGTGGGCCGACGCGCGGCGCTGCAGGTCTTTGGCAACGATTACCCCACGGCGGACGGCACCGGCGTGCGTGACTACATCCATGTGATGGACCTGGCCGAAGGTCATCTGGCTGCCTTGCGCCACGGCCATGGCCATGCCGGCATGCACACCTACAACCTGGGCGCTGGCCACGGTCACAGCGTGCTGCAGATGCTGGCCGCCTTCAGCCAGGCCTGCGGACGCGAACTGCCGCACACCGTGGCCCCGCGGCGTGCCGGCGACCTGGCCGCTTACTGGGCTGACCCGACCAAAGCCGCTGCCGAGCTCGGCTGGCGCGTGACCCGGGGCCTGGATCAGATGTGCGCCGACACCTGGCGCTGGCAATCCGAACATCCACAAGGCTACTGACCCATGGGCGAGTTTTTCGATCCCACGCAGCACTCCCACCGCCGACGCAATCCGCTGACCGGCCAGTGGGTGCTGGTGTCACCGCACCGTGCGCTGCGCCCCTGGCAGGGTCAGCAGGAAGGCACTGCGCCAGACGAACGCCTGCGCTACGACCCCGCGTGTTACCTGTGCGCGGGCAACACGCGGGTCAGCGGCGATGTGAACCCCGCCTACACCGGCACTTTTGTGTTCACCAATGACCACGCCGCACTGCTGCCACAGGTGCCTGAATCACCCCCCGGTGGCGACCCCCTGTTTCAGCAACATGAGGCACGGGGCACCAGCCGGGTGGTCTGCTTTTCGCCCGACCACAGCCTGACCTTGCCCGAAATAAGCTTATCTGCCATCGCCGGCGTGATCGACACCTGGAGCGATCAGACCGCCGAGCTGGGCCAGACCCATGCCTGGGTGCAGGTGTTCGAGAACAAGGGGGCCATCATGGGCTGCTCGCAGCCGCATCCGCACGGCCAGATCTGGGCCACTGGCCACCTGCCCAACGAAGCGGCGACCGAAGACCGCCACCAGCGCGACTACCTGGCCCAGCACGGCCGACCCTTGCTGCTGGATGTGGCCGAGCGCGAAGCCAACTGCCCGCGCATGGTGGTGCAGACCGAGCACTGGCTGGCCATCGTGCCTTACTGGGCCACCTGGCCTTTTGAGACCCTGTTGTTGCCGCGTTTTGCGGTGCAGCAGATGCCGCAGCTCCAGCTGGAGCAGCGCGCGGATTTGGCACGGGCGCTGAAAGAGCTCACCACCCGCTATGACAACCTGTTCCAGACCAGTTTTCCGTATTCCATGGGCTGGCACGGCGCACCCTTTGACGGCCAGGACCCAGGCGCGTGGCAGCTGCACGCCCACTTTTATCCGCCCCTGCTGCGCTCGGCCACGGTGCGCAAGTTCATGGTCGGCTTTGAGATGCTGGCGGAGGCACAACGCGACCTCACCCCCGAACAAGCCGCCGAGCGCCTGCGTGCGCAAGCCACGGTGCATTACCGCCAAGCCTGAGGGTTCGCCGGCGCGACCCGTACTCATTTTTTGCCCAGCCATGTTTCATTCCCCCCTGCATGACCGTGTCCAGACCGCCTTTGCGCAGCACTTTGGCGGCCTGCCCAGCGCCTGGGTGCAAGCGCCGGGCCGCGTCAACCTGATCGGCGAGCACACTGATTACAACGACGGTTTCGTGCTGCCCTGCGCCATCGATTACCACACGCTGATCGCCGCCCGCCCGCGCAGTGATCGCCAGGTGCACGTGCTGGCCTGCGACATGGGCCAGGCGCTGGACCTGTTCTCGCTCGACGAACCCATCGTTCCGCACCCCGATGCCCTGTGGGCCAACTATGTGCGCGGCGTGGTCAAGCTCCTGCGCGAAGCCGGCCATGCCTTGCAAGGCCTGGACCTGGCCATCGCCGGCAATGTGCCGCAAGGTGCGGGCCTGTCCTCATCGGCCTCCCTGGAGGTGGCCGTGGGGCAAACCTTCAAGCATGTGTGCGGGCTGGACCTGTCGGCCACTGCCCTGGCCCAATTGGCGCAGCGGGCCGAAAACGACTTTGTGGGCTGCAACTGCGGCATCATGGACCAGCTGATTTCGGCCCGGGGCGAAGCCGGGCACGCTCTGCTGATCGACTGCCGCAGCCTGGACACCCGCTCTGTGCCTGTACCCGAGGGTGTGGCGGTGATGATTGTTCACTCGCGGGTGCGGCGCGGGCTGGTGGAAAGCGAATACAACACCCGTCGCGCCCAGTGCGAAGCGGCCGCCCGGCATTACCAGGTACCAGCGTTGCGTGACCTCAGCCTGGAGCGTCTGTCTGCCGAGGCCAACGGGCTCGACGCCACGGTGCTGCGCCGGGCGCGACACATCGTCACCGAGAACCAGCGCACACTGGATGCGGCGCTCGCGCTGTCTGAAGGAGACCTCACCCGTCTGGGTGCACTGATGGCGCAGTCCCACACATCCATGCGCGATGACTTTGCTATCACCGTGCCCGCTGTCGACCAGCTGGTGGCCATTGCGCAACAGGCCATCGGCACAGAAGGCGGTGCCCGCATGACCGGCGGTGGTTTTGGCGGCTGCATCGTGGCGGTGTTGCCCGAGGCCCGTGTCCCTGCGGTGCGATCCGCCATCGAAACGCATTACCGTTCGCCGGAGGGAGAGCCAGCCCACATCTACGTTTGCCACGCCTCGGCAGGTGCTGCGGCAGTGTGAAACCGCGCCTGCCCCTGCCCAGTTCGCGGACAGAATCGGCTCCAATCTGCCCATGAGTCCGGGGTCTTTTCTGGCGATCAGACCCGAGTGTGCGAGCGCATAATTCTGCAATGGCTACCAAGCTGGTTGAAGTTCCCACTGACTCGATCCGTATCGGGTCACCCCTGCCTTTCGCTGTACGCAGCGAGGACGGCACCTTGCTGGCCCACAAAGGCTATGTGATCAGCTCACGCGAAGACCTGGAAACCATCCTGGACCGTGGCGTCCATTTTTATGTCGATGCCGCCGAGCTCGAAGGCGCCCGGCGTGCCTATGTCAGCCAGCTGTACGAGCTGGTACGCGAGGAGCAACCGCTGGGACGCATTGCCGAAACCGGCTTTGACACCTTGCTGGCCCACACCAAGCGCAACACCGCCGAAGACGACGATGATTCCGATTCCCCTGACTGGCTGGACCTGCAGGAACAAGCCAATTTGCTGCTGCGCGACAACCATCCGGCCACCTTTTTGCATCGGGTCGAAAGCATCGTGGGGCGCTTGTTCAAGTACATCCGCCGCAACTCCGACGGCGCTCTGTTTGCCCTGATTTACCTCTCGGCGGGAGAGGTCAAGCGCTACAGCGCCACGCACTCGCTGCTGGTCAGCGCGATCTGCTGCATGGCTGCTCGTGATGTGCTGAAGTGGCCCGCCAAGGAGCAGGTGCTGATCTGCGAAGCCGCGCTCACCATGAACCTGGGCATGACCGACCTGCAGGACCGCCTGGCCCAGCAGGCCGAGCCGCTGTCGCCCCTGCAGCGCCAGCAGGTTGACAACCACCCGCAACGCAGCTGCGACATGCTGCGCCAGCGTGGTGTGACCCAGGCTGACTGGCTGGAAGCCGTCTTGCACCACCACACGCGTGTGCCAGGTCCACTGGAAGGCCGGTCCACCGGCCAGCGCATGGCTCGCATGATTCAGCGGGCCGACATGTTTGCAGCGCAGCTGGCGCCACGCGCCGGCCGCCAGCCCACCGCACCATCCACCGCCATGCAGGCGACGTTTTTTGATGAAAACCGCAAGGTGGACGCCGCGGGCTCAGCCTTGATCAAGGCGGTCGGCATCTACCCACCCGGTACTTTTGTGAGACTGGCCAACAACGAGATTGGCGTGGTGGTGCGTCGAAGCGCCAACACCACCGCACCGCGGGTAGCCGTGGTCATTGGCCGATCTGGCACCCCGACCGCCGAACACGCCATGCGTGACACCAGCCTGGCTGAATTTCGGGTCATTGCCAGCGTGCCCCACCGCAACATCCGGGTGGTGATCAATCTGGCCAAGTTCTTGCCGCTGACTGGCTTTGTGCCCTTAAGCCGGCTTGGCTGAACTTGCTGCGAGCTCGCTTGCCAGTTCCTTGCGGTACTTGTTGAGGTCTTGTACCGTGGCAAAGCTGCGGTTGAGCAGCAGACCCATGTTGTGCAGGATGCGGTCCACCACCCGGCCTTCCCACACTGCATCAAATTGAATCTGCTTATCCAGCCAATGCTCCAGCCAGTCCGGGTTGGGCAAACGGCTTTGCACGGTGTCGCGTGGGTACAGCGTCTTGTTGACATGCAGATTGGTGGGATGCAGTGCCTGGGCTGTGCGCCGTGCGCTGGCCATGAGCACGCCCACCTTGGCAAAGGCTGATTTGGCTTCCAGCCCAAAGTTGCCGATGGCACGACGCATATAACGCAGATAAGCACCGCCATGGCGGGCCTCGTCCTGACTGAGCGTGGTGTAGATGTGCTTGATGACAGGCTCGGTATGCCAATCGCTGGCGCGGCGGTACCAGTGATTGAGACGGATCTCGCCACAAAAGTGGAGCATCAGGGTTTCCAGGGCGGGGGCCGGGTCAAACTCGAAGCGCACATCGTGCAGCTCCTGCTCGGTCGGCACCAGCTCCGGCCGAAAACGCCTCAGGTACTCCATCAGGACCAGCGAGTGCTTTTGCTCCTCGAAGAACCACACCGACATGAAAGCAGAGAAGTCGCTGTCTTCACGGTTGTCACGCAAGAACATCTCGGTGGCAGGCAATGCGGCCCACTCGGTGATGGCGTTCATCTTGATGGTTTGCGCCTGTTCCGGGGACAGGAGGGACGCGTCAAAGGTGTCCCAGGGAATGTCCTTGTCCATGTTCCATCGAACGGACTCGAGTTGCTTGAATAG
>JBEEJZ010000237.1:0-3647 GCA_041168905.1 Pseudomonadota bacterium | reverse complement strand
AAGCAGCCCAGCGAGATGGCGGAGCAGGCGGTGAAGCTGGCCGCACAAGGCTACAAGCAGCTCAAGCTGAAGTTATCAGGTGAAACTGATGCAGATATTCAGCGGATCGCCTCGGTTCGGTCAGCAGTGGGCGATGGGATAAAACTGACCTTGGATCCCAACCAGTCCTACAGCGCGAAGCAACTGATGGGCGCTTTCCGGAAAATGGAGAAATTCGACATAAGCCTGATCGAACAGCCCGTTCCAGCCGCGGATTTTGAGGGCCTTCGGCTCTTGACGAACACGCTTCCGGTGGCAATCGAGGCTGATGAAAGCGCTCAAAGTGTGCGTGACGTTTTTCGTTTGGTTTCGGTGCGAGCGGTGGATGTGATCAATCTGAAGATTACCAATCTGGGCGGATTTCGCCGCTTTCTTCAGGCCGTTCGCATTTGTGAAGCAGGAGAAGTTGCTTGTCGTGTGGGGGCCGCATTCGGTCCTTCGTTGTTGCAGGCGATGAGTCTGCAGGCGGCGAGTGTCATCCGGCGCCTGCCCCATGCGTGTGAACTCGCAGAACATTTGCACCTCCGGGATGATCCCTTCACGCCGCTTCCGGTGCAGGAGGGCACCATGACGCTGCCCGTTGGATCGGGCTGTGGCGTGACCTTTCAAATTGAATAGAGGAAACATTGTGATCAAGCACCTTCTTGCGGCCTACTTTGTGACGTGTGCAGCTGTTGCCCATGCGCAGGATTTCCCCTCGCGTCCGATTCGGCTGATCGTGCCTTTTGCAGCTGGTGGAGGCTCAGACATCGTCGCGCGAGCCATTGCCGGGCCGCTTTCAAAACGCCTGGGGCAGCCTGTGATTGTGGAAAACAAGCCCGGCGGTGGCGCGACGCTGGGGGCGGATCTGGTCGCCAAGGCTTCAGCCGATGGTCACACCTTGCTGTACACCACGCCGGGGCCACAGATGACCAATCCATATCTCATGTCCAAGCTCCCGTACGATCCGAAGGCCGATCTGGTTCCGGTGTCGTCGGTGGCGGTGGTTCCGAACGTGTTGGTGGTGCACAAGGACGTCCCTGTGGCGTCGGTAAAGGACCTGATCCACTATGCAAAGTCACGTCCGGGAAAAGTCAACTATGCCAGCGCAGGTGCGGGGGCGAGCAGCCACCTTGCCGGAGAGCTTTTCAAACAGTCGGCTGGCGTCTACGTGGTCCACATCCCCTACCGGGGGACTGGCCAAGCGGTCTCCGACCTGCTGGCTGGACATGTGCAGATGGCGATAGACAGCATTGCTGTGTTCAAGCCGCACATTGATTCAGGTGCATTGAAAGCTCTGGGCGTTGGCACTCTGCAGCGCTCGGCACTCCTCCCGGACACTCCCACCATCTCAGAAACACTTTCTGGATTTGATGCGTCTCCGGTCAACTACATCTCGGTTCCTGCGAAGACGCCAGCGGCTGTGATTGAACGTTTGAATCGTGAGATCAACGAGGTCCTCCGTTCGAACGAAGTGAAGGATCAATTCTCGAAGGTCGGAGTGATAGCGCTGGGAAACACGCCAGCACAAATGACCACCCTGATCGCGAACGAGTCAATAAAGTGGCAGGAGGTGATCCGATTCTCTGGCGCCAAAATAGATTAAGTAACTTCATGACAAGTCAGGCTTTCATTTGCGACGCGGTTCGCACGCCCTTTGGCCGATACGGTGGGGCACTCTCGTCAATCCGGGCTGACGACCTGGGCGCGGTTCCACTCAGGGCCTTGGTGCAGCGGCATACCGCTCTGGACTGGGAAGCCGTGACCGACGTTATCTTCGGTTGTGCCAATCAGGCTGGGGAGGACAACCGGAACGTCGCTCGTATGTCGAGCTTGCTCGCTGGGTTGCCGGCGTCGGTCCCAGGCAGCACAGTCAACCGGCTATGTGGTTCCGGGATCGACGCCATTGGATCTGCTGCCCGTGCCATCAAATCAGGCGAGGCTGGATTG
The DNA here is from genome assembly GCA_041168905.1 of Pseudomonadota bacterium. Taxonomy (GTDB): domain Bacteria; phylum Pseudomonadota; class Gammaproteobacteria; order Burkholderiales; family Burkholderiaceae_C; genus JBEEJZ01. The sequence goes on along the minus strand of JBEEJZ010000237.1, from coordinate 1,679 downwards.
ATAGTTGCCGGCGGTGTGGAGAGCATGAGCCGTGCACCATTCGTCATACCCAAAACAGAAAGTGCTTTTTCACGTTCAAACCGCATTGAGGACACTACGATTGGGTGGCGTTTCATCAACCCGGCCATGAGGGCGGCGCATGGCGTTCATTCCATGCCGGAGACGGCTGAAAACGTTGCGCAGGAGTATGGCATTTCGCGTGAAGACCAAGATCTGATGGCCTTGTCGTCTCAGTTGAAGGCACTCGCAGCACAGGAAAGCGGCTACTTCGCTGCAGAGATTACGCCGGTATTCGTGCCTCAAATAAAGGGTGTCACAGTCGTTGTAGACAGGGATGAGCATCCCCGTCACACGTCGATCGAGATGCTTGCCAAACTCAAGGGTGTAGTGCGGCCTGATGGATCCGTCACTGCAGGCAATGCCAGTGGGGTGAACGACGGTGCCTGCGCGCTGCTAATGTCTGATGAGCGCTCAGCTGGTCGTCACGGGCTGACCCCTCGCGCCCGTGTTGTCGCCATGGCGACAGCCGGTGTGCCACCAAGGGTCATGGGAATCGGTCCCGCACCTGCAACGACCAGGGTGCTGGCTCTGGCGGGGCTTTCTCTGGCCCAAATGGACGTAATCGAGTTGAATGAAGCTTTTGCCGCTCAAGGCCTTGCGGTCTTGCGTTTGCTTGGGCTTTCCGATGACGACCCGAGAGTCAACCCAAACGGAGGCGCGATCGCGTTGGGTCATCCGCTCGGCGCATCAGGTGCCCGGCTTGTAACAACAGCGATCAACCAGTTGCACCGCAGTGGTGGCCGCTATGCGCTTTGCACTATGTGCATAGGGGTCGGCCAAGGCATTGCGGTGGTCCTTGAGCGGGTCTGATCAATTCACGATTCATTTGAACTTAGGACAGCCCATGAACGACTTGACCCAACTTCACTTCCACCTCGATAGCCACGTCGCCACTCTGACCATGGATGCGCCTCCGGTAAACGCACTGACCAGGACGCTCAATGACGAGCTCACGCTGGCCCTAGATCGCATCTCAGAGATGGATGAGGTTCGTGCGGTGGTGCTCACAGGTGCCGGCAGAGTCTTCTGTGCGGGTGCCGATCTCAAGGGGCGTGCATCTGTCATCAAGGGACCGGGTGATCTTCCGGCGCACTCGCGGCGAACCCGGGAGTGCTTTCACGCCATTCGTGAGTGTGCAAAGACTGTCATTTGCGCCATTAACGGCGCCGCCTTGGGTTCCGGGCTGGCCATGGCCGCATCCAGCGACATCCTGGTGGTATCAGAGAAAGCAAGTCTGGGGCTTCCAGAGGTAGATGTCGGTCTTCTGGGGGGGGGCAGCCATGCTATGCGCTTGTTCAGTCATTCCAGACTTCGACGCATGGCCTTGACCGGCATGCGTGTGGATGGACCTGAGCTGTACCGACTGGGCATTGTCGAAGCGTGTGTTGCTGTCGATGATTTGATGCCCACGGCTTTAGAGATTGCCAGGGCTGTGGCTTCCAAGAGTCCCGTTTCCACGCGCATGGGCAAGCACACCTTGAACGTCATCGAGAACATGAGCTTGCGAGATGGTTACCGCTACGAGCAGGACATGACAGCCCAAATCGGTAAATCCGAAGATGCCAAGGAAGCTCAGCGCGCCTTTGCCGAGAAGCGTCCACCGGTATTTGTGGGTCGCT
>JBEEJZ010000236.1:0-3848 GCA_041168905.1 Pseudomonadota bacterium | reverse complement strand
GTGCTCAGCGCCGCTACCTGCGCTGTACTGAGCGCCTGCACTTGGTTTGTCCCCAAGGCCACCACTTGGTTGGTGGTGATGGAGGCCACTTGCCCTGTGGTCAACGCTGCGATCTGAGAAGTACCCAGGAATCCGATCTGGGTCGTCGTGAGCGCCTGTAACTGGGAGGTTGTCAGCGCAACGTAGTCTGCCGTCGTCAACCCCGCCAACTGCGTTGACGTCAGAACCGAAATCTGAGCTGTGGTCATGCCCGTCACGATTGAAGCCATGGCAGACCCCTCCTTTAAAAGTTAACAACGACACCACCACCGACAATTCGGGGCGGATTACCAGTATCTCGCCTGTATCGACCGTTTTATGAAGAAATGAAGGGCTCTTTTCAGGCTTTTTTGTTTATTTTGCAGCGTGCAGACTTTGACTCAACTGCCCTCTGAGTTCTGCTGCAGCGCCCACATCTGTGCGTAGCGCCCTTGCGCGGCCAACAGGGCGGCATGGGTGCCGCGCTCGACGATATGGCCGGCGTCCAGCACCAGAATTTCATGGGCATCCACCACGGTCGACAAGCGGTGTGCAATCACCAGCGTGGTTTTGTTGCGGGCGGCCTGCTGTAGCTCGGCCTGTATGGCGCGCTCGTTGGCCGAGTCCAGCGCCGAGGTGGCCTCATCAAAGATCAGGATCGGCGGGTTTTTGAGCAGGGTGCGGGCAATCGCCACGCGCTGCTTTTCGCCGCCCGAGAGCTTGAGGCCGCGCTCGCCCACCATGGTGTCATAGCCCTTGGGTGTACCCGCGATGAAGTCGTGGATGTGCGCCGCCCGCGCGGCCCGCTCCACCTCGACCCGAGTGGCCCCTGGGCGACCATAGGCAATGTTGTATTCGACCGTGTCGTTGAACAGCACGGTGTCTTGCGGCACGATGCCGATGGCCTGGCGCACGCTGGCCTGCGTGACCTGGGTGATGTCCTGCCCATTGATCAGAATCCGGCCGCCCTTGCCGCTGGACCGCCCCGAGTCATGGTCAGCCCCCTGGGGAGGCCAGGTTCCGACATCGTAAAAACGGAACATGAGCCGCGCCAGGGTGGACTTGCCGGAGCCCGAGGGCCCCACTACCGCCACAGTTTTGCCTTCCGGAATCTCGAAACTGATGTGGTGCAGGATGGGCCGGCTGGCGTCGTAGGCAAAGCTCACGTTCTCGAAGCACACGCTCACTGCGGCGTCCAGCGCCAGCGGCTGGGCGCCAGGCATGTCGGCAATCTCCCGCTCGCGCTCCATCAATGTGAACATCTTGTCCAGATCGGTCAGGCTTTGCTTGATTTCGCGGTAAATCACACCCAAAAAGTTGAGCGGAATGTAGAGCTGGATCATGAAGGCGTTCACCATGACCAGGTCGCCCAGAGTCATGCGCCCCTCCACCACGCCCTGAGTGGCACGCCAAAGCATGGCCACCAGGCCCACTGCAATGATCAGCTGCTGGCCAGTGTTGAGCAGGGACAGCGTGGTCTGGCTCTTGAGCCTGGCACGGCGCAGGCGCTCCAGGCTTTCGTCGTAGCGCTTGGCCTCAAAGCCTTCGTTATTGAAGTATTTGACGGTTTCGTAATTGAGCAAGGAGTCGACCGCCTTGGTGTGGGCCGCCGAATCAAACTCGTTGGCCTGACGCCGGAACTGGGTGCGCCACTCGGTCAGCTTGAAGGTGTACAGGATGTACAGCGCCAGCGCAGCCAGCGTGATCCACGCAAACCAGGCGTCGAACTGGATGCCCAGGATGCTCAGCACCAGCACCACCTCGATCAAGGTCGGGAAGATGCTGAACAGCGAATATGAAATCAGCGACTCGATGCCGCGCACCCCGCGTTCAATGTCGCGCGTCATGCCACCGGTTTGCCGCTCCAGATGAAAGCGCAGGCTCAGGGCATGCAGATGCTCAAAGGTTTGCAGGGCAATGCTGCGGGCAGCACCCTGAGTGGCCTTGGCAAACACCAGCTCACGCAGCTCGGTAAACAGTGTGGTGCAAAGGCGCAGCGCGCCGTAGGCCAGCAGCAGGCCGGCAGGCAACACCAGCAAAGCCTGAGGATCGCCGGGCTTGATCGTCATGCTGTCGACCAGCTGCTTGAGCAGCAGGGGCACACCCACACTGGCCAGTTTGGCCCCCACCATGAAGACCAGCGCCGCCATCACGCGCCACTTGTAGGCCCACAGGTAGGGAAACAGGCGCTTGAGGGTGGCACTGTCGGTGCGAGGTTCCGGTGTGCCGTTGGCCGCCATAGGGGGCGGACTGGAGAGATCGCCGCGATGGCGCATGGGGATAATCCTTTGTGTTTCTTAACCGCGATTGTGTCTATGCCTACAGATTCAAGCGACCCAAGCAGCGTTGATGCGCGCATCAACGCCCAAACCCTGGTCGAACTGCCAACCGACCAGACCCTGGTGCTCAAGGTCATTCCCATGCCGGCCGACTGCAATGCCAATGGTGACATCTTTGGCGGCTGGGTGATGGCGCAGGTGGACGTGGCAGGCTCGGTGCTGCCTTACCGCTACGCCAGGGGTCGCATGGCCACGGTGGCGGTGAACGAGTTTGTGTTCAAGCAGCCTGTGCGGGTGGGAGACATCCTGTCGTTCTTTGCCAAGATTGTGCGCCTGGGCAAAACCTCGATCACCGTGCAGGTTGAAGTCTTTGCCGAGCGCCACATGGACCAAGGCCAGTATGTCAAGGTGACCCAAGCCGTGCTGACCTATGTGGCCATCGACGAGGACGGCCGGCCTCGCCCTTTGTCCGGGTGCTAGCGCCGACGTCAAAGTTTCGAAAAATCGGGCTTGCGCTTTTCCATGAAAGCGCCAAAGGCTTCCAGCGCCGCAGGCTCGCGCAACAAGCGGCCAAAGGTCTCGGCTTCCAGCGCCATCTGCTGACGCACGCCTGAGGCGCTGCCCTGCTTCATCAGACGTTTGGTGGCCAGCAAGGAGGTGGTGGATTTGGCGGCCAGTTTTCGGGCCTGGGCCTGCGCCAGGTCGTTGGCCTCGGTGGGTGGCACGATGCGGTTCACCAGGCCCACCTCCAGCGCCGCCTCAGCCATGAAGGGTTCACCCAGCAGCAGGGCCTCGGCTGCACGGTGATAGCCCATCATCTGCGGCACCAGCAGGCTGGAGGCGGCCTCGGGGCACAGCCCCAGATTCACGAACGGCATGGAAAACGCCGCGTTGTCACCCGCGTAGACCAGGTCGCAATGAAACAGCATGGTGGTACCCACGCCAACTGCGGGGCCACACACGGCCGCAATCACGGGCTTGGGACAGTCAGCCAGGGCATGCAAGAACTGGAACACCGGCGCGTCCACACTGCTGGGCGGATGGGCCAGAAAGTCGGCAATGTCGTTGCCCGCACAAAAGATGCTCACATGGCCCTGAAACACCACGCAGCGCACTGCCGGGTCGGCCTGCGCAGCCAGCAGGCCCTCGGCCAGGGCGGCGTACATGGCGCTCGTCATGGCATTTTTCTTGTCCAGACGGTTGATGGTCAGGGTGCAGACACCGGCTTCGGTGTTGGTGAGGATGTCGCTCATGGTCGAATTTTTGTTGAAAAGATCAGGGTAAGGAGCGAGGCGGCTCAGACCCGCTCAAAAATGCCGGCAGCGCCCTGGCCCATGCCCACGCACATGGTCACCATGCCGTACTTGAGCTGACGGCGGCGCAGGGCATGGACCACCGTGGCTGCACGTATGGCCCCGGTCGCACCCAGTGGGTGGCCCAGCGCAATAGCCCCGCCCAGCGGGTTGACCTTGGCGGCATCCAGCCCCAAGGTTTGCATCACCGCCAGGGACTGCGCGGCAAAAGCCTCGTTCAGCTCAAACCAGTCCATGT
>JBEEJZ010000235.1:0-8852 GCA_041168905.1 Pseudomonadota bacterium | reverse complement strand
GAGCGATTCGCTAACCCAAGCGCTAGGGCGCGTTGCCCGTCAATAGGGTCGGCCATGGAAACCAGTTCGAAGGCGTGCTTGCGGCCCACCTGTCGAACCAAATTCGCCAGCACAACCGCTGCGACGATGCCATGCCGAAGCTCCGGGTAACCGAAGCGTGCATCGTCGGCCATGACCACCATGTCACATGCGATCGCAAGACCTGCGCCGCCGCCGAGCGCATTTCCATACACCGCGCCGATGACCGGCTTCGACATCTTGGAAAAACTCAGGTGCAAGGCAGTGGTGAGGTCTGCGCGCCGATTAACTGCCATCGGATCATCTGGAACCAGGGCTGAAAACTCGGTGGTGTCGGCCCCTGCACAGAACGATTTGCCTGCACCCGTCAGAACGACTGCATGTACACCTTCATCGGCGTCAGCGTCCTTGAGCGCTTGGACCAGTTCCTGGGTGAGGCCTGTGTTCAGGGCATTGTGCTTTTCCGGACGATTCATGGTGAGAACCAGAACCTGGCCGATGCGTTCGGAGATCAAGAATGTCATGTGTTTGCTTTCCTGTTTGTGCAGATGTAGCTGTAAATGAAACTTGTGGTCCTGAGGTTCAGATCGGGATGGCTTCTTTGGCCATACCCGCCAACCTGCGGGTCGCGCAGTCGAGCTCTGCAATCAGTTCCTGCATCACGACCGCCGCTGGCTGTACCGCGTCCACCAGGCCAGCCGATTGGCCCGCTTCGACCTTCCCCCAGTCGACATCACCATCCAGCGCAGCCTGTCTGAGAGAACTCGCCTTGAAGGCTTCTTCATACGCAGACTGGTCAACGAGGGTCGACTCGGCGTCAAACATGCTCTGTGCAAAGCGGTTACGCAGCATGCGGATGGGCAGTGACCGCGCCCCAACCAGTACGGCATCGGCAGCCTCTGCCTTTTGGACGGCGGCTTTGTAGTTCCTGTGCACGGTAGCTTCGTCAGTCATCAGGAAGCGGGTCCCCAGCTGGACCCCGTCAGCGCCCAATGCAAGCAGAGCCGCGACACCCCACCCGTCGGCAACACCACCACCCGCAATCACAGGAATCGACACGTGCCGCAGTATTTGCCGAACGGTCACCAGTGTGCTGACACCGTTTACGGGGGGGTGCCCACCAGCTTCGGCACCCACGACCACCAGCGCATCGACGCCCGCTGCCTCTGCCTTGATCGCATGTTCCAACGTGGACACCACATGAATCCACTTACTCCCAATTGCCCTGAACCGTTGCAGGTGCTGTCGGGGCCCTCCTTGTGAAGCGACCACGACAGGAACACGGCGATCCACCATGACGTCAAGAATTTCCTCAATGTGCGGCCGGTACAGAGGAATATTGACTGCAAAGGGCCTGTCCGTCATTGCCCGGAGCTGATCCAGCGCCTGGGCAAACTTATCGGGATACATCGGCCCGGCGGCCAAGACACCGAGACCTCCGGCATTGGATACCGCTGCAGGCAGCGCCGGGCTTGATGACGCCCAGCTCATGCCAGCCTGAATGATGGGGTGTTCGATGCGGAGGAGTTCAGTCAGACGATTTTTCATGGGATTCTCAAAAAAGTAGTTGCAATAATAATCAATGTAGTGGATGATTACAACCAAATGATCACAAATACTTTTTGAAAGCAGGAAGCCTCATGAACAAAAGCTGCCTCATATCTTTGCCACACAGCGGGGTGTTCCCTGGTCGCATAGTCATGGTGAGTTATCTGTGATTCAACACTCGTTTGACTTCGTGGTTGTCGGTGGTGGCTCGTCGGGCTGTGTGGTCACACGGCGTCTTGTCGACGCGGGAAAGCGGGTCTTGCTGCTGGAGTGCGGTCCGGCTGACAACCATCCATTCATTCACATCCCAGCCACGTTTGTTCGCATGATCGGATCCAAGCGCTCATTCATGTACAGGGCCGAGCAGGATCCAGGTGTCGGCGGTAGGTCGCTGGCAATTCCTCAGGGAAGAACGCTGGGCGGTGGTTCCGCGATCAACGCGATGATTTACATCCGAGGTCAAGCGCAGGACTACGACCAGTGGCGTGATCTTGGATGCACGGGATGGGGGCATGACGATGTGCTGCCCTACTTTCGACGATCTGAAGGGAATGAGCGCCTGGCGAACGAGCTGCACGGGACAGAAGGGCCCCTGAAAGTTTCAGATCTCAGTTACACCCACCCCTTGAGTCGGGCGTTCGTCCGGGCAGCACAGCAATGTGGCATCCCGCACAACAGCGACTTCAACGGTGCCACGCAGAATGGCGCTGGTTTGTTCCAGACAACCACTTTTTCCGGTCGGCGCGGGTCAGCAGCGGTGACCTACCTCAATCCGGTGAAAGGCAGCTCCCTGTTGACCGTGATGACCGGCTGCGAGGTCGTCCGAATCTCGCTCAAAGACGGGCGTGCGCACAGCGTCGTCTTTCGTAGGGCGAATGGTGTTGAGCAGGAAGCGATTGCACGCCAGGAGATTGTGCTGGCCGCTGGTGCACTTGCGACACCCAAGCTGCTCATGCTTTCGGGCATCGGACCAGGTGGACACCTACAAAGCATGGGCATTCCCGTTCAATGCGAACTCCCTGGAGTGGGAGCCAATTTTCAGGATCACATTTCTGCACCGGTTTACGGCGTAACTGACAAGCCGATCTCACTGTTGCATGCAGACAAAGGCATCGCTGCTATGCGTCACGGTTTGCAATACATGCTGACCCGGTCCGGGCTGTTGACCAGCAACGTGGTGGAGAGCGGGGCATTTGTGGACACCTCTGGTTCGGGCCGTCCGGATGTCCAGATTCACGTTACGCCCGCACTGGTGGGCGACGCCGAGCGCAAGCCCATGAACCGCCACGGAATCACCATCAATCCTTGCGTGCTCCGACCGGTTTCTCGTGGCCGGGTGCAATTGCGCAGTCCGAATGCAGCGGACCCTGCAACATGCATTGCCAACAACCTTAGCGCACCTGAGGACATGGAAACCCTACTGCGAGGAATCGCGCTGTGCCGCCGAATTCTTCGCGCCCCTGCACTTCGTGCGCTGGGCTTCACCGAACTTGCGCCTGGTGAATCCGAATCGCTGTCCATCGACGAGCTTCGCACCCATGCCAAAGCCGTGGCCAAGACGGTCTATCACCCCTCAGGAACCTGCAAGATGGGTGTGGATGACATGGCTGTTGTAGACCCGCAGCTCCGTGTGAAAGGGGTGGCAGACCTGCGTATCACAGACGCTTCCATCATGCCAACACTCGTCAGCGGAAACACCAACGCTCCCACCATCATGATCGCCGAAAAGTGCGCCGACATGCTGCTTGCGTGAGCCTGATGGCATCGAACACCGACCTTTCACTCAAACCTCCAGACCACCATGTACACCTATATCCAACCCGCACTCCACATCGATGGTGAGTGGATCACTAACACTTCAGGTGGATCTCTCGAAGTGCGCAATCCTGCCGACGACACACGCCTGGGTGACCTACCTCTAGCAGGAGCAGAGGAATTGGACCGAGCGCTCGATGCAGCCCAACGCGGCTTCAAAATTTGGAAGGCAACTTCTGCATGGGATCGATGCCAAGCTCTGCGGCGGGTTGCGCAACTGGTACGCGAGCGGCACGAACGCATGGCCGAACTTATGACACTGGATCAAGGCAAGCCGATCCCGGAATCCCGTATGGAAGCCAAGGCTGCAGCGGACCACATCGAGTGGTATGCCGAAGAAGCTCGCCGTGGTTACGGCCGCGTGATTCCTGCGCGCTTTCCCTCGGTCAGGCAAACCGTCGTACACGAACCCGTGGGACCAGTCGCCGCATTCACGCCCTGGAACTTCCCGATCAATCAGGCTGTGCGCAAAATTGCGGGTGCCCTCGCCGCAGGATGTTCCATCATCATTAAAGCACCTGAGGAGTCGCCCGCATCCTGTGTTGAACTGGTGCGCTGCTTTGTTGATGCGGGCATTCCCAATGGCGTGCTGAATCTGGTGTTTGGTCGACCCGCCGAAGTTTCCCATCATCTGATCAGCTCTCCGGTGATTCGCAAGGTCTCGTTCACAGGCTCTGTTCCAGTGGGTAGGCAGCTCGGTGCCTTGTCGGCGCAGCACATGAAGCGGACAACCATGGAGTTGGGTGGTCATGCCCCGTTTATTGTTTTCGCCGATGCAGATATACAGTCAGCAGCGACTGTGGCCGTAGCTCTCAAGTACCGCAACGCGGGCCAGGTTTGCGCATCGCCATCTCGCTTTTATGTGCATAACGATGTACATGACGCCTTTGCAGCAGCGTTCCGGGAGCGCGCATCCAAGCTGGTGGTGGGATGTGGCTGGGATGCCAACACACAGATGGGGCCGCTGACGAAAGGTGCGCGTGTCGTGGCGATGGAAACCCTGGTAGCCGATGCCGTCGCTCATGGAGCCATCATCGGATTGGGCGGCACCCGCCTCAGGGACAAGGGGCACTTTTTTGCACCCACGATGTTGACCAACGTCTCACCCGAAGCGCGGGTTTCCTTTGAGGAGCCATTCGGTCCGATTGCGCCTCTTTACCGCTTCGACTCCTACGCACAGGCCATCGAACAGTCCAACGCCTTGGAGTTCGGATTGGCTGCCTACGTGTTCACACGATCCCACAAGACTGCCGTGGATTGCGCGGCAGATATTGAAAGTGGGATGGTCTCTATCAACCACTTTGGCCTGGCCCTTCCCGAGACACCGTTTGGCGGTATGAAAGACAGCGGGCATGGCAGCGAAGGCGGGACCGAAGGCCTAGAAGCCTATCTCACAACGAAGTTCGTATCCGAGCTTGGCGCGTAAGACCAAGCATCATCAATTCTCTTTCCCACGTAACCTTTGGAGACATCACTATGCATAACCGTCGCAACCACCTCATTGCAGTCCTCTCAACTGCCGCAGTGCTAAGCACCCTCAGCTCGGGCGTCCATGCACAAACATTTCCTACCAAGCCCGTGCGCATCGTGGTGCCTTACTCTGCCGGAGGCCCCGTGGACACCCTGGCCCGGGCTCTCGGTACGCAACTAGGCGAAATTTGGAAGCAGCCGGTGATCGTGGATAACAAGCCAGGCGCCAATGAGATCATTGGCGCAACTGCGGTCGCAAAATCGGAACCTGATGGACACACACTGATTCTGGCCACAGACCCAACGCTGTCCCTCAACCCGTTTCTATTCAAGAAACTGAGCTATGACCCGATCAAGGAACTAGCGCCTATCAGCCGTGTTGCCGTCTCCAATATGGCCCTGGCGGTTCCCACATCTCTTGCTGCGAACTCCATCAAAGAGTTTGTTGCCTACGCCAAGGCGAATCCTGGAAAAGTTAGCTACGGTTCGTCAGGCGTAGGCAACGGTACGCACCTGTCCATGGCCGCCTTTTCCAAGGACAACAACGTAGAGATGGTGCATGTGCCCTACAAAGGACTTGCACCCACCTTGCAGGACATGATGGCCGGCTCTGTTCAGGCGGCCGTGGGGGCAGTATCAGTGATCGCTCCATTTGCTGCCAGCGGTAAGTTGAAGGTACTTGGGATTTCCGGCACCAAACGAGCAGCAGCACTTCCGGATGTTCCGACATTCGCCGAGGCTGGCTTTCCCAAGTTCGAGGCCAGCTTTTACTTTGCTTTGGTCACTCAGGCCGGAGTGAGCGCAGACATCAAAAACAAGATTGCTGCAGATGTAAAGCGCGTAGTTTCAGATGCCAAGTTTCGCAGTGAATATCTGGACAAGTTTGCGCTGGAGCCTGTTTTGGATACACCCGCCGAGTTCTCCCGTTTTCTGGATGGCCATCGCGAAGCGTCCAAGGCAATCATTGCAAGTTCGGGTGCTCAGCTCGACTGAGCGACCAAGCCCTCAGTCAACGCGTTCAGGCACGACCATTGCCAGCGCGTTGGTTACCAGGTGGTTTTAACGAACCACTTGAGGATAGATTTCTGAAGGCAATTGGCACAGCGTATTGCGGAGTACCCAGTGATAGACAAGATAGCAGGAACGATCAGCCAAGCGCTGCACGGAGTTCCCGATGGCGCAACGGTTTTGATCGGCGGCTTCGGCACAGCGGGCATACCCACAGAACTCATCAACGGCCTGATCGACCAAGGCGCCCGAGATCTGACTGTGGTCAACAACAATGCGGGAAATGGCGATACGGGTTTGGCGGCCCTTCTCAAGGCGCGCCGCGTACGCAAGATCATTTGCAGCTTCCCGCGCCAAGCCGACTCTTTCGTTTTTGATGAGCTGTATCGCAAGGGCCAGATTGAATTGGAACTGGTCCCTCAAGGCAACCTGGCCGAGCGCCTGCGCGCAGCGGGTGCTGGGGTGGGTGCATTCTTCACGCCAACAGGTTTTGGTACAGCACTCGCCCTGAACGCCGACGGCTCGCCAAAAGAAACTCGAGTGATTGATGGGAAGCAATATGTTCTGGAGTACCCCATCCGCGGCGACTTGGCCCTCATCAAGGCCGAATGCGGCGACCGCTGGGGCAATCTGACTTATCGCAAGGCCGCCCGCAACTTTGGCCCGGTGATGGCCACTGCCGCCAAACTAACGGTGGCGACAGTGCACGATGTTGTTGAACTCGGAACGCTTGACCCCGAGACCATCGTCACGCCGGGCATTTATGTCTCGAAGGTCGTGCGAATTGACCACGTGGCGACCCAGGCTGGCGGCTTCAAACAGGCCGCTTAAGTCACAAAGCAATATGAGCAACTATCAACGACGCAGCAAAGACGAATTGGCACGACGTGTGGCGCAAGACATCTTTGACGGTGCCTATGTGAACCTGGGTATTGGCCAACCCACGCTGGTGGCCAACCACCTGCCCCCAGGTATCGAAGTGGTGCTGCACAGCGAAAACGGCATCCTGGGCATGGGTCCTGCACCCTCGCCGGGAGAGGAGGACTACGACCTCATCAACGCTGGAAAGCAACCAGTGACATTGCTACCCGGTGGATCGTTCTTTCATCACGCAGACAGCTTCGCGATGATGCGAGGCGGCCATCTGGACATCTGTGTTTTGGGAGCCTTTCAGGTGTCCGCCACTGGCGACCTTGCCAATTGGAGTACGGGGGAGCATGGCGCCATACCAGCTGTAGGGGGCGCCATGGATCTGGCCATCGGAGCCAAGCAGACCTGGGTCATGATGGACTTGCTGAGCAAGAAGGGCGAAAGCAAGGTGGTTGCAAATTGCAGCTACCCGCTCACTGGTATCTCTTGCGTCAAACGCATTTACTCCGACCTGGCCACACTGGAGTGCACACCCCAAGGGCTGAAACTGATCGATATGGTTGAGGGACTGAACCACGCACAACTGGAGGCGTTGATGGGTCTCCCCGTTACAGCACTGAGCCGCCACCGAGCAATAACTTGACCTGATTAGCAATGACCGTCAAGCCGGTCTTGATATCGCCGACGGTGGAGTTGATCCACCGGGACTCAGGCATCTCAATGGGCTTAGTCCCGCCATCTCCGTTGCCCTGGGTAGGTTGGTGTGACTTGCATAGCAGCTTTTCTGAATGATGCCTAGCACCAGTCGCGTCGCCATCCTAGACTGCAATCAAATCGGGTTTTCCGATGATCCTCGCTTTCAAAATATTTCGGAGACAGATGATGAAAAGCTCTCGACGCTTCTTCGCGACTGCGTTTACGTTGGCCGTAGCCGGCGTACTGCTATCGACTGCAACGGCAACACAGGCCCAAGTTTGGCCAAACAGGCCTATCAAGCTTGTTGTTCCCTACGCTGCCGGTGGTCCAGACGATGCCTTGGCTCGTCAACTCGCGACCAAGATGCAGTTGTCGTTGGGGCAGTCGGTCGTCGTTGACAACCGGGCTGGTGCGGGCGGTGCGATCGGCGTGGAAGCCACTGTGAAAGCCGCTCCCGATGGATACACCCTGGCGTTGGTGGCGACGGGCCCTCTGGCTGGCATGCCCAATCTGACAAAGACCAGCTACTCCTTGGATGATATTCAGTTTTTGACGCTGGCTGCCAAGATCCCAAGTGTGGTGATCGCCAACAGCAAATCTGGGCTTGATTCCATCAGTGCTCTGCTGACCAAAGCCAAGGGACAACCAGGCAAGTTGAACTACAGTTCTGCCGGGCCAGGCACCACACCGCATATCGGTATGGAGATCCTCAAAAGCCAAGCCAACATCAGTCTCCTCCATATTCCGTACCGTGGTGCCGCTCCCGCCATCACGGCCCTTCTGGGCGGTGAGGTTGAATTGTCTATGGTCGATCTGTTGCCTGCACTTCCCCACATTAAAAGCGGTGCCTTCAAGGCACTGGCTATCGCCGGAACTTCACGCTCGCCCCTTCTCCCGGATGTGCCAACCACAGCAGAGGCCGGACTGCCAGGTGTCACGATGGAAACGACCTATGGGCTGATTGCACCGAAGGACCTTGCTCCAGCCATAGCGAACCAGATTCGCGATGCAGCTATTGCAGCAGTGAACTCTTCAGAGGTGAAGCAGTGGTTGCAGCAGCAGGGTGCCATTCCCGGTACGTCAACTGCAGCCGAGTATCAGCAGGCGATGAAGGCCGAGTCCGAAAAATGGAAGGGCATCATTCTCAAAGCCAACATCACTTTGAACTGATGCAGCCATGATTGTTGCTGCAGACTATTTCAGCTGCAATCAAGCGCTGATCGATCCGACGTGGAAATTCGCGCGTGCTCAAGTCGCAGAGCTGGATGGCTGGGTGGTCCGGCTGACAGATGAAACAGGGGTTGAAGGCTTGGGATACTGTCATGCCATCCCGGCCATTTCTACCCATGGGGCGGGAGCTCAAGCAGGACTGGCGTTTTTGGTTCCCACACTCATTGGTCGGCGCTTGGATGACTTGGCCGTCATTT
>JBEEJZ010000234.1:0-58201 GCA_041168905.1 Pseudomonadota bacterium | reverse complement strand
AAGGTCAAAGTCAAGCAGGTTGGCCGTCATTGCTAGGTGGGACGTGTCCCTTAGCGGGAGTAAACGTTCATGCCGGGGAAGAAGAAGGCAATCTCCACCGCGGCGGTTTCAGCGGCGTCAGAGCCGTGCACGGCGTTGGCGTCGATGCTGTCAGCGAAATCAGCACGGATGGTGCCGGCTTCTGCCTTCTTGGGGTCGGTCGCGCCCATCAGGTCGCGGTTTTTCAGGATGGCGTTCTCGCCTTCCAGAGCCTGGATCATCACTGGGCCGGAGACCATGAAATCGACCAGATCCTTGAAGAAAGGACGTGCCTTGTGCACAGCATAGAAAGCCTCGGCTTCACCGCGCGACAGATGGGCCATCTTGGCAGCGACGACCTTGAGGCCGGCAGCTTCGAAGCGGGCGTAGATCTGGCCGATCACGTTCTTGGCGACGGCGTCAGGCTTGATGATGGAGAGGGTGCGTTCGATTGCCATTTACTGAATTCCTGTGTTGAAGTTTATTTTTTCGCCCTGTTGGACAAAGCCTGTGATTTTAGCTTGGGCTCAAGGCCGGCCGCGGCCACCGCGCCCATTGCCCCCACGACCCGGGCCACCGCCTGAACCATTGCGACGCTGCCCCTGACCGGGTGCCTGGCGCTGCCGGGTGAAACTGTCGGCACCGATGTAGCCAAATGCGGTTTTCATCGGATCGGGTTGCGCATCCTGCGCTGGGCGATCCTTGCGCTGACCTCGGCCCTGACCTTGCCCCTGGCCGTCAGGGCGGCTTTTGCCACGACCGCCGCCTGCACCGGCACCATTGGGACGTGGCCCCTGCCCTTGTGGGCCAGAACCACCGCGCCCACCCCGGTTGGCGCCACGCAAAATGCCCAGTCGTGTTCCACGACGACGGGGCTCCTGGCCTCCTTCGCCATCGGCCGCTACCCCGTCTGGCCCCGGCCCATTGGGCCTGGGGCGTCGTCCGGCACCGGCGGCGTTGGTGAGGGCGCGAATATCGGCCTCGTCCAGTTCCATCCAGGCACCACGCTTCAAGCCACGCGGCAACATCATCGCGCCGTAGCGGATACGGATCAGGCGACTCACCGCATGGCCCACTGACTCGATCATGCGGCGCACCTCGCGGTTGCGACCTTCCGAAATCGTCACCCGGTACCAGCAATTGGAACCCTCGCCACCGCCGTCTTCGATGGCACCAAACTGGGCCAGGCCGTCATCGAGCTGCACGCCATCGAGCAGGCGCTGCTTTTCTTCCTTGGTCAGGGCGCCCAGCACGCGCACCGCGTACTCGCGCTCCAGACCAAAACGCGGGTGCATCAGGTTGTTGGCCAGCTCGCCCGAGCTGGTGAACAACAGCAAGCCTTCGGTGTTCAAGTCCAGGCGCCCCACCGACTGCCACTTACCCTGATGCAACTTGGGCAAACGTCTGAACACCGTTGGCCGGTTTTGCGGGTCGTCCAGGGTCACCACTTCGCCGACGGGCTTGTGATATGCAATGACGCGGGCGGGCGGCGGATCGATACGAAAGCGGATAGGCTTGCCATTGACCTTGACCTGATCCCCAAATTGGACGCGCTGACCGATGTGGGCAGGCTCGTTGTTCACGGTGATGCGGCCTTCCAGGATGAGCTGCTCCATCTCCAGCCGCGAGCCCATGCCCGCCTGGGCCAGCACCTTGTGCAGTTTGGGCGAATCCACCTGGGGTGCCAACACCCGCTTGAGCGGCAAGGCCTCGGGACTTTCCTCGTCCGCATCGAGCTGACCCGACACCACATCGTCAAAGCGGTAATGGTCCCCCGCATGCATGGCCGCTACGCCAACAGGCGCGATCACAGGCGCTGGTGCGGCTTCGGGCGCAGGCACTTCGCCCTGGGGCTGTTCAGGCATCGTTTCAGTCATGGGAGACTTCCCTTCAAATTGAATAAATCGTCGTTGTCGGTAGGCGCTGGCACAGCCACAAGCTGGGTGGCCGAGGGCAGGTCCAGCCCGCCAGGAGCACCATCAGACTCCGACTGCAGCGCAGAGAAAACATGTGTGGCATCAGCACTGTCGAGCAGAGGCAATTGGTCCAGCGACGCCAGACCTAGATCGTCCAGAAACTGGCGGGTGGTGGCAAACAAGGCCGGGCGGCCCACGGTTTCGCGGTGGCCGATCACCTCAATCCAGCCCCTATCCTCCAGCTGCTTGATGATCAGGGAGCTGATCGTGACACCCCGTATATCTTCCATATCGCCACGCGTTACGGGCTGACGGTACGCAATGATGGCCAGGGTTTCGAGGGTGGCACGTGAATAGCGGCTGGGCTTTTCGGGATGCAGGCGGTCCAGGTAAGGCCGCATCTGGGGCCGGCTCTGAAACCGCCAACCAGATGCCACGCACACCAGCTCCACGCCACGCTGGGTCCAGTCCAGCTGCAGCTCCTGCAGCAGGTCCTTGATGGTGTCGGCGCCCAGCACATCGTCAAACAGGGAACGCAGCTCGCGCACCGGCAAAGGCTGCTGGGAGCAGATGAGGGCAGTCTCTAGGACGCGCTTGGCGTCGGTGCGGTTCATGGTCGGGCAGTGGTGTGCGTCGCCTAGACGCTTACAGGAACGAAACCGAAAGTGGGGGCGGCTGGTGCGAATGAGATTCTTCGCTGCGCTTGCCCGAGGCTCGCTGGCCGGGGCAGTGGCTCAAAGGCCGTCGGCGCGATTGTAGCTGAGCCCCCAATCCTGCAAGGCCGCCTGCAAGTCAGGTGGCAGGGGGGCTTCAAACACCATCTCCTGGCCATGCACCGGGTGGGTAAACGCCAGCCGGCAAGCATGCAAAGCCTGCCGGTTCATGCCCGCAGCGGATGCGCCGCCATACAACTCGTCTGCCACCAGGGGATGCCCGATCGAGGCCATGTGCACCCGAATCTGGTGCGTGCGGCCGGTGTGCAGGTGGCAGCGCACCCAGCACCCGTGCGCCAGGGTCTCTAGCAAATACACGTCGGTACGCGATGCCTTGCCCGCGTGCTGCGCCAGGTCCACCACCGCCATGCGCAGGCGATTGCGCGGATCACGGCCTATTGGGGCATCTACGGTGCGCGGACTGACGCCATGCCAGGGCTTGTGGGCCAGCGCCAGGTATTGGCGGCTGACGTCACGCGCGGCAATCATCTGCACGAGCTTGTCCATCACCGTTCGGGTTCGCGCCACCACCATCAGGCCACTGGTGTCCTTGTCCAGCCGATGCACGATGCCGGCGCGCGGCATATTGGCGGCTGCAGGGTCGCGCCCCAACAGGCCGTTGAGCAAGGTGCCGCTCCAGTTGCCCGGCGCCGGGTGCACCACCAGGCCCGCAGGCTTGTTGATCACCAGCAAATGCTCGTCTTCAAACACAACGTTCAGCGCCATGGCCTCTGGCTTGAAGGCCTGGCTTTGGGGTGTGGGCCGCAGCTCGATCCAGCCAGACTCGCCCGCCTTCACCTTGGCCGAGGCCTTGGTCAAGGTACGCCCCGCCATGCTGACTGCGCCTTGCTCCATGAGTTGCTGCAGGTAGCTGCGCGAAAACTCCGGCACCAACTCGGCCAAGGCCCGATCCAGCCGCTGCCCGTGCAAAACATCGCTGATGGTCCAGGCGCGGCGCTCCAGCTCGGCGCCCGGATCGCTGCCCTCGCCCTCCTCCACATCAGTGGGGGAAAGCAGGCTCGATGACATAATTTGGCTTTGGTTCAAGAAAGTAAACCTGTGATGTTTCGCTCCAAATTATCGGCTGTGTCTTTGTGGCTCGGGGTAGGCCTGAGCCTGGGTCTGGCGGGCTGCAGCAACACGCCGGTGGACAAGACAGCCGCCATGAGCCCCAACGCCATTTACGCCGAGGCCAAGGACGAGCTGGGTGCGGGCGCCGTGGACAAGGCCATCACCCTGCTGGACAAGCTGGAAGGGCGAGCTGCTGGAACGCCATTGGCGCAGCAGGCCCAGCTCGACAAGGCATACGCCCACTTCAAAAATGGCGAGCCGGCACAAGCGATTGCCACTCTGGAGCGCTTCATGAAGCTGCATCCGGCCAGCCCAGCCATGGACTACGCGATCTACCTCAAGGGCATCGTCAACTTCAACGACGATTTAGGCCTGTTTTCTGGCCTCACCCGCCAGGACCTGTCCGAGCGCGACCAGAAGGCCGCCAAGGAGTCGTTTGAGTCCTTCCGCGAACTGGTCACCCGCTTCCCGGATTCGCGCTACGCCGCTGATGGCCGCCTGCGCATGAACTACATCGTCAACTCACTTGCACAGTATGAAGTGCACGTGGCCCGCTACTACTACAGCCGGGGGGCCTACCTGGCAGCCATCAACCGCGCCCAGCTTGCGCTGGAGCAATACCGCGAAGTGCCGGCACTGGAAGAAGCCCTGTTCGTCATCGTGCAGTCCTACGACGCCCTGGGCATGACCGACCTGCGCGACGATGCTCGCCGCGTACTGGTCAAGAACTTTCCGCAAAGCGAGTACCTGAGCCGCGGCTTCAAGTCCAAAGACGCGAAGTGGTGGCAGTTCTGGTGAGGCGCTAGTGATTGATGCTGGCCTGGCTGGCTTGGTTGGCCTGGGCCAGACTTTCCAGCGCGGCTTCAAACTCCTGATCTGAGCGCAGGCGCTGCATGGGTGGCAAAGCGGCCAGCAAGCGTTTGCCATAGCCCATGGTGGCCAGGCGGGAATCGCACAACACCAGCACGCCACTGTCGCCCTCGCTGCGTATCAGCCGGCCAGCCCCCTGCTTGAGCGCCACCGCTGCCTCGGGCACAAAATAATCGTTAAAGGGGCTGCGGCCTGTGACCTCCAGGCGTTTGGTGCGGGCCTCCACCAGTGGGTCTTTGGGCGGGGGAAAAGGCAGTTTGTCGATCACCACCAACTGCAAGGCGTTGCCCGGCACATCCACGCCCTCCCAAAAAGAGGCCGAAGCCACCAGGATGCAACCCGGCGAGCCGCCTTCGCTGCCCCGCCGAAAACGCTCCATCAACTCCCGTTTGGTACGCTGCCCCTGCACCAGCACCTCGATGTCGCGCGAATCTGCAAACCGGGCCTGCAGGGCGTCGCTGATGCTGCGCAGCGCCCGCAAGGTGGTGGTCAATACCAAGGTCCGCCCGCCCAGCACCGGTGCCGCGCGAGCCACCACGGCGGCCACCTGGGCGCTGTGCGTCGGGTCGTTAGGCTTGGGCAGGTGCGCGGGTACATACACGCCGGCCTGGCGTGGGTAGTCAAAGGGGCTGTTCACACGCAAGATGTTGGCCTGCGTCAGGCCGCAGGGCTCGGTGAACCAGCTCAGGCCGGCATCATCACCCAGGGTGGCAGAGGTAAAAATCCAGGACTTGAGCTGCGGCTCACCTTCAGGCGGCGCTTTCAACAAACGGGTTTGCACCGCGTGGGCAATGTCCAACGGCGACTCGACCAGCCGCAGCTGCATGCCCACATCCAGCCAGCGCACCGCCCCCTCGTCGCAGGGTTGTCCAAAAAACTCGATGGTTTCTAGCAGCGCGCTGGCACGCTCGTGCAGCCGAACAAAGTCGGGGGCAATCTCACTCACCGTATCCAGGGCCAGGGCGACTTGTTCACAGGCCTCACCTAGCAGGTGCAGCGCGTCCTGCCAAACCAATGGGTCGAGTTGCTCGGGCGCCTGCCCCGGCCAGCGCAGCTTGGCGCCCACGGCACAGTGGCCCGCCGTTAGCCGCAGCTCGCGGGTGGCATGTTCGGCATCTGAGGCCAGTTGCTGCCAGTCCGCCAGGCCGCGCGCCATTTGCAAGCCGGTGGCCAGCACATCGCGAGCAAAGTCCAGCAACTGACCGGTGCTCAAATGCTTGCCTAAAAACTGCACGCCGGTCTCATTGAGCTGGTGCGCCTCATCAAAGATCACCGTGCGAACAGTAGGCAGCAGCTCGGCCATGCCGGACTCACGCACGGCCATGTCTGCAAAAAACAAGTGGTGATTCACCACCACCACATCGGCTGCCAAGGCCTCGCGCCGTGCCAAATTGACGTGGCAGGCCTTGAAACTGGGGCATTGGGAGCCCAGGCAGTTTTCGCGGGTACTGGTGACCAGCGGGATCACCGGGGAGCGCTCGTCCAGCCCCGGCAGTTCGGCCAAGTCGCCAGTGCGGGTGGACTGCGACCACTGCTCGATCTTGGCCAGGGTGCGGGTCTTGAAAGCGTCCAGGCCCGCATGGTCGTGCCGGGCCGTCCCCATGCGGTGCAGACACAGGTAGCTGCCCCGCCCCTTGAGCAGAGCCACCCGCGCGGGCAAGCCCAGGGCCTGCGTCAAGCGCGGCAAGTCTCGCCCAAACAGCTGGTCCTGCAGATTTTTGGTGGCGGTGGACAACAGCACCCGCTCCCCGCTCAGGAGTGCCGGCACCAAATAAGAAAAGGTTTTGCCCACACCCGTGCCGGCCTCTACCACCAGCACGCCGCCTTGTTCGATGGTTTGCGCCACAGCGGTGGCCATCTGGGTCTGGCCGTCGCGGGGCTGAAAGGCGTCGAGCGCCTGCGTGAGGCTGCTGCCCGTGCAAAACAGCGCCTGCACCTCGTCGGTCAGATTCAAAAGCGGCTCCGGGTTCAAAACCCGAATTCTTGCACGAGCACGGCAGTGGCCCGGCGCAGGTAGCGGGCGGCGGGCGCTTCGGCCTTGGCCTGCACGCTGACCTTGCCACGCCAGCTCATGGCTTGCATGTGTGCGGGCATGGTGGCACCTTCGGCCAGTGCCAGGGTGATGTGATAAATCGCCCGCTCCGGCATCAGCTGGCCAGATTTTTCTCGGACCAGCACATGGCCGCCCAACTGGGCCGACAACTCACCGCGCGGCAGCACCCTGGAGGCATCGCGGTCGATGCTGCTCACGGTCAGCTCAATCAGTTGGGTGTCTGGCCCCTCGGTGATGAACACCGCCTTGTCACCCACCTGCACACGGTGCACGGTGTCTTCGTCCAGCCAGGTTTCGACCAGCCAGCCGCCGCCCTCACGCACCAGCAAGGCGATGGGTTCCTTGCGTGCCAGCCATTCGCCCGGCTGCAGGTTGGGGTCTACGTCACGCAAGCGGCCGGTAAAAGGTGCCACGGGCGCGTATTGCAATGATTCCGTGCGCAAGCTGGCCTGCTCGGCCCGCGCCACCTGCAAAGACTCTTGTGTGGAGCGCAGGCTGTTGCGCGCCTGCGGGTCCACTTCGGCGGCCGCGGCCTGCCACTGCATGCTTTGCACCTTGGCCGAATTGGCTTTTTGGCGCATCTGCAAATCTGGCACAAACAGGCGCACCAGGGTGCTGCCCTCAGGAACCCGGTCGCCTTCCTTGAAGGGCATTTCTTCAACCCGGGCACCGCCGGGCGCAAACACAGGCCAGACCTCTGCCGGCCGAAGCAAGCCGCTCACGGTGACCCGCACCGGCCAGGGCACAAAAGCCAAAGAAGCCAGCAAGATCAGCAGCACCAGGCTGACGCGGCCACGCTGGCGCGAAGCAATCACCGGCCTGCGCTTGCCCCAGGCCTGCAGCTCATGCCAAATGGGCAGCAGCACAAACCACAGGATTTCGACCATGAACAACAAGATGCCCAGCACCTTGAAAAACATGTAATACACCAGCACCGCAATCCCCAAAAACAGCACCAGCCGGTACAGCCAGGTACCCCAGGCAAAGGCAATCAAGGCCCGTGTGCGCCGAGGCGACAACACTTCGGGTGGGTCTTCGCGCAGGTCAAACAGCCATTCCCTCAAACGCCACCGCGCCAAAGCAAAGCTGCGCTCATGCATGTTGGAGATGTCGAGCCAGTCCGACAAGATGAAGTAGCCATCAAAACGCATGAAGGGGCTGGCGTTGATGGCGATGGTGGTCACCCACGAGGTGGTGGCCAGCACAAAAGCCGCCGATTTGAGCCCACCCTCGGGCAACAAGGCCCAGGCCAGCGTGGCCCAGGCTGCCACAGTCAGCTCGGTCAGGATGCCTGCGCTGGCCACCTTCAGGCGCTGGTAGCGGTTGGTCAGGCGCCAGGTTTCGTTGGTGTCGGTGTAGGCCACGGGCCACATCACCAAAAACGCCACCCCCATGGTCGGTACCCGGCAGCCCATGCGCTTGGCGGTAAAAGCATGGCCCAGCTCATGCAAGATCTTTACCGCAAAAACGGCCAAGCCATAAGACAGCAGTCCATCCCAGTTAAAGGTGTCCACCAGCGAGGCCACGAACACATCCCAGCGCTGTATCACCTGCAACAAGCCAAAGCCGAAAGCCAGCAAGGTCAGGTACAAAAATTGGCGCGTGTACAACAAGCCGGCCAGGCCTTGCCAGCGGTTCAGCCAGGCATCGGGCTTCCACAGCGGAATCCGGAAAAACAGGTAGTGGTGCAACAGCCAGTTCAGCACCGTGCCCTGGCGCTGATGCAGGCGCTGTGCCATGTCTTGCGCGGCCTTGGCCCCGCTGGGGCGCACCAGTTGGTGTTGCGCCAAAAACGCCACAACGTCTTGCACGTCTTGCGTATCCAGCTGCAAAGCCGTGTGGGCGCTGATGCTGCCTGCGATGTCAGCGGGGTCGTCCAGATGCCAGCGCTGCAAGACCTCGAAAGTAGGCCAGTCGATCCGAAAGAACTGATTGCGGGCGGGGTCGTGCAGGGTCCAGCTCGGCGCGCCGTCGGGCAGCACCGGGCCGGGCATCAGGTCCAGCTCCTCGCGCAGCAGGGGCAATGCCATGCTTACACCCCCAGGTAGGCGCGCGCGGCAGCCAAGGGACGGCGTATCACCCAGTAGCCCAGGGCCACATCCGGGCCCAGCAGCTTGGCCGTGCCTTTCAGGCCCACGCGGTGCTGGGTGGGCTGTGTCAGGGTGGCGCGCACGCGGTAGGCATAGCTGCCGTCCGGGCGCTGCACGGCGTCGTGCGCCATGTAGCGCAAGCGGCCCTCGACTGGCGACACCGGGTCGGCGTTCAGGTACAGATTTACCTTGGCCCCGTCAGGCAGGGCAATGGCGTCGGCCAGCGGCAGCCAGACCTCCACCTCCACATCGGTAGGCGCGGCGATACGCAAAATGCGCTCGCCCACCGACACCGGCCGGCCTATCCATTCATTAGGGTCGTCGATCAGCACCACGCCATCTTGCGGGGCCAAAACTTGTGAGCGCTTGCGCTGCTCGCGCAGGTAGTTCAGCTCGGCCCGCTTTTCTTCGATCTTGCCCACCAGCACAGCCATTTGCGGCCGCGCACGCGGGTCAGACAAAGCCTGCTGGGAGGTTTGGCGGTATTCCACCTCGGCCGTGGCCAGGGTTTGGCGAGCCACATCGGTGCGGCTCTGGATCAGGGCCTCGTCAAAACCAAACAGCGGGTCGCCCTTGCGGACATCCTGATTCGGCTTGACATGAAAAACATCCACCACCCCCTCCAGGGGTGCGCGCACCACCATGGGGTGGGCAGGTACCAACTCGCCCGGGGCCAGCACACTCAGGGGCACCGGCAAAGCCAGAACGCCCCCCAGCACCGCCAGCCACAGCCACCACGGCCCTTTCCACCAAGCCCGGCCAGGCTGGCCCACAAGCACGCGCTTCAGGCCCGCGCCCAATGCACGCCAGCCACCCTGGCGCTGGCGCTGCTGGGCCCAAAACACATGGCCAGCGGCGTCCAGCCACTCTTGCAACAGGGTCATGTCTTTGTCGGTCCAGGGCTCGTCGCGCACCAAGACCAGAGCAACCGTCTCGCTGCCCGCCCTGCCCCGGTTCTGACCTGCCAACACGGGCAGCAACAAGGCCTCGGCGGGCCACCAATCGGCCCAGTCGGCTGCCACATCAGCGGGCACCGAGCCCGCGTGCAAGCTTTTGACTTCGGGTGTGCCGCTACCGGCCGCCCCGCGTATCAGCCGCTGGAGCCACTGCACATAG
The DNA here is from genome assembly GCA_041168905.1 of Pseudomonadota bacterium. Lineage (GTDB taxonomy): Bacteria > Pseudomonadota > Gammaproteobacteria > Burkholderiales > Burkholderiaceae_C > JBEEJZ01. The sequence goes on along the minus strand of JBEEJZ010000234.1, from coordinate 48,354 downwards.
GGCGCATTGGCCTCGGCTTGCAGTAGCCCGGACAAAGCCAACACCCCGCGCGTACTGGACCACAGCACAGCCTGCCGGTAGGGCGTGAGTTCATGCGTGTCGTTGACCAGCAGAAAGGCCAGTTCCCGGTCCGAACCGCTGTGGCGCGCCCGACGCTCCAGGTCCAGCAGGTGCGCCAGGCCTTGCGCCTCGACTTGAAGCGTGCGGGACTCGTCGTTCATCAAGCCTTGGCCTTGACCACCACGCGCTCAGCCACGCCTACACGGTGTGGTGCCATGCGCTCGGCACGCTCTGCGCGCAACTCATGGCTGGGGAGCCACTGGTTGCCCTTGCGACCCGCCAGCTTGAGCTTTTCAGACAAGCTCTCACGGCCCACCTTCATCACCTTGGGGGCCACGTTGAGTTTGAACTTGGCCTCGGCCTCACGCCCTTCGTTGTCGCGGGCAATGACCTTGACTTCAAGCTCGCCGGTGTAGCCAGCAGGCGGGGTCAGGCGGAAGACGCCGGCTTGGCCATCAAACAGCACCCAGTCTGGCAGGCGGGAGCCGTCGGCCATTTTGGCCTCAAGCGTCAACGTGGCCTCGGCCCGGGTGTGGGCAAAGGCATCCGACGGCAAGGCAAACGAGGTCACATTGCCCACGCTCTCGACAAACTGGTCGTCAATGCCCTTGAACAAGGTCAGCGCAGGCGCACTGCCCTCAATCACTGCCGCGCGGAAGCCAGACGAACTGGTCAAAACCTCCTTCACCGGCACCGGCTCAGGCACATAGAACTTGGCCGGTGGCGGTGGCACAAACTCGCCCTCGGGGACAAACGGCTTGGGCGGTGCCTCTGGGTCGGAAATGACCGGTGGGATGGGAGCGGGTTTGGGGCGGTCGTCGTTGCCCGGACCGGTAGGGTTCAGGCCTTTGTCGTCGTAGGTCTTACCGGTGCCGTCGTCGAGGATGGTGGAAGTGTCATCGGCTGAATTACCGCCTGTGATCGTGGCGGTCAACGAGAAGTTTTCAGCGCCTTCGAACTCGGGGTCCTGGGTGATGGGCACACTCACAAAGAAGCTGGTGACGCCGGCAGGTAAGTTGATCTTGCCGTCGATGATGGAAAGAGGTACCTGTGTGATGCCGTTGTAATAGTAAGCAGTAAAGCCAGGGCCGTAGTCATTGCTGCCAGCCGTGCCATTGCCAAGCACCAAGCTGATCTCGGTGTCACGGTCGTTGCCGTCAGGCAAGTCGACCTTGAATATCGCGTTGGAGCCTTCTGAGACGTCGTCTAGGCCGCTGACCGTGATGCCGCGGTCGTCGTCTTTGACGGTAGAAGTGTCGGAGTCAGAACCATCATCGCCATCAATGGAGCCATCGTCGTAGATGGTGGAAGAGCCTTCAGCGGTGTAACCGGTGCGCGTGGTGCCACTTGATCCGTTGACGAACTTCAGGGCGCTGGCGTTGAAGCTGGCAGTCAGCTTAAAGGCTTCAGCTCCTTCAAACGAGGTGTCGTCTGTAGTTGCCACTCGCACGAGGAAGGAGGTCTTGCCACCAGTCAGGGTGATCTGGTTGCTGGAGACGGTGTTCCAGGTCGTACCGCCATCTTCGCTCCATTCATAGGTGGTGCTGAAGTCGCCAGTCTCGGTGTCTACGTCGGCCAGCGCCAGGTCAATGGCGGTGTCGGCTTCAATGGCGTTGGTCAGCGTGACGGTGAAGGTCGCACGAGAGCCTTCCTCCACGTCCATGCCAGTGACCGTCAGCGTCGGACGGTCGTCGTCTTTCGGGGCAGAGCCGTCAACGTTGCCGTTATCGTCATAGATGTCGCCGGTGCCATCATCCTTGATTGTGCCGGTACCGGAATCAGATGCGCCGCCGAAGACAGTGGCTGTCAACGTGAAGGTGTGGGCGCCCTCGAACGGGCCGTCGTTGATGATGGGCGTACGTACCAGCAGGTTTCCGCTGCCATTGAGATTCACACTGCCGGTCGTGTAGATGTTCCAGGTGGTGCCGTTGTCAGCCGAATATTCCAGCAAGGGACCGAAATCCTCGCTGCCGTCCGTCACCGGTATCCCGTTAACGTCCATGGTCGCCGTGCTGTTGGCGAGCGCGAGGGTAATCGCTCCCCCGCCGGCGCCATTGACCGCGAAGACAGCCCAGGGCGAGGCTTCGTTAACCGTGACATCGGTGACACCGATGACATGGATCGTCACCGTCGCGGTGCTGGTGCCGCCGTTACCATCGCTGATGGTGTAAGAGAAGCTGTCTTCGCCTGTATAGCCAGTGGTCGGCGTATAGGTGTAGGCGCCGTTGGCGTTCGTAATCTTGACGATGCCGTGCGTCGTGGCGATGCTGGCGTTGAGGGTGTAGTTTGACCCGTTGACTTTGCTGACAGTCAATACGTCGCCATCCGGTGTGCCGTCACTGTCGTTGGCAACCATGTTGCCTGTGACTGGGACGCCGACGCTGGTGCTGTTGGTGTCATCGACCGCAGCTGGCGCGACATTGGTCACGGTCCACGTGAAGGTTCTGATAACGTCGGCCACGGCACCATCCACGTCTTTACCGGTAACTGTCACACTGAATGATTTATTTCCGGTAAGCGTGCTCGCTCCGCTGGCAATACTGCCCGAGATGATGCCGGTATTGATGTCGATGCTGAGGCCATTCGGCAATCCCGTTGCGGTGTATTCGACAGTCGCAATGGAATTGATTGCCGAAAATTTATTACTAACATCCAGTTCCACCGTCGCGCCGTCTGTGTCTGCCTGGTTGTCGATGACGATCGGATTGACGTAGCTGACCGTGATGTTGACGGTTGCCGTATCGGTGCCGCCTTTGCCGTCGCTGATGGTGTAGGTGAAACTTTCATTGACCGGTGTGCCGGAAGTCGGCGGGCTGGTCAGTGTGCTGGGGTCATAGATGTAGCTGCCGTCGGCCTTGACCAGCAAACGTGCGCCAGAAGGCAGGGTGATGGTGTCGCCCAGGTTGGCGCCGCTGCCGTTGACTGCAGTCACGCTCAGCGTTTGGCCATCCGGATCGGTGTCGATACCGTCACTGTCGGACAGCACGTTGCCGGTGGCCTGCTGGTCTGCCTTGATGGACTGGCTGTTGTTGACAGCATCCGGCGCTCTGTTGATCACGATGCTGTCGCTGCTGACGTCGGCAGCGTCGCTGGGGTCGGCGTAATTGGCGGCGAGTGTACTGCCGTTCGGCATATTGGTGAAATACGCCGCTGCATTAGATTTCGCTGTGGCATCGCCTGCATGGACGGCCGCAGAACCCAGGTCGGCTTCAAAAATACCCGGCGTCGCGGTTTCGGTCAGGGTGACCGTGTAGCCGTTGACTGTGACCGTAACCGTCCCGTGGCCAGACTCGTCCAAGTCAGTCACCCGCAGATAGGCACGGTTCGTGGCACTTGGGTAGACAGAACCTGCCTCGATGCCGCCCACCGCCGACAGGTTGGTGAGGAACATGGTGGTGGAGGGTGTTCCCAGGTCACGTTCCTGGACGCGGAATGTCTGCGCGGCCACATCTCTCACGGTGCCTTCGGTGCCTTCATTGGCAGTGACGCTGATGTCGTAATTGCCGATGTTGTAGTTCGTCTGCCAGGCATATTCGTAGGTTTTATATGCTCGACCATCCCCTGCAACATCCACAACATAACTGTCATTGAGGGACAGGGTAATCGGCGTCGCGCCCCCCGTGCCATCGTCGATGTTGAGGTCCAGGGTGGAAACATCGTAGTCGCCGAAGGGGTCGGCCACCTTGACCCGAATGTAGACCAGGCCGCCGGCGTCGATCACGGCATCGGCGATCGGGCTGCCACCGTTGATAAACGATTTGTCAAAAAAGCCGATTTCCTGCACGCCGGAGGTGACCGGGTCCGCGTCGACGATGTCGATCACCGTGGTGGTGGGCAGTTCGATCCGGGATGGTTCGTCAGTGCTGTCGTAGGCGATCTTGAAACTGGTGCCGGCCTGGTTGTTCTGTATGACCAGCTTCAAGGACTGGCCCGCACTGATGGTCTTGGCACTGCCCAGCGGGGAGAAATTCCAGGTCAACGTGCCGCTGGTTGCATCGTAGTCGGGGTTGGTCGCGGTGGCGAACGTCGTCCCGTTGGCGCTCAGCGTGGCGGTAATAGCCTGGCCGTCAGCCAGGCCGGTGATATTGGTGACATGGGTGATGACCTTGATGGCGCCGCCTGCAGGCACCGTGAAGTCGGTCGCCATGCTAAGGCCCTGGGTGAACGTCACCGAGGACAGCAGCGACTCCTGCCCACTGACGGCGAAACGCATGTCCCCACTGGCGCTGTTGCCGGTATTGCTCAGGCGGTTACCGGTAGCGTAGGTGTCGGTAGTGCCGCCCTGCCAGACGATGCCGCTGTTGTTGCTGTCGACGCGCAATACATAGGTGGCACTTTTGTCCAGCGTGAGGCCGCTGACGTTGAGCGCAATGTCCTGGTAGCCTGTCGTCAGTTGCCCTGTCGATACGGTGCCAGACCAGAGCACGGTGCCGTCCCAGGCGTTGCGGACGCTGACGGTGGCTGTGGCAGACGTGGTGCCGGTCTTTTTCAGGCTGAGGGTCAGGCTGTTGATGCTGATGGCGTCCGCTGCGGTGCTGCTTCCTGAAAACGAGAATGTCTGGCCTGCCGGGGCTGCCGCGCTGATGGGATAGTCGGCGGAGCCTGATGTGTTTTTTGTAGCTACGTATCCAGAAATGATTTTGACGTTATCGATGTAGACCCGATCACTATCTGAAGTGTCGGCACGAACACTGAGAAATTTGATACCCGCAGCGCCCTGGGATAGTGCGATTGTTTTGATGGCGGCTGTTGTGCTGATTTCTGCGCCAGTGATATCCTGAACCAACACCCAAGTCCAGGTGCTAGAAACCTGCTTGTATTCATAGACGGAGATCTTGTCTCCATCTTCGAATTGTCGATTTTGGCTGGTATCTCGGATATCAAATGTCAAAATTCCGGCCGAACCAAGGGCAGAAAACTGCCGTGAAATGCCCTTGTTATGGGCATCACGTAGATAAAGTTGTGAACTCGAATTGCGAACCGTGCCGTTTCCTGAATCTGCATCATCGCCTTCTTCGGTCCAGTCGCCTGCCCAATTGGATGAACCCGTAGCCTTCCCACCGTAATCGCCGGACGAAAAGTCGTCTGAGTAGGTCACCGCCGTCGACGCCGCCGAAGCATTGATCAGCGCAGTGCTGGCAGGGGAGCCATCGTTGGGCTGAATACGATCGAGGTTGTTTGCGCTATCGTCCGAGAAGTAGAGGGTCTTAATCTGGCTGGGCACGGATACGCCGGCGTAGGCGATATTCGGATTGCCCGTGGCGATGTCGTTGTCGGTGTCGCCCGCAACACCGCGGTTGGTCGGATTGTCAAAAGCAGCGCCGAAAACTGGGTCGGTGTAATCCGCCCGGATGCTGTCCCCTTTGCGCAATTGCAAGGAGCCGCTGTCGTTGATAACCCCTGCAGTTGGGCTTGTCGCTAGCGTGGCGCGGAAGGTACCGGAGCTGATATCGGTTTCAGTGAGCGTGATCTGCTCGGTTTCACCTGTGGTGGTGTTGGTGACGGTTACGGTCAGTGTGTCTTGCACCGAGGCGTCGAGGTCGGCATCGGTGTCGGTGACTTCGATACCCAGGGCATCGGACTCGCTGAAGTTCGCCTTGGCACCGAGGAATCCCGCATCCTTGAAGAACACTTGGCCGTCATAAGTGCCGGTCGCAGAAATAATAGTCTTGTTGGTCGCCCTCTTGGGATCGATCGACGTATTCGACCCCTGGGGGTTGCCGCTCATCTCGGCATCGTTGGTGATAGTGAACCCTGCATTGGCGAGGCTTGCGTTGATATCGTCGCGCACCTTGACGCGATAGGTAATAACGATGCGGTCCCCGCGCTTCAATCCATCCACCCCGTTGGTGCCATTGAAATCAATATCGGCAATGGTGTAGCCACCCTCCAGCTTGGCGAGAGGGAATGGGTCGCCCAAAGTGTCGTCAGCTATTGCCTGGTTGATCAGCGTCGTGCCATCGGCGCGGATGACTTTGAGATGGGTACTACCAGCAACATAGGCGGCTCCGTCCGTCGGATTGATGGCGTCCTTGATATTGATGTTGTAAAGGTCGATGACGGCGCGGTTAGTCAGGTTGATCGTGTATTCAATTTCCTCGCTGAGTTCAACCTGGCCGTTGTCGTTGCTGACGCCGGTTCCATAAGTAATGGTCTTGGCCTCGGTGGAGTCCTTAGTGAAGACGTAGTCCGGGAACGGCAGCACGGTGGTGCCCATGTCCAGATACGGAATACCGGCGCCGGCGATGGAGGGGTCTTCACCCCAGGCCGCTGTGATCAACGTGCCGTCGGTGGTGTACACGGTCAGGCCGCTCTGATCGTTATCGCTGTCGAACAGGCGGTAGGACTCCAATGCTTTGACTGAGTACTCGTAGGTGGTGGTATTGCCTACCTGATCCCCAACTAGGACGGTGCCCTTGGAATCCTTGACGGTGACGGTGGAGCTGTCGACGAAGATCGACGTGTTGGCGGTGGTGGTGACCCACACCGGGCTACCGTTGGCGGCCCCGGTTACTGGCGCGTTGTTATTGCCCGGCCCCCACGCCACAACAAATTTCGTGGTGAGATAAGTCTCTGGCACCAACGAATAGCTCCAGTCATGAGTGGCATTGCTGGTGGCATCGGCATCGATCAAGCCAACAGCGTAAAACTTGGCCCCACTGGTAGTATAGAAATGCGCGGCAGAGGCTGGCATAAGTGCGTAGCCAGTGGATTTGGCCGCAATGGAGATTGCGGTCTGGGCCCCTGTGGCAGTATCCCAATTCACCGTGATGGCACTGGCGTTCGGGTTGTACAGGACCACGTAGGCAGGGTCGGCAGCCAGTGTTGTACTCACTGGAGCGTAGTAACTGCTGGACCATTGCTCGTCTGGAGTCAGCGCGAACCAGCGGTTTTCATAAGCCGATGCGACATCGCCGGCGATCAGGTAAACGCCGATGCCCTTGTCGGCGGTGATCTTGCCGCCGGCATTGAGGCCGCCGTCGACAAGGTAAGTCTCGCCTTCGTTGAGGGTGAAGGTGAGATCGGTGGTGCCGTTGCCATCCTTGTCGACGGTAATGTTGGTGCCGTTCTGGGTGGCGATGATGTGCGCTGAGGTGTACTCGAACAGCTTGTTGGTACCGGTGGCCACGGTCTCGACGTTCTGGCCGACCGGCAAGGTGTAGACCTTGCCGGCGTTGCCCGCGTCGATGACGGCAACGGCGCCAGAAAGCACTGTGCCTGGCGTGGCCGACCAACCCGCCTTGGTGACTGCAACCGCCTTGGTCGAACCAATCTTGTCGCGGGCGTCGTAGTCAACCATAGTCGGGCTGGCGGGGTTGACGGCGTTGCGCAGCAGAATGGTTTGGCCGGCGTTGAATACATCACCGGTCAGCCCGGTCGTGTAGCCACCATCGTTCGCGGTATTGCCGTCACCCCAGATGGCGGTGCTGGCCTGCGTCGGGTTGTTGATGTCGGCTTCGTAGCCGTCTTCCCAGTGGTCATACACCACCACAGTGCCATCTCCAGTGGCGCTGATGGCAATGACCGTCTCGATATTGCCAGAGACCTTGGTAGCGCCGGCAATGGCCTTGAGTGCAGTTTGCACATCGGGCTCTGGCAGCGGCACATAAGTCGTTTGCGCAACGTTGTAGGGTGCAGCGGCTTCAGCGATGATCGCCTGGCCGTCGATGTTGAGCGTGAGCTGGTCGTTTTCAATCCCGGCGGCAACGGCATTGGCCACGCCGTGCAGCAGCCACGAGGCAAAGGCATGGCCTTCGTCACCGGGGCTATCAACACCGCCGTTGACTTGGCTGTCAATCGCATGGCCAAGCTCTTCGATCAATACTGACTGAATCGCACTTGCAGACAAACTACGGGCGTACTCTGCATTCAAGTACACGGTAGCTTGACCCATCGTGCCTTGGTCAGAATAGGCACCAAGTGCGCCCTGCAATTCCGCACTGGTACGCAGTTCAACACGAACAGAAAAATCACCATTCCGGGTGCTTGCCATCAGCTGGTCGAACGCAGCAAGCCACTGTGCCGAAGGCTCGCCCGTCTGCCCGCCATTGAACAGCGCAAATAGTTGCTGCTTGGCATCCGGCCGCGCCAAGAAGTCGGCTACCAGTTTTTCAGCTTCAGCCTGGGCGGTAACCACGGCGGCAGGCAAGGCAGACTCGGGGGCGGCAAAGCGTAGCAGGCCGTCGTTCACGTTTTTGTCCAGTACGGTCTTAGAGGCCTCACTCACCACATCCCCCACCGCCGCCCCATCAAACATAAACCGCTGCTCCAGGGCCATCATGCTGGGTTTGCGGCGCACGAGTTTGTGGCCGGCAACCTGGGCAGCTGGCTTGCTGGTGGCTGCCGTGGCAACGGCGGCTTCAAACAGACCGAGCTGGTTTTGCTTGGATGGGTTCATGGTGATCTCCTGGAGTTCTGAGCGTGGTGTTCTAAGCCGCTTGTTTGCTTGTGAACAGACGTTGAAACAATGTGTGGTGGCGATGGGGTGCGCAAGGCAGGTGCCGAGGGCGCCTGCTTATCGCCCCCCCGCCGATATTTGGACACGGCCGCTCATGCCGGCAACCAGCTCGGCGAAGCGACCATCGATGGTGGCTGTGACCTTGACGGACTGACTGACCGGGTCGACCCGGGCACCCAGACGGGTGACGTGCGCGGGGTAAGACTTGCCGGTTTCGTCGATGCCGACCCTGAAACGGTGGCCGCTTTTGAGCCAGCGCAGCCAGCCCGAGGGCACCAGAAACTCCAGCTCCAGGGAGCTGTCGTCCAGGATGTCGAGCAAGGCCACGCCGGGCTGCACAAATTGCTGCTCGCGCACCTTTTGCTCGTCCACACGGCCATCAAACGGCGCGGTGACCTGGCATTTGGTCAAGACAGATTGGTTGGTAGCGACATCTGCCTTGGCTTTGGCCACGGCGGCCAGAGACAAGTCCAGGTCGAGCTGGCCCACCGAGCGCAGCTCGGCCAGGCGCTGATTGGCGGTCAGAGTGAACTCGGCGCCCTGCAGTTCTGCTGCAGCTTTTTGCAGCAGGGTTTCTTGCACGGTGCAGTCAAAGCCCACCAGCAGGTCGCCCGACTTGAAAGAGGCGCCTTCGCGCACCGGCAGGCGGTTGACCTTGGCACCAATTTCTGATGCCAAGGTGGTGTACCGTACCGGCATGAGCTGGGCGCGGATGTCCTGGCGCTCCAGCGCCGTGCGGGGCAGCGCGGGCAAGGCGTCGCCCCCCGGCGCGGTTTGCGCAGGGGCTGCTTGCCCGATCAAGCCCGCAAATACCGCAGCCACCCAAGGCCGCAGGCGCATCACCATGAAGCCTTGGCCTGAGCCGCTTTGGCACCAGTATCCATCAGCGAGCGGGTTTCGGTCAGCGATGCCCAAGGCTTGTCGTTTGACTTGAGCCGAAGCGTGAGATCTTTGAGGCTCAGGTCAGAGGTGCTGCCAACGCGGGGTTCCAGGCCCAAGGTCGCTATCAGCTTGTTTTCTGCAGCCTGTACCTGGGCCAGTGCCTGGTAGCGGCGCAACAGGCTCAAGATGGCCGTGGTTTCGTTGCTGACGCGGTCCAGCGCACTGGTGGTTTGGGCGGTGGCACGGTTGCGCACGTGCTCGGCAATACGCTGGTCGGTGGAATAGATGGCATCAGCGCGGTCGAACTGGTTGCGAGCGCTCACCAGCTGCAGGCGGGCCAGGTGCATCTGGGTCACCACGGCCAGTTGCATGGTCATGCGGCGCTGTTCTGCCAGGGTGACGCCCGCTTCAGCCAGCTTCTTTTGCCCTGGGCCAGTGACCAGGTTGAACAGGTTGAAGGAGAGCTGCAGGCCGGCTTCGTTCCAGTTGTTGTTGACCAGGTATTTGTCCGAGTCGTATTTCAGGTTGTAGTTGAACGACAGGTTGGGGAACAGGCGAGCCATGGTGCGGCGGACTTCTTCGCGGGCCACACGCACGTTGTAGTGCTGCTCGCGCAAGTCGGCGTTTTGCGCCAGGGTGGCTTCTTCCAGTTTCTGCACCGGCAGTTTCAGCACCTGGTCATCAGCCAAGGCGCCGTCTTCATTGGCCAGGGTGAATGTTTGGCCGATGGGGGCGTTGATCAAGGCAGCCAGCTCGACCTGGGCCGAAGACAGCTCTTGTGTGATGGATTCGAGCAAACGCAGGTTCTCAAGCAACTGGCGCTGGTAGCGCAGGGCGTCGAGTGGGTTGCGCACGCGCTCCCCTTCGGCCTTGCGGGAGTCGGCCAGAGCGGCCTCACCCAGGGCGATGGTGTCGGCCACGCTCTTTTGCAGCTTTTGCGCGCTCACGGCACGCCAGTAGGCGGTGCGCACGTCTTGCATAAGCAAGTGCATGGCCTTGCGGCGGCGCTCCAGGGCAATCAGCACGCGGTCGGAGGCTTGCTTGCTGCCGTAGTAGCCCACACCCACGTCCAGCAGACTCCAGGTAAAGCCGAGGTCGGTGGTGGAATGGGTGGATTCCGTGGAGGTCGAGGCCGTCGTTGAAACAGTGCCATTGGGGTAAGGGCTGCTGTAGGTGCCACGCTCGTTGTTACGCGTGGCATAGCCCGCTTGCGCCATCAACTTGGGCAGCATGTCGTATTTGCTGACATCCAGTTGGTTCAGGGCCAGGGCCTCTTCCATCATCTTGGTGCGGCGCTCCAGGTTGTGCTTGAGGGCGCGTGCCATGGCTTCATCGAGGGTTAATGGCCCACTGATAGGCTCCACGTCTTTGCGGATGTTGGCGGTATCTGCCTGGTTGAGCGACTTGAGGTCCTGGTCAACCAGCGGCGTGGGTTGTATGGTGGAGCATGCGGACAAGGCCAAGACTGCAACTGCCAGAGCCAGGGGTTTCAGAACGGCATGGCCGGCGCGATGAGAGTTGGATACTGCTTGGGTCACTTGAAATCTCCGCTTGTTGGTGAATTTGCGAATACGCAAAGGCGTCTGACGACACCTGACATAGCGAGTTTTATTCTGCCAGATGCAAAAATACATATACAAACAAACCTTAACGAACCTTTCGCATAGTTCCAAACCGATAATCCGACGCCATGCAGCAAGGCTACCGACTCACCGCATCCACCGGCATTCATAAGGGGGACCGCGACTACCAGCAGGACCAGGTCATCTTGCTGCAACACCCCCGTCTGAATGGTTGCATTCTGGGCGTGGTGGCGGACGGCATGGGTGGGCGCACAGGTGGGCGCAAGGCATCGGACCAGGTGATGATGACAGCCAAACAGCTGTTCGAGCGCTACGACCCCACGGATGACGACGGTCAGGCGCTGCTGCGGCAGATCACCATGGAAGCCCACCTGGTCATCAAGCTAACGGCCATTGCCGCGCGCCAGGAACCCCACAGCACCATGGCTGCGTTTGTGATCAACCCCGATGGCGAGTGCTACTGGGCCCACGCTGGTGATTCACGGGTCTATCACTTTCAGGGCCCCGCGCTGGTGCATCGAACAAGCGACCATTCTTACGTGCAGACCCTTGTCGATAAGGGCGAACTGACCGAGGCGCAGGCCAACTCACACCCCAAGTCCAACATACTGGTAGGTTGCCTGGGCACCGAAGAAGATCCACCTATAGGCACGCACGTGATTCGGCAATTACAGGCTGGCGACACCCTGCTGGCTTGCAGCGACGGCGTGTGGCACTACTTCACATCGCAAGAGTTGGGCAACGCAGTGGCACGTCTGTCGGCACGTGAAGCGTCCGAATACCTGATCGACGCAGCGCGCAGGCGCGCGATGGGAAGCGGAGACAACCTGTCGCTCATCATCATCAAGCTGGAGCCCCTGGAAGGTTCACCCAGCTGATTGATTTCGGGGATTGCATGCGGCGAGGGTATGCAATCCCTAGCGCGGTGGCTTATGTGAGCCGGGTATCCACGTCCCGCCGCTCGAGTGACAAATACTCTTGCGACTGCATTTCATTGAGGCGGGACACAGTTCGCACAAACTCGTGGGCCATCGGGCCCTCTGTGTAAAGGGCCTCCGCCGGCACAGCCGCTGACATGATGAGCTTGACCCGACGGTCGTACAGCACATCCACCAGCCAGGTGAAACGACGCGCCTCGGACGCCATGCGCACCGGCATGTGGGGCACGTCGCTCAAAAAGACCGTGTGGAACTGGCTGGCGATTTCGAGGTAATCGTTTTGCGAACGCGGCCCACCGCACAGCGACTTGAAGTCAAACCAAACCGCCCCACCCGCCTTGCGCCGGGCACTGATGTCGCGCGACTCGATGCGCAGCACGGGCTCCTCGTCCTTGGTTTCGGCCAGCTGGTTAAAGGCCGCCGTCATGTCGGCGTCGGCTTGATCGCCCAAGGGGCAGTGATAGATCTGAACCTGATCGAGCGTGCGGCTGCGGTAATCGGTGCCGTTGTCAACGTTAATGACTTCGAGCTTGTCTTTGAGTAACTCAATGGCAGGCAGGATGCGGTCGCGGTGCAGACCGCCCGGATACAGCCCGTCCGGGTGAAAGTTGGAGGTGGTGACAAAGCCCACGCCATGCTTGAACAAGGCATCTAGCAGGCGGTGCAGGATCATGGCGTCGGTGATGTCCGCCACATGAAACTCGTCAAAGCAGATCAGGCGGTAGCGCACCGCCATGCGCTTGCCCAACTCGTCCAGCGGGTTGACGATGCCTTGCAGGTCGCGCAACTCACGGTGCACCTCGCGCATGAACTCGTGAAAATGCAGCCGGGTTTTGCGCTTGAGCGGGACCGCATTGAAAAAGCAGTCCATCAAAAAGCTCTTGCCCCGCCCTACCCCGCCAAACATGTACACGCCACGCGGGATCTGCGGGCGGTTGATGAGTTTTTTGAGCGCGTTGGAACGCTTTTCCCGAAACGCCGCCCATTCCTGGGCACAGCGCTCCAGGGCGTCGATCGCGCGCTCCTGAGCGGGGTCACTGGTGTAACCCCGCTGTTTCAGCTCGGCCTCGTAGGCCGTGCGTACGGTCATGCTCAGAAGTTGAGGGTGCGCTTGTCTACGGCCAAGGCCGCTTCTTTGGTGGCCTCGCTCAAGCTCGGGTGCGCGTGGCAGATGCGGGCGATGTCTTCGGCGCTCGCCTTGAACTCCATGGCCACCACGGCTTCAGAGATCAATTCAGACGCCATGGGGCCCACGATGTGCACACCCAGGATTTCGTCGGTGGCGGCATCGGCCAGGAACTTCACCATACCGGTGGTGTCGCCCAAAGCGCGGGCGCGACCGTTGGCCAGGAACGGGAAAGTGCCAGCCTTGTAGGCCACGCCGTCGGCTTTGAGTTGCTGCTCGGTGCGGCCCACCCAGGCGATCTCAGGACTGGTGTAGATGACCCAAGGGATGGTGTTGAAGTTGACGTGACCATGTTGACCGGCAATGCGCTCGGCCACGGCAACGCCTTCTTCTTCGGCTTTGTGGGCCAGCATGGGGCCGCGCACCACGTCACCCACCGCCCAGACGCCAGGCAGGTTGGTCTTGCAATCGGCATCCACCACGATGGCACCGCGCTCGTCGAGCTGCAGGCCCACGGCCTCTAGGTTCAGGCCGATGGTGTTGGGCACGCGACCGATGGACACGATGAGCTTGTCAGCGTCCAACGTCTGGGCTTCGCCCTTGGCATTGGTGTAAGCGATAGACACGCCCTTTTTGCCGTTCTTGATCTCGCCGACTTTCACGCCCAGCTCGATCTTCAGGCCTTGCTTGTCGAAAGCCTTCTTGGCTTCTTTGGCGATCTGCTCGTCCACCGCGCCCAGGAAAGTCGGCAGACCTTCGAGGATGGTGACTTCAGAGCCCAGACGACGCCAGACCGAGCCCATTTCCAGGCCGATCACGCCAGACCCAATCAAGGCCAGCTTCTTGGGCACAGCGCCGACGCGCAGCGCGCCGTCGTTGGACAAGACATTGACCTCGTCAAACGGTGTGCCAGGCAAGGCACGGGCATTGGAGCCGGTGGCAATGATGACTTGCTTGGCCGTGATGGCCTCTTCGGTCTTGCCAGCCACGTTGATGGTGTAACCGCCTTCGGCCTTGCCAGCGAAACTGCCACGACCATGGAAGAACGTGACCTTGTTCTTCTTGAACAGGTACAGGATGCCGTCGTTGTTTTGCTTCACAACGTTGTCCTTGCGGGCAATCATCTTGGCCACGTCCATCTTCACATCCTTGGCCGTGATACCGTGGTCTGCGAAGTGGTGGTTGGCATGTTCAAAGTGCTCGCTAGACTGAAGCAAAGCCTTGGAGGGGATGCAACCCACGTTGGTGCAGGTACCGCCAGGGGCTGGGCCACCGGCTGCGTTTTTCCACTCGTCGATACAGGCGACCTGGAAACCGAGTTGTGCAGCGCGGATGGCTGCGATGTAGCCACCAGGGCCACCGCCGATGACGACGACGTCGAATTGTTTGCTCATGATGAATGTCTTCTGGATGAAAAACGCCCCCTGGGCAGGGGGCATTCAAAAACGTGGGAATCAGATGTCGAACAAGAGGCGCGAAGGATCTTCCAGCGCTTCCTTCATGGCGACCAGGCCCAGGACTGCTTCCCGACCGTCGATGATGCGGTGGTCGTAGGACATGGCGAAGTAGTTCATGGGGCGAACCACAACCTGGCCGTTTTCCACCATGGCGCGGTCTTTGGTGGCGTGCACGCCAAGAATAGCCGACTGGGGTGGGTTGATGATGGGCGTGGACATCATCGAGCCGAAAGTGCCGCCGTTGGAGATCGAGAAGGTGCCGCCGGTCATCTCTTCGATGCCCAGCTTGCCGTCACGCGCTTTCACGCCGAATTCGGCGATCTTCTTCTCAATGTCGGCAAAGCTCATCTGGTCAGCGTTGCGCAAAATCGGCACCACCAAACCGCGTGGCGAGCCCACAGCGATACCGATGTCGAAGTAGCCGTGGTAGACGATGTCATTGCCGTCCACCGAGGCGTTCAACACGGGGAATTTCTTCAGGGCGTGCACGGCAGCCTTGACGAAGAAGCTCATGAAGCCCAGCTTCACGCCGTGTTCTTTTTCGAAGCGGTCCTGGAAGCGCTTGCGCATGTCCATCACCGGGGCCATGTTGATCTCGTTGAACGTGGTCAGGATGGCGTTGGTCGATTGCGACTGCAACAGACGCTCGGCCACACGGGCACGCAGACGGGTCATGGGCACACGCTGCTCGGGGCGGTCACCCAGATTGACGGTCGGGCCAGCCACCTGGGGCAATGCCTTGGTCGGCACGCCTGTGGGGATGACAGCTGCGGCGGCAGCAGGCTTGGCAGCGCCTGCGGCGACCGCACTCAGCACATCACCCTTGGTCACGCGGCCGTCCTTGCCGGTGCCGGCCACAGCGCCGACGGACAGGTTGTTGTCGGCCAACAGCTTGGCAGCGGCGGGCATGGCCACACCAGACTTGTCTGCGGTTGCTGCAACGGGAGCAGCGGCCACAGGAGCAACAGCAGGCGCTGCGGCGGCGGGAGCAGCCACTGCACCGGCGACAGCAGCAGTGTCGATACGAGCGATCAGCTGATCAGCGGCCACGGTGGAACCGTCGCCCGCAATGATCTCGACCAGCACGCCAGCGCTGGGCGCGGGCACTTCGAGCACGACCTTGTCGGTTTCGACGTCGATCAGGATTTCGTCAGCGGCCACAGCCTCGCCGACTTTTTTCTTCCACTGCAGCAGGGTGGCTTCGGCCACGGATTCAGACAGCTGGGGGACTTTGACTTCTACGATTGCCATTTTTTTCTTCCAATATGTCGTGTTGGGTAGGAGAGCAGGTCTTTACTTGGTGAGCACAAAGCCTTTGAGCTTGGCGAACGCGCCTTCAACCAAGGCTTTTTGCTGCTCCTGGTGCAGGTGTGCATAACCGACTGCGGGCGATGCCGAGGCGGCGCGACCGGAGTAACCCAGACGCTGGCCCTCTGCCATGTTCTCGTGAATGTTGTGCTGAATGAAGAACCAGGCACCCTGATTCTGCGGCTCATCCTGGCACCACACGACTTCAGTGGCTTGGGGGTATTTCTTCAGTTCGGCGGCAAAGGCTTTGTGCGGGAAGGGATAGAGCTGTTCGACACGCACGATGGCGACGTCCTGGATGCCCTTTTCTTCACGCTTCTTGACCAGGTCGTAGTACACCTTGCCAGAGCAGGCGACCACACGCTTGACCTTGTCGGCCTTGATTTCTTTGGTCTCGCCTATGACGGTCTGGAAACTGCCTTTGGTGAACTCGGACAGGGGCGAGGCCGCATCCTTGGCTCGCAACAGCGACTTGGGCGTCATGATGACCAAGGGCTTGCGCAGGTTACGCACCATCTGACGACGCAACAGGTGGAAGATCTGGCTGGCCGTGGTGGGCTGGCAGACTTGCATGTTGGTGTCGGCGCTGAGCTGCATGAAGCGCTCCAGGCGTGCCGAGCTGTGCTCGGGGCCTTGGCCTTCATAGCCGTGCGGCAACATCAGGGTGATGCCGTTGACACGGCCCCACTTGACTTCACCAGAGGCGATGAACTGGTCGATCACCACCTGGGCGCCGTTGGCAAAGTCACCAAACTGGGCTTCCCAGATCACCAGGGTGTTGGGGTCGTTGGAAGCGTAGCCGTATTCAAAGCCCAGCACCGCCTCTTCAGACAAGATGGAGTCGATGACGGTGAACGGTGCCTGGTTTTCCGTGACGTTTTGCAAGGCCACGTAAGTGCCCGTGTCCCACTTTTCACGCTTTTGGTCGTGAATCACGGCATGGCGGTGCGTGAAGGTGCCGCGACCGCAGTCCTCGCCCGACAAACGCACGGGGTAGCCGCTGGCCACCAGCGACGCAAACGCCATGTGCTCGCCCATGCCCCAGTCCACGTTCACTTCGCCACGACCCATGGCAGCGCGGTCGTCGTACACCTTCTTGACCAACTGGTGCGGAGTGACGGACTCGGGGATGGTGGTGATCTTTTCAGCCAGGCGCTTCCACTCGGCCAGCGGAATAGCTGTGTCACCGGCGTCGGTCCACTTCTTGCCCAGGAAAGGCGCCCAGTCCACGGTGAACTTGGTCTTGAAGTTGGTGAGCACCGGGTCGGTGGTGTTCTTGCCGGCGTCCAGGGCGGCGCGATAGGCCTTGACCATGTCGTCGCCCAGGGTCTCGCCCAAACCTTGCGTGGCCAGCTTGTCGGCAAACAGCTTGCGGGTGCCGGGGTGAGCGCCGATCTTCTTGTACATCAGCGGCTGGGTCAGCGCCGGGGTGTCTTGCTCGTTGTGACCCAGCTTGCGGTAGCAGACCACGTCCAGCACCACATCCTTGCGGAAGGTCATGCGGTATTCCAGCGCCAGCTGGGTGGCCAGCACCACGGTCTCGGGATCATCACCGTTGACGTGGAGCACCGGCGCCTCCACCATCTTGACGATGTCGGTGCAATACACGCTGGAGCGCATGTCGCGCGGGTCGGAGGTGGTGAAACCGATCTGGTTGTTGATGATGATGTGCACCGTGCCGCCGGTGGTGTAGCCACGGGTCTGGGCCAGTGCCAGGGTTTCCTGGTTCACGCCCTGGCCGCCAAAAGCGGAGTCACCGTGCACCAGCACGGGCAGCACCTGGCTGCCGGTGGGGTCGCCACGGCGGTCCATGCGGGCACGCACCGACCCCTCCACCACGGGGTTGACGATTTCCAGATGCGAGGGGTTGAAGGCCAGCGACAAGTGCACCGGGCCACCGGCAGTGCTCACATCGGAGCTGAAACCTTGGTGGTACTTCACGTCACCAGCGGGCAGATCTTCTGGCGCGGTGTGATCGAATTCGGCAAACAGGTCTGCGGGCAGCTTGCCCATGGTGTTGACCAGCACGTTCAGACGGCCGCGGTGGGCCATACCGATCACCACTTCCTGCACGCCCTTGGCACCAGCGGCCTGGATCAGTTCGTCCATGGCGGCAATGAAGCTCTCGCCACCTTCCAGCGAGAAACGCTTCTGGCCGACGTACTTGGTGTGCAGGTAGCGTTCCAGACCTTCGGCAGCGGTCAGGCGGTCGAGGATCTGCTTTTTCTTGTCGGCATTGAAGCTGGGCTTGCTGCGAATGCTTTCGAGCTTTTGCTGCCACCAGCGCTTTTCAGCCTGCTCGGTGGTGTACATGTACTCGGCGCCCAAGGTGCCGCAGTAGGTTTCGCGCAGCGCATTGAGCAGCTCGCGCAGGCTCATCCGGTCTTTGCCGAAGAAGGTGTTGCTGGCGTCGAAAACGGTTTCCTGATCGGCATCGGTGAAGCCGTAGAAAGCGGGGTCGAGCTCGGGGATCGCGGGGCGCTCGGTGCGCTTGAGCGGATCCAGATCGGCCCAACGCTGGCCGACGTTGCGGTACGCTGAAATCAGCTGCTGCACGGCGGTGCGCTTGCGGCCCATCTCGGCGTCTGCACTGGCAACCACCACTTTGGTGCCACCAGCCTTGGCGCGCTCGGCAAACGCATTGATCACAGGCATGTGCGGCACGTCTTTGGCGTTGGAGCCATCAACTGCGGGCAAATACTGCATGGAATCGAAGTAGTCGCGCCAGGAATCGGGCACGCTGCCGGGGTTGGCCAGGTAGTTCTCGTACATCTCTTCGACATAGGGCGCATTGCCGCCGAAGAGGTAGGTGTTGCTGGCGTAAGCGCCGTAAATCGACGCCGGGGTCGTCTTGTTAGACGTGTTCTCACTCATTTTCCGCTGACCTCCGTTTCCCTTGAGGAAACATTAGCTGGTTAAAGCTTGTGTTGATTAACCTTCCGCGGCACGGCTGAACCGATTGGCGGATGCGACTGTGGCTGGGGAAGGGCCTAGATGCATCCGCGATTGTGCCATCGAAAGAAGAGTAGGGCCAGATCAGCCAGCCACGATGTCCTTGACCTGCTGCAACGCAGCGGGGTCATCCATGGTGGTCAGGTCGCCGGGATCGCGGCCCTCACACACAGCCTGCAGGGCCCGGCGCAGCAACTTGCCGCTACGGGTTTTGGGCAGCACGCTCACAAAGTGCACGCGTGCGGGTCGCGCCACAGCGCCCAAGTCACCATCGACCACCTTCATGATCTCGCCTTCGAGCTTGAGGCGTGCAGCCTGCTCCGAATGAGCAGCCGGATCCTTCAAGACTGCGAACGCCATGGCGACCTGGCCCTTGAGGTTGTCGGCCACACCAACCACTGCGACTTCAGCCACGGCTGCGTGGGACGAAATGCTCTCTTCAATTTCACGGGTGCCCAGGCGGTGACCGGCCACGTTGATCACGTCGTCGGTACGGCCCAGAATGAAGTAGTAGCCGTCCTCATCGCGAATGCCCCAGTCAAAGGTGCTGTAGACCTGCTTGCCTGGGATGCTGCTCCAGTAGGTTTTGACGAAACGCTCGTCATCTCGCCACACGGTTTGCAGGCAGCCAGGTGGCAAGGGGCCTTCGATGGTGACCACGCCCTTCTGGTTGGCGCCCACCAGCTCTTCACCGGTGCTTTCATCGATCAGCTTGACGTTGTAGCCGTACATGGCAATGCCAGGGCTGCCAAACTTGCTGTTGGCACGCTCCACGCCATTGGCCAGCGACAGAATCGGCCAGCCGGTTTCCGTTTGCCAGTAGTTGTCGATGATGGGCACATTCAGCTCATCACTGATCCACTGCGCGGTGGGCTGATCGAGCGGCTCGCCAGCCAGGTACAGGGCCTTGAGGCTGGAGATGTCGTATTTCTTGAGCAGCGCTGGGTCTTGCTTCTTCAGCACCCGCACAGCGGTGGGCGCAGAGAACATGCGCGTGACCTTGTACTTTTCAACCAGGCTCCACCAGATGCCCGCGTCAGGACGGGTGGGCAGGCCTTCGTACATGATGGTGGCCATGCCGGCAATCAGCGGGCCATAGATGATGTAGCTGTGCCCCACCACCCAGCCGATGTCGCTGGTCGAGAAATAAGTTTCTCCGGCGCGGGCCTCGAAGATGTGCTGCATGCTGGCTGCCAGCGCCACTGCATAGCCACCGGTGTCGCGTTGCACGCCCTTGGGCTTGCCCGTGGTACCCGATGTGTACAGGGTGTAGCTGGTGTGGGTGGAATCAACCCACTCGCAAGGCACGACGGCGTCGATATTCTTGGCGCGCAGGGTGGCCCAGTCGTAGTCACGCCCGGCGACCAGCTCCATGGGAGACAGATGGCGATTGACAAGCAGCACAGCCTCGGGCTTGTGGCTGGACAGGCGGATGGCTTCATCCAGCAAAGGCTTGTAGGGCACGCCTTTGCCGCCACGAGAACCCGCATCTGCGCTGACGATGACGCGCGGCTGGGCATCATCAATGCGGGACGCCAGCGAACCAGAAGCGAAACCACCAAACACCACCGAATGGATGGCACCGATGCGGGTACAGGCCAGCATGGCAAAGGCAGCCTCGGCGATCATGGGCATGTAAATCAGCACCCGATCGCCCTTTTGCACACCCAGGTCCTTGAGGGTGGCCGCCATGCGTTGCACTTCAGCATGCAGCTCACGGAAGGAATAGGTTTTTTCGGTGTCGGTCTCGGTGGAGACAAAAATCAGCGCGGCATCGTCAGGACGCGTGGCGAGGTGTCTATCGACCGCGTTGTGGCACAGGTTGGTGGTGCCACCCACAAACCACTTGGCAAACGGCGGGTTGCTGTAGTCGCAAATTTGCTGGGGTGGGGTGTGCCAGTCGATCAGCGAGGATTGCTCCGCCCAAAAGGCGTCGCGCTCGGTCAGTGAACGGCGGTGAAAGTCTGCGTACTTGCTCAACTGTGTCTCCTCGGGCCGTGAATTCGGAACGGGTCCAGGCCGTCAACCCTTATTTGAATTCATAATTATTCATGAGGGGCTTGCGAGAAGCTGACTGTTGAGTGAACGCAAATGCCGGACCCACAAGTTCAGGGACCTGATTCACTTGATGAGCGCCTGCACGGCCTTGAATTGAGGATGTTCAGCGGTGCGCAGCCACTCGAAAATGACCATTTCGGTGGTGACCAGTTCGGCCCCGGCCCCTGCGAGCCTGTCAAAGGCGGCATCCCGGTTGCGTTCTGTGCGTGAGCTGCAGGCGTCCGTCACCACCCACACCTCAAACTCGTCTTCCAGCAGGTCCAAAGCCGTCTGCAAGAGGCACACATGCGCCTCGCAGCCGGCAACGACGATGGCGTTGCGCTCATTGGGCGTGGTGGCCGGCTTTTGCAGGTGCTTGGGCAGGCTGCGAGCGTTGCCAGCTGCGGGCTTGGCCGGTGGACGTAGCCATTCGCCCAGGCCTTCTTCCACTGCGCTGAAATGCATCTTGCTCAGCGTTTGCTTGCACAGCGCACGCAACTCTGGCGCGTTTTCACCCAACCTGGATGGGTTTTGTTCGGTACCCCACACCGGCACGGTCAGCAAACGCGCCGCCTGCCCCAGGCGCGCGGCATTGGCCAGAACCAGATGGCCTTCAAAAATGGCTGGCATCAAACGGGACTGGTAGTCGACCAGAACGAGTTGGGATTCGGCAGCATCAAGCAGCATGGGTGGCTTTCTAAAAACAGGGAAGAAACGGCAATGGCGGATTAAACCCCAGAGGCGGCCCGCTCAGCACATTGCGATAGAGTCTTTCGCCTGAGCGCCTGCACATCAGCCATCAGCCATCAGCCATCAGCCATTAGTCATCAGGTACAAGCCAAGGATCGCACATCTATGCACACCACAGACGACACCGCCCAACTCATGTCCGGGCAAGACTATCGGGAGTCACTTCGCCGCTACCGGCCGCGGGTGTTTCTGGATGGGCAGTCGGTGGCCAGCGTGGCAGACGAACCCGGATTTCAACCTGGCATCAATGCAGTGGCCCTCACCTACGACTTTGCGCTCCAGCCCCGCTATGCCAAGCTGATGACCGCCGTGCAAAGCACCAGCGGCAAAAGGGTGAACCGCCTCAGTCACATCAACACCAGCTCGGGCGATCTGCTTAACAAGCTCGAAGCCGTGCGGCTGGTTTGCCAGGAAACCGGCTGTGCCCAGCGATACCTGACGCATGACGCCTTGAATGCCATCTCCCAGGTCAGTGCCCGCGTCGACGACGCCCGGGGCAGCACAGAGCACAGATCCCGCTTTCAGGCGTACCTGCACCGCGTGCAAGACGAGGACCTGACCCTGGGCGTGGCCATGACCGATGCCAAGGGCGACCGCAGCAAGCGCCCCCATGAGCAAGCCAACCCGGACACCTATGTCCATATCGTTGAGCGCAACGCACTGCACAACGGGCAGCGCGGCATCGTGATTTCAGGTACCAAGGTCATCGTGACTGGTGCGCCCTACATGCATGAGTTGCTGGTCATGCCATGTCGCAACATGGGAGCGGAAGACGCCGACTTTGCAGTGTGCTGCGCAGTGCCCATCGACGCACCCGGCCTGACCATCATCGCCCGACCGGCGGGCCGACCGGGGGAAAAGACGGAGCACGGCGCAGCACTGTTCAGCCGCAAATATGGCCAGAGCACCGGCGTGTGCATCTTCGACCGCGTATTTGTGCCCATGGAACGCGTGTTTTATGCGGGCGAGTGGGAGCATTCGGGCCACCTCACCTATTCGTACGCCACCCATCATCGCCACAGCTGCATCGGTGCCCGTGCCGGTTTTGGCGACTTGCTCATCGGTGCTGGCGCTCTGATGTGTGAGGCCAACGGCTTTGACCCCGCCAAGGAAAGCCATTTGCGCGAACAGATGGTGGAGCTCATCACCATCACCGAGAGCTTTTTTGCCTGTGGTGTGGCGGCCAGTGTCTATGCCAAGGCCGATGTGCACAGCCACACCTTCATGCCTGACCCGGTGTTCTCGAACATCGGCAAGCTGCTGCTGGCCACCAAAATTTACGACATGCACCGCGTTGCGCACTATGTGAGTGGCGGCCTGATCGTGACCCTGCCAGGACCAGACGAAGACCACAACCCCGAGACGGCGGCCCGGCTGTCGGACGTGCTGCGCGCCAACCCGGACATCCCCTATGAGCAACGTATCGAAACCGCGCGCTTCATTGAAGACCTGACCGCCAGTTACCAGGGTGGCTGGTACAGCGTGATCAGCCTGCATGGCGGCGGATCACCTGCCGCCATGAAACAGGAGATTTACCGCAACTACCCGGTGGGCAGCAAGGTGGAACTGGTCGAACGCTTGCTGGAACGCGGGGTGACTGCGGAGGACCCCCAGCGCCCCATCACCCAAAACCGACAACCGGGCAAGTGTTGCGACACCGGGTGTACCGTGCCGGGCAGCCCCATCATGGTGGACTTGCCTGCGGTGGAAAGCACCCTGCCCTCACGTCGCCCGGGCAAGGCCTGAGGATCAAGCGCCGGTTTTCACAACGATGCGGCCACGCACCTGGCCATCCATCAGATGCTGCGCCTTGGCGATGGCATCGTTCAGCGCGACCTCTTCAATCATGGACTCCAGCAGAGCCGGGTCAAGGTCCCGTGCCAGGCGGTCCCAGGCCCGCTGCCGCTTGGCCAAGGGGGCCATCACTGAATCGATGCCCGCCAGAGTCACGCCACGCAGGATGAATGGCATGACGGTGGTGGGCAAGTCCATGCCCTGGGCCAGGCCACAGGCCGCCACCACGCCGCCATAGCGGGTCTGGGCCAGGGCATTGGCCAAGGTATGCGAGCCCACGGCGTCCACCACACCGGCCCAGCGCTCTTTCTGAAACGGTTTGCCGGGGGCAGACAGGGTGGCGCGGTCGACGATGCTGCTGGCACCCAGCGACGTCAGGTACGCCTCTTCAGAAGCCTTTCCGGTGGCAGCCACCACTTTGTAGCCCAGCCGTCCCAGCAAGGCGATGGCCACACTGCCCACGCCGCCGGTCGCGCCAGTCACCAGTACTTCGCCCGAAGTGGGTGTGACGCCATGGTCTTCCAGGGCCAGCACACAAAGCATCGCGGTGTAGCCTGCGGTACCGATCGCCATGGCCTGCCGCGGTGTGAAAGCAGATGGCAGCTTGACCAGCCAGTCACCTTTGAGCCGGGCTTTTTCTGCCAGGCAGCCCCAGTGGGTTTCGCCCACGCCCCAGCCGTTATGCACAAAGGCATCACCCGGCTTCCAGGCGGGGTGACTCGATTCGATGACGGTGCCGGCGCCATCAATGCCCGCCACCATGGGCCAATTGCGCACCACCGGGCTGCGGTTGCAAATGGCCAGGCCATCTTTGTAATTCAGGGTGGAATAGGCGACCGAAACGGTCACGTCACCAGCAGGCAAGCGGGACTCATCGATCGCCTGGACCGAGGCCTTGAAGCCATCAACGTTCTCCAGTAAAAGCGCTTGGAACATGGGGTCTCCTTAAAAATTCGTTTGCAAATCAAGGGGTTTTGTCACAGCTCATTAAAATCGGCCACAAATACCGAGACCTTTATTGAACCCTATGCTAACTGTGCTTCGCCGAACGGCCATGATGTCAGCCCTGCTGCTGGCTCTGGGTACGCACGCACAGCCGGTGTCCACGCCAGACGACATCTCCCGCTTTTTGACCGAGCGCAGTCTGTTGGGGCAACTGGAACAGGCCCGCCAAACCATGAGCGACAAGGCGTCTGGCTTGGTCATGAACGCCATGGGTTTTTTGGGCGTTCCCTACAAACGGGGCGGTAGCAGCGTTGAGACTGGCTTTGATTGCAGCGGTTTTGTGCGAGCGATTTTTGAGCAGACTGTGGGCCAGGTGTTGCCCCGCAAGGCCGAGCAACAAGCAGCGGCCACAGAGCACATCGACAAGCCCGACCTCAAACCGGGTGATCTGGTGTTCTTCAACACCATGCGCCGCGCGTTCAGCCACGTCGGCATTTATGTGGGGGATGGCAAATTCATCCACTCGCCCAAGCCGGGCTCGGAAGTCCGAGTCGAGGACATGACCAAGAGCTACTGGGCGCGCCGTTTTGATGGTGCCCGGCGGGTCAAGGCATCACAAGAATAAGCACGGGCGCCAGGCGCCCAGCCTACTCAGGCCAATGTATTCAAGGGGGTTAGGGCCTTGCCATTGATGAGGTAGCCGATCAGGTTATCGGCAGCCAAATTGGCCATCGCCAGTCGGGTACCCACGGTGGCGCTGGCAATATGAGGCGTCAGCACCACGTTGGACAAGGCCAGCAGATCAGGGTGAACAGCGGGCTCGCCCTCAAACACATCCAGACCCGCTGCCGCAATCTGCCCATTTTCAAGCGCCTGCGCCAAGGCCGCGTCATCCACGATGCCGCCACGTGCGATGTTGATGAGCGTTGCCGTGGGCTTCATCATGGCCAGCTCGGTAGCGGCAATCACGTGGTGATTGGAGGGCGTGTAGGGTAAGACCAGCATCAGGTGGTCGGCGGTGCGCAGAAGTTCCTCCTTGCTCACCCAGGCGGCGCGGCAATCAGATTCGGTCTCCAAATTCAGGCGGCTGCGGTTGTGATAGATCACGCGCATGCCAAAACCATGGGCCGCCCGTCGTGCAATGGCCTGACCTATGCGACCCATACCCAAAATACCCAGGGTGGTGCCATGCACCTCGGCGCCCGCGAACAGGTCGTAGCGCCACTGCCCCCATTTGCCGGCACGCAAAAAATGCTCGCTTTCGGTCAGCCGTCGGGCTGTGGCGAGCAACAGGGCAAACCCAAAGTCTGCGGTGGTTTCCGTCAGCACATCGGGCGCGTTGGTGGCCAGCACACCCGCAGCTGTCATGGCCTCGATGTCGAAGTTGTTGTAGCCCACCGTCATGTTGGCGCAAATGCGTAGCGACGGGCACTGCGCCAGCAGCTCCGCATCAATGCGCTCGGCGCCCGCCGTGAAAGCACCCACCTTGTCGCTCAGACGCTGGGCCAGTTCGGGTTTGGCCATGACGTGATCGGCGGTATTGACGTCCAGATCAAAGTGCGCAGCCAGGCGGTCCAGAACTTCAGGAAAAACGGCGCGGGCCACCAGAATTTTGGGTTTCATGAAAGTCTTTCTTACTAGTGAAGCAGTCGGTATTCGACAATGTAGAACAGGGCCCCAGCCAGGTAGCCGATCAATGCCAGAGCGCTGATCTTGCGCAAATACCAGATGAAATCGATTTTTTCCAGGCCCATGGCCGCCACACCTGCTGCCGAGCCGATGATGAGTATGGAGCCGCCCGTGCCCGCGCAGTAGGCCATGAACTCCCACAAAAAGCTGTCTGTGGGGTACTGATCCAGGCTGTACATCCCCATGGCCGCCGCAACCAATGGCACGTTATCCACAACAGCGCTTACCAGCCCGATCAGCATGACGATGACATCCTGCCGCCCCACATGCAGGTCTAGCCACTGCGCAATCGACGACAAGATGTGAGTGTGTTCCAAGGTGGCCACCGACAGCAGAATACCGATGAAGAACACGATGGAGCTCATGTCGATGCGCGTCAGCGCGCGCACCAGTGTGAGGTGTTCTTTGTCCTCATCCTCTTTCTTGCGGTGTACCAGATCGCCCACCAGCCACAGCAAACCCAGGCCAAACAAGATACCCAGGAACGGCGGCAGGTGCGTCACCGTTTTGAAAACCGGAACGGCCACCAGAATACCGAGACCGAGGAAAAACATGAGATTGCGCTCGAACGCCGTTGTTTCCGGCATGCGCTCGTTATCGTCTCGCTGGGGCGCCACGATGGGCTGAGAACCAAGTAACACGCTGGTTACCGCCAGCGGCACCAATAAGTTGATCAAGGAAGGAAGAAACAAGCCCTTCATGATCTCTGCTGCGGTGATCTGACCACCGATCCACAACATGGTAGTGGTGACATCGCCGATGGGTGTCCAGGCACCGCCAGCGTTGGCGGCAATCACGATGATGCCGGCAAAGAACAGGCGGTCATCCCGCTTGGCCAGCAATTTTTTCATCAGGGACACCATCACGATGGTGGTGGTGAGGTTGTCGAGAATGGCACTCAGAAAAAAAGCGACAAAACCCACCATCCACATCAGGCTGGAAAGACGGCTCGTCTTGATGCGTGAGGTGATCACATCAAAACCGTTGTGTGCGTCAATCACCTCAACTATGGTCATGGCACCCATCAAAAAGAAAACAATCTGCGCGGTCCCCATGAGGGATTCACCCAGCTGCTCACTCACGAGGTGGGGATTGTCTACAGCCAGGGCGTAAATCGTCCACAACAAGCCGGCACCGACCAGCGCCGAGGCCGATTTGTTGATCTTCAGGGGGTGCTCAAGGGCAATCGCCGCGTAGGCGAGCACAAAGGTAGCAACAAGTGCGGTGATCATTTTTCAGTCTCTTATGGCGATGGGGAACCATTGGCCCGTGGTTGGCTAATGGTGTGGATAGAAGATCAGTCCAGCCAGTACGTGAAATCTG
Source organism: Pseudomonadota bacterium (assembly GCA_041168905.1). Classification (GTDB taxonomy): domain Bacteria; phylum Pseudomonadota; class Gammaproteobacteria; order Burkholderiales; family Burkholderiaceae_C; genus JBEEJZ01. The sequence continues at coordinate 21,052 of JBEEJZ010000234.1, read as the reverse complement.
CAACCGGCACGCGCGGGGTGTGGAATTGATTGACCACATCGGATTCATCCGCATAGCCCAAGGCCATGCCACAAACCAGCATCTCGCTTTCAGCGGCTCCCACGTGGGGCTTGATGATGCTGGCAAAGGCATTCCAGGCGGCCTGGGCACAGGTGCTGAGACCACGGGCTCGTGCGGCAAGCATGATGTTTTGCATGAACATGCCGTAATCGAGCAGACTGCCCTGCCCCAAACCCTTGTCCATCGTGAAGATCAGGCCCACCGGCGCATCGAAGAAACGGAAGTTGCGCTGATGCTGCGTGTGCATGCGGTCTTTGTCGCCCTTGCCTATGCCCAACAAGCCATAGAGCCCCCAGCCGTTCTCGCGCCGCCGGTCAATATAGGGACTGAACCAGGCCTTGGGGTAGTAGTCGTACTCTTCCTGATACTGGCCCGCCAGCGTGGGATCGGCACGCATGGCGTCGTGTGCAGCGCAAACCTGATCGACCAGTCCGCTCAGACAGGCGCCTTGCAGCACATAAACCTTCCAGGGCTGCGTGTTGACTCCCGATGGCGCCCGGCTAGCCAGCGCCAGGATCTCGGTGATGAGTTCACGCGGCACAGCCTGTGGCTTGAACGCACGAACAGACATGCGGGACAGGATGGCCTCATCGACCAGGGGCGTGGGATTGCTTGGACTCGTCATACAGCGTTTTCTTTGTTGCTTATGTGTTGTTGCTTACGTGTTGTTGTTTATGCGTGGATATGTAGATCACGATTTTGCCAGCGTCGCCAATACTGCAAGGCCACGCGATACGTGTTGACCTGGGCCTGAACGGTCTGGCGGATGTCCACACCATAGCCACCGGCCATCGCCAAGGCCAGCGGGATACGGCGCTCAAAACACCAATCCAGGACGCGACGGTCTCGGGCCTCCAGGCCATCGTGGCTGATTTTCAAACGCCCCAGCCGGTCGCCTTCATGTGGATCTGCACCGGCCAGGTAAATCACCAGCCCCGGCTCACAGGACTGCGCCAGGGTCTGCAAAGCCTGTTCCAGTGCCGACAAATAAATATCATCCCCACAGCCATCTGGCAGGGCGATGTCGCAATCGCTGTCTTCCTTGCGAAAAGGAAAGTTTTTATCCCCGTGGATGGACAGGGTGAAAACGCTGGGATCGTCCCGAAAGATCCGGGCGGTGCCGTTGCCCTGGTGCACATCCAGGTCGATCACCGCTACCTGCAGTGGCCGGTGATGCGTGCGTGCCCACATCATCTGGGCGGCGCGCGCAGCCACGGCTGCATCGTTGAATACACAAAATCCGCCGCCCTTGTCCGCATAGGCATGGTGGGTTCCGCCGGCCAGGTTGCCACACACCCCCTCTTGCATGGCCGCCGCCACCGCAGCCACTGTGGCACCGGCAGACCTGCGGGAGCGCTCGGCCATCTCCATACTCCACGGAAACCCGATCTCGCGCTGCTCTGCCGCACTCAGGGTACCCGCATCCACCGCAGCCACATAGTTGGGGCTGTGAGCCAGTGCGAGCTCGCCATCGGTCGCACGCGGAGCCTCCAAATGCTGGATGTCTGGCAACTCCTGACCCAGCCGTTCTCTCAGTAGGCGGTATTTGGCCATCGGAAATCTATGGCCTTCTGGCAGCGGCAACACAAAGTGATCAGAGTAAAAAGCCTTCATGTCTTGATTGTGCTGCCCAGCTGTTGAAGGCCCTACCTCAGCCGTTCTAGAAAGTCGTCTCTAATTTGCTGCATTGCAACAAAAAAGACTTGCGCACCCTGATGCAATCCCTATAATTCGCTCCATGCTGCACTGCAACATGAACCTGGCCCCGGCAAGACTTCAGCGCAGTCACTGTTTCTAACTTACCTATTGGAGAAATTCATATGCTGACCGCTGAACAAATCGCCGCTTCCAACAAAGCCAACATCGAAACCCTGTTGGGCCTGACCGCTAAAGCCTTCGAAGGCGTTGAAAAGCTGGTTGAACTGAACATGACCGCCTCCAAGGCTGCCATGTCCGAGGCCAGCGAGCACGCCAAGGCTGTCTTGAGCGTCAAGGACGCCCAGGAACTGCTGGCCCTGCAATCCAGCCTGTTCCAGCCTTTGGCTGAGAAGACCGCTAACTACAGCCGTCACCTGTACGAAATCGCCTCCAGCTCTTCCGCCGAACTGGGCAAAGCGTTCGAAGGCCAGGCTGCTGAAGCACAAAAGAAATTTGCCAGCATGGTGGATGGTGCTGCTAACAACGCCCCTGCAGGTTCCGAGACTGCAGTTGCCGTGTTCAAGAGCGCCGTGGCTGCTGCCAACAACGCTTACGAGTCTGTGCAAAAAGCCGTAAAGCAAGCCACCGACGTTGCTGAAGCCAACTTCAAGACTGTGGCATCCAACGCAGTGAGCGCATCCAAGTCGGCTGCCAAGAAGCGTTAATTTTTGCTGATTGAGCGCAAAGATCTCGTCAAGTTCACACTTTTAATCAAGTGACTTGGCGAATCAGGGAAAACCCTGAGATAATTCGCTCAAGGAATTTTTAGGTAGTGACTTTCAACAGAACTTCATTACCTGCTGGTTGTCTCCTCGGGTCCTTTCGTAACCTCCAGGGTTCAGGGATCCCTTAAGGGTTGGTCGCAAGACCAGCCCTTTTTTTTGACTCCAATCAGGGCAATTTGGCCAGCGCCACCAACTTGGCGCGCAAGGCCGGCATTTGCTGCTGCATGGCCACACGGCCGGCTTCGATCGATTTGCGGCGGGAACGGAAATCCGCACTCCCCACACCCATCAAGGCCGGACGCACCACCACATCGGCATTGCGCACTTCAAATTGATTGATGCTGCGCCCCATGATCGAAAAGGTCTGCAACAGGACCTGCAGGGTATCGGCGGCGGGGTTGTCCTCTGGCGGACTGGAAATATCGACCGCAATCACGAGTTCTGCCCCCATGCTGCGGGCATGGCCCACAGGCACGGGCGCAACCAGCCCACCATCGACGTATTCACGACCCGCAATCTTGACAGGCTGAAACACGGCCGGCACCGAGCTGGATGCGCGAACTGCCACCCCGGTGTCACCACGCTGGAACAAAATCCCCTCCCCACTGTGCAGATCGGTCGCGACGATGCCCAAGGGCAGAGGCATGGCCTCAATCAAACGACCATTGACCTGACCATTCACATAGCGTGCCAGCGCATCGCCCCGCAACATGCCCCGGTTGAACAAAGGCAGGGTCCAGTCAGCAATGGCGGCTTCGTCCATGGTCTCAGCTACCTGCTGCAACTGAGCACCGTTTTTGCCACTGGCGTAGATGGCAGCCACCAAACTGCCGGCGGAGGTACCCGCCACCAGGTCTGGCCGAATCCCTGCCTCTTCCAGCACCTGAATCACGCCCACATGCGCAAAGCCTCGAGCAGCCCCACCGCCCAATGCCAAACCGATGCGCGGGGGGCGTTTGACCACGGGCGCGGGCGGGGTTGGCGTCGGCAGAGTCGGTGCCTCCGCCTGTTGCACTGGGGCGACGGTGCACCCCGCCACCAAAAAGCAGACCACCAGGGCCAGAGGCACCAATCTGCCGGGCGGTTGCCGGGAGGGCTTATCTATTGTGAGATTCATATCGATCAGAAGTAGCTTGCAACAGATTGTCGCAAGGAACGATATCGCCCCGTAGCGCCGCGCGGGGGCGACCGGTCCGTCACAAATTGTTCATCTGCCGTCCCTAAAGTGCAGGGCTTATCGCCCACCCACCTTCGGGCCCCCCACCAATCAATGAACCGGGGGCCAGATCCAATTGCGTACGGTCACCATGTTTAGCGGCTTTTCACGTCGTATTCTTGTTGTTTTACTGGCGATAAGCGGCCTGCTTTCAGCGTGTACCCCGAGGCACTTGCTCGTTCATAGTGCTGCAGACGCCTTGGCCACGCAAGGCCAGTCCGACGAAGAGGACTTGGGGCTGGCGCGTGAGGCCAGCGCTTTTTACCTGAAGTTATCTGAGTCCGTTTTGCGCCTCTCCCCGGGTCACATGAAACTGGCCGAATCAGTGGCCTCCGGCCTCACACAATATGCGTATGCCTTTGTTGCGTTTGAGGCCGAGCAGCTCAGCAGCACGGATACTCAGGCCGCCCACGTGCTTAATGAACGCGCGAGGCGCCTTTATCTGCGGGCGCACCGGCATGCCATGGCGGCACTGGAGCACGACAGCCCCGGTTTCGCCGGGGCACTGGCGCAAACCGACAGCCGGCTTTGGCCCTCCATCCAAAAATCGCAGGTGAATGTGACTTACTGGGCCGCCGCCTCCTGGGGTGCCTACATTGCACTTTCCAAGGACGACCCCGACGCAGTTGCCGATCTGCCTCTGGCTGCGCGACTGGCCTTTTTGGCCTGGCAGACGGCGCCGCAGCACGCAGAAGGATCGCTGGCCAGCCTCTTGGGCAGTTTCGAAGCAGCCCGCCCTGGGGGGTCACGACTCAAGGCCACTAGCTATTTTGATGCCGCGATTGCTGCAAGTGCAGGCCAGAACGCGGGCCCTTACGTAGCCAAGGCCGAGAGCATCTCGCTACCAGAGGGTGACCGTGCACAGTTTGAGGGCCTCTTGAAACAGGCCTTGGAGCTAAGTAAAAAACGCACCGATTTATCCAATCAGGTGATGCAACAACGTGCACGTTGGCTGCTGCGATCTGCCGACGATCTTTTTTAATCGAACGAAATGACTCCTCTTTTTCATCGCCGCTCCTGGCAACAACTCGCAGCGGGCTTGCTGATCACACTGCCGGGGCTGCTGATGTCCGCGGCAAATGCGGCGGAAAAGCCGCTACGCATTGCATCGCTGGTGCCCAAGAACTCCCTTTATCACCGCCAGCTCCTGGAGATTACCGACGCCTGGCGGTCGACTCAGGGCGGCAATGCGAAATACCTCGTCTACACCGACGGTAGCCAGGGCGGCGAAGCCGAGATGGCCCGTCGCATGCGCATCGGGCAGTTGCAAGGCGCGTTGCTTTCCGTGGTGGGCTTACGCGAAATCGAACCATCGATAGCGGCTTTGCAAGTCATGCCTCTGCTGTTCCAAGACTGGGACGAAGTGGACTATGTGCGCGAAAAAATGCGGCCAGCCATGGAGAAAAAATTCTTGGATAAAGGCTTTGTGGTGCTGGCCTGGGGCGACGCTGGATGGGTTCGATTTTTTTCGAAAGACGCCGCGGTACGGCCTGACGACTACAAACGAATGAAATTCTTTGCCTGGGGCGCTGAACCAGACCAGCAGGCCATCATGAAAAGCCTGGGCTACACCCCTGTGCCCCTGGAAACCACGGACATCCTGCCAGCCATTCAGACCGGCATGATCAACGTGGTGCCATCCACACCCTACTTTGCTTTGGCAACACAGGTTTACACCACGGCACAGCACATGCTGGAGATCAACTGGGCTCCTATCGTTGGCGCGCTGGTGGTCACACGAAAAGCCTGGGACGAGATGAGTCCTGAAACGCAAGCCGCCGTGCGCTCTGCCAGTGACAAGGCAGGCGTTCAGATCCGTACCAAGGCCCGTCAGGAAGTGGAAGAGGCTGTGGAGGCCATGAAAAAGCGAGGCTTGACAGTGCACCGGCCCAATGCAGCGCAATTGAAAGAGTGGACCGAGTTGGCAGAAAAACTGTATCCACGCATTCGAGGCAGCATGGTACCGGCTGACACCTTTGACGAAGTGATGGCTCACCTGAAAACCTACCGCGCAGGCAAGGCCAAGTGAGCAAGTTTCAGCCCACGATGGATTGGGGGTGGAAGCGTCTCCTGTTAGCTGATGAATGGATGTCTTCAGGTGCGCTCCTGCTGATGGTGTTGATCCCCACTGTCGAAATTGCGCTGCGCCCCTGGATGGGGCAAGGCATAGACAACGCGCCCGCCCTGGTCCAGCATCTGGGACTGGTGCTCACCATGTTCGGCGCCCTGGCCGCCGAGCGGCATGGACACCTCGCCACCCTGAGCGCGGGGATTCGACCAGAAGCCAATGGACTCGCTGCAGATTTATGGTCTACCCTCGCCAATGTCGTAGCAGCACTGGTTTGCGGCATGCTGGCCATGAGCAGTTGGCAGCTGATGACGGTGGAGCGCGAGGCAGCGCAGGTGCTGGCCTACGGCGTTCCTATTTGGTGGATGCAGGCTTGCATGCCGCTGGGATTTGCCTTGTTGGGCGTCAAACTGGGAAGACCTTGTTCACGTTTGGGGTGGGCCCAATTCGCCTGGGGGACGGGGTCCGTGCTGGTAGGCGGCTGGCTGGCAACAATATCGAGCGGCCAAGCATGGGCCTTTTGGCCAAGTCTCGCGCTCTTGCTGGGGGCTTTGGTGGCAGGTGCACCCGTTTTTGCGGGCTTGGGTGGTCTGGCCGTGCTACTTTTTTGGCAAAACGACATCCCCTTGGCCTCGGTCGCTCTGTCGCACTATCAGATCACGGTCAATCCGTCACTGCCGGCATTACCCCTTTTTACACTGGCGGGACTGGTCTTTGCACGCACCGGGGCTGCTCACCGCATCGGAAATGTATTTGTCTCCCTATTTGGTCAGGGCATGACAGGAACCGTGTTATCGGTCGCTGTTCTATGCTCCTGCTTCACCGCATTCACCGGCGGCAGCGGTGTCACCATCCTGGCGCTGGGTGGTCTGTTACTGCCCCTGCTGCGTCAAGTAGGCTATCCCCAGGGACCTGGTATCGGCCTGGTCACCAGCGCAAGTGCACTGGGTGTGCTGTTAGCGCCCTCGGTCCCGCTCATCATGTACGCCATCATTGCGCGCGTGCCGATCAACACCATGTTTTTGGCTGGATTGATACCCGCTTTGGTCATGATCGGCTTCCTCGTCGTTATCGGTGGTTACCTTCGCCAGGTCCCTGCCAAAGTCGCCACATCTCCCGTCCCGCCAGCGCAAAGCAGGCCAAGGGCACGGCAAGCAATATGGCATGCCAAATGGGAACTTCTTGCTCCGGTGGTTGCGATCGCTTCGCTGGCCAGTGGTCTGGCCACGCCCACGGAAAGCGCGGCGCTCACTGCTGCTTATGCCATCCTGGTCCAGGCACTAGCGCACAAAGAGTTGTCTCTACGCCTCTTGAGCAGGTGCCTGAGTGAGGCCGCACAGATCATCGGCGGCGTGCTGTTGATTTTGGGTATGGCGCTGGCGCTTACCAATTACCTGATCGACGCAGGCATTCCAGATGCCGCCATTGATGCCGTACAAAACCTGATCCCGGACAAATTCGTATTTCTGGTGGCGCTCAGCTGTTTTCTCTTGCTGGCCGGGGCTCTCATGGAAATATATGCAGCCATTGTGGTGTTGGTGCCCTTGCTCCTGCCAGTGGCCGTCAGCTATGGCATCGATCCGGTTCACTTCGGCATCATTTTTCTCGCTGCCATGGAAATGGGTTTTTTGTGTCCACCCGCCGGCATGAACATTTACTTTTCCTCAGCCATGTTCGGCAGGCCGGTGAGCGAGGTGGCTGTGGCCGTGCTGCCGGCCTTGCTTGCGATCTTTTTGGGAACTTTGGCAATTGCCGTCGTGCCAGTGCTGTCTACCGGATTACCCCGCTTGCTGTTGTCGAACTGATCCAGCCGCGAGATATTCACCTCTAGATGCTCACAACTCAGTGCCAGGCCACAAGGGCCCCCGAGGCTGTGTGGCCATCAATCCCGTTGCCGAAATGCCAACCAGCCCGCCACAACGGTGAATGTCAACACGATCATGACGATGACCATGAAGCCATCGCCGCTGTCTGCCAGGGGAATGCCCCCCACATTCATGCCCAGCAAGCCCGCAATGATGTTGATGGGCAGCGCAAGAACGGTCACCACCGTCAATGTAAAGACACTGCGGTTGGTTTGTTCACCCACCATAGCGGTAACCTCCTCCTGCAGCAATTTGATACGTTCCTGCAGGGCAGCCAGGTCTCGTAACACCAATGAAAACTCTTCGGTGGATTGGCGCAATTCATCCAGATCGTGCGATGCGATCCAGGGCGGCGGCTGACGCAAAAGGCGAAACAAGGAGCCTGGCTCGGGTGCCAACAGACGCTGAAGTCGCACCAAGACCCGCCTGAGCTTGCCAAGTGCAGCGCGCTGGCCTTTTTGTTGCTTGCCAGACTGCAATCGGTCCTCTATGGCATCCACCTGCAAGGTCGCATCCCGCACGATACGAACGAGCACGTCGCTTTGATCGCGCAGCAAATGGTTGAGCAATTCAACCGAAGATTCAAACACGGCACCGTCCTTGACTGCCTGCCGCAGGCGGTCTATCGAACGCAGAGGATGCGTTCGCGCGCTGATGGCAAGACGCGGGTTCACAGTCATCCACAGGGACGCGATGTCTGATGGGTCGAATGAAAACTCATAGGCCACATCGTTGATCACTGCGATCAACTGGTCGGAGGCATCCTCGATACGCGTCGAGCGCGAGCCTTCAGTGAGTGCCTCAAAGAACTCGGGTGCCAGCGACAAATGCGTTCGCATCCACAGCTGAGCCGATGCATCGGCCAGATTGAAATGCAACCAAAGAAAACCGGCATTCTGAGCTTCGCTCACCTGTCCAAGCCACACCACCGCCTCTTCAAGCGAAATGGGTCGACTGGCACCCGCACCGGGCTCGAAAAGATACCCACAGATCAAACCATTTCGATCTGAACCGTAAGGCGTTGCAAGCAGCTTGGAAGTCATCTGGGAATTGTGCATCAGGCCCAGGTCAAGAGATCTATCGGGCAGCTGTCAAATTTGTGAAGGCGAGCGGCGGGGTCCAGCCCATGTCACGGCTTTGCCATGAATCTGCCTCAGGGGTGTCACGATGAAGCTGGAACATTCCCGCAGGCAACTACGGAATGTGTGATGAGCTATTTTCTCAACATCAGCAATATCTCGGCGAAGCAGATACGGCCAGATTTGTGCACGGTGGAGACGACCTGATGCGCAATACTTTTGAAGCGCTGGGTCCCTGGATTACACAGCAAACACGACAAGCACAAGGTGATGACCGAGACCCTGCCGATGAAGATCACGGCTCTGGCAAGCGCTATCGCGCGATCTTTGTCTCCGATATCCACCTGGGCACGCCGGGATGCCAGGCAGAGGCGCTACTGGACTTCATGAAGACCCATCCCAGTGACTACATGTACCTGGTGGGCGACATCATCGATGGCTGGCAGTTACGCCGACGCTGGTATTGGCCTCAGGCGCACAACGATGTGGTGCAAAAACTTCTGCGCCGTGGCCGCAAGGGGTGCCAGATCTTTTTTGTGCCCGGCAACCACGACGAGTTTGCGCGGTCCTTTGTGGGGCACCAATTCGGTGGCATCGAAGTGGTCGAGGATGCGGTGCACACCACCGCAGACGGGCGGCGTTTATGGGTCACGCATGGCGACTATTTTGATGGCGTGATCCAGTGCGCCAAGTGGCTAGCCTACCTGGGCGACAACGCCTATGAATTCACACTCAAGCTCAATCGCCATCTCAACCACTGGCGTGCCAAACTGGGCCTGCCCTACTGGTCACTGTCGGCTTACCTCAAGTCCAAGGTCAAAACCGCGCTGAACTACGTGACCGACTTCGAGGTGGCCGTGGCCCATGAGGCCAAGCGCCGGGGTCATCAGGGCGTGGTTTGCGGCCATATTCACCGGGCTGAAATGCGCGAGATCAACGGCACCCTGTATTGCAACGACGGCGACTGGGTAGAGAGCCGTACCGCACTGGTCGAACACTTTGACGGCCGCCTCGAACTGGTGCAATGGCAACCTGCTCGGGAAGCCCGCGTCCACAGCCCCAACACCAGCGTTGCCACTGCGTGACTGAGAACAGGCGCCGGGCCATATCGCGCCCGTTCTACCTGCTGTTAGCGATTCAGTTTGTTTCAACACTGGCTGACAACGCCTTTCTGATTCTGGCCATTGCCCGCGTCATTGAGCTGGCGAGACCTGACTGGCTCGTACCAGTCCTCAAGCTGGCAGCCACCATGTTTTATGTTCTGCTGGCGCCCTTTGTAGGGCCCATCGCCGATGGATTTCGAAAAGGCCGTGTCATGTTGTCGGCCAACACCCTGAAGGTCAGCGCGTTGACCTTGCTGCTACTGGGCCTGGACCCGGCCTTGGTAATTGGCCTGGCTGGCCTGGGGGCGGCCATTTACGCGCCCGCCAAATACGGCCTGATCACCGAGTTATTGCCGGCCAGGGACCTGGTTCGCGCCAACGGTTTTTTTGAAGGCGTCACGGTCAGCGCCATCATCCTGGGCACCGCCCTGGGTGGCCTGCTGATCAGCCCCATCATGCCTGCCTTGGCCCTGCCCGAGGGCTGGCCCACCTTCAGCTCGGTGCAAACTGCACTAACTGCCGGCATGTTGGTGCTACTGATCCTCAATGGCCTGGCCCTGCTGATGAGCGCCGCCATGACCGACAGCGGGGCGCGCTACCCGGGCCACTCATCCGGTCAGCCCATGGTGTTAAAACGGTTCTGGCGAGAAAACAGGCTGCTGTGGCAAGACCCACTTGGCGGCCTGTCGATGGCAGTGACCACCCTTCTCTGGGCAATAGGTGCCACCTTGCAATTAATTGTTCTGAGATGGGCCCACGAGGCCTTGGGCCTGCCGCTGGCCCAGGCCGCCTTTCTTCAGGGCATCACCGCTTTTGGGGTGGTGGCAGGCGCAGCGTTGGCAAGCCGATGCATGTCGCTGGCCAACGCCACCCGGGTACTGCCGCTAGGCATCCTGATGGGCATGATGGTCCCTTTGATGCTGCTGGTGCAAGAAATACTCTGGGCTGCCGCACTGCTATTGACGGTAGGCGCCATGGCAGGTTTCTTCGTGGTGCCCATGAACGCCTTGTTGCAACACCGAGGTTGCACGCTGCTCACGGCGGGCCGCTCGATTGCGGTTCAGGGGTTCAACGAGAACGCCGGCATGCTGATGATGTTGGCCGTCTACGCCCTGGCAACTGCCGCTCAGGCACCGCTGTCTGTTCTGATCGGCGGCTTTGGCGGGCTGGTGTCCGTGGGCATGCTGGCAATCGTGAGGTGGCACCGCCCTACAAAGCTTGCGACATCGTCTTGAAAGTGTCTCGAAACCCACATCAATCTGTCATTTTTGGCCATTAGCCTTTGGGTTGTGGAACATCCTGACCCTATCCTTGTTGAATCCTTCCCTGCGCGCCGAACCAGCCTCAGGATTGCCATCGTCACCGAGACTTTTCCCCCAGAAGTCAATGGTGTTGCCATGACACTGGGGCGCATCGTCGAGGGCGTGCTGCAACGTGGCCATGCTGTCCAGGTAGTACGCCCGCGCCAGTCGGTCGAGCATACTCAGCCCAGCCGCGAAGGACTGGATCATGTGCTGGCGACCGGGCTGCCCCTGCCCGGCTATGGCGATTTCAGGTTTGGCTTGCCTGCACGCGCAAGGCTCACCAAGCTGTGGTCCCACCAACGGCCTGATGTGGTGCATGTGGTCACGGAGGGCCCCTTGGGGTGGTCAGCCGTCGCAGCAGCACGCAAGTTGGGGCTGCCAGTAACGAGCTCTTTTCACACCAACTTCCAAAGCTATTCCGGCCACTATGGCATCGGCCTGCTCCGGACCTCCATCGAAGCGTACTTGCGCAAGTTGCACAACCGCACGCAAGCGACGCTGGTACCGACTAGGGCCATGATGCAAACCTTGCAAGCGCAGGGGTATCAGAACGTCGGTCTGCTCTCGCGCGGGGTGGCCACCGATTTGTTCACTCCGACCCAACGCTCCGAGGTCTTGCGCAAAGCCTGGGGTGCCGGGCCCGATGACCTGGTGGTCATTCTGGTCGGACGTCTGGCCAAGGAAAAGAACGTGGCGCTGGTCGTTACCGCCTTTGAGGCGATACAGCAGCGTCACCCAAGTGCCAAGCTTGTGTTTGTTGGCGATGGTCCCATGCGTGCATCCCTTCAGGCGACCTGCCCAGCGGCTGTTTTTTGCGGCAGCCGCAAAGGCGCAGACCTGGCCGCGCATTACGCATCGGGCGATCTCTTCCTGTTTCCCAGCCTGACAGAGACCTTCGGCAATGTGGTGCCGGAAGCCTTGGCCAGCGGCTTAGCAGTGGTGTCCTACGCCTGTGCTGCTGCCCTGGAGTTGATTGAACCGGGCCGCAATGGCTTGCTGGTGGAGCCCGGTGCCGAATCAGACTTTGTCGCAGCCGCTTTGGCTGTAGCGCAAAACGCCGCACTGCGAAATGACCTGCGTCTGGCTGCACCGGCCAGTGTGGCGCATCTGGCCTGGGATGGGATTTTTGACGGCTTCTTGGACACCCTGTTGCGTGTGGTCCAAAGTCACGGCCAGCCGTTTGCATCGGCCGGCACGCTAGCAACAAGCAATTCGGTCAAGCACTCCAGCGCATGAGGGCTTGGCCCATGCGCACTTGGCTACCCAGTTCCAGGCCTGGACTCATTCCAAAGCCCTTACCCGCCAGAACAATCACGGTGGAGCCGTGCTGAAACCAACCCATTTCCTGCCCTTTGGTGAAAGAGGCATCGCATGTCACCGACTGGGGGCCGCGGTAGCGCAGGTGGAACAACACATCCAGGAAGTGCAATCGAATGCTGGCCACCAGAATGGCCGCCACCGGCACAAGCGCCACACGTTGTCCGGCGCATGGCCCATCACCCTTGAACTCGGTGCGCAAGAAAGCGCGTTCATTCTTGCAAAACAGTTTTTCCACCCGCTTCAAGGCGATGGGATTGACATTCCAGGTGTCACCAGAAAAGTAGCGCACCTTGTTCACGGTGCAGTCGTAGGGTGCATGAAAACGGTGGTACATGCTGGAGGTCAGACGCAGGGTCACAAAGTAGCCGTTGCGCCAGTGATCCAGGTTCTCATCCGTGCCCAGCAAATCTTCCAGGGTGTACGGAAAACCCTTGGCCTGAAAAACCTGGGTGCCGGCGATCGGACCATGCGCACCCACGATGGCGTCGACCGGGCTGGCCATGACCGATGGGTCGATGTCGACCGGGCGTGCCCCGTCTTTGAGCTCGCGTGTAAAGCAGTCGTGCATGCTTTTGAAGCTGCTCTTCTTGGCCTCGCTCAAATCCAGAGCCGAAAAGAATTTCCAGATGGCGATAGAGCCGTCGCGCACCCAGGGCTGCTCGATTTTGCTGAACCAGCCCATGAACTGGGTCAACCAACGCCGAGGCAGGCGGTTGGTCAGCAAAAAGTTCAGGTCATCCTGGTTCAGAAGCTGTTGTATGTGTTGGCGAATAGTCATGTCGCTGTTCCTTGTTCCGGTTTTTTCAAAAAGGTGGATGTATCGTGAATGAAACTCTTGGACTGAATACCCTTGCGCTTTACGGCGCGGGAGCGGGTGCCCTGCTGGTAGGGCTGAAAAAAGTCAAACAGCGTGTCGAGCTGTCTTTGGCCAAACATGGCTCCCTGGCTGGCCACCCCCGCAATGCACGACGCATTGCTGCCCTGCTGCCGAGCTACAACTACAGTGAAGCGCATGTGTTCGGCTTGGATGGTGCCCCGGAGGACATCATCCTGCGCCGGCGCACCGCTTTTGACGGCCTGGTAGGACAACTGCAAAGCCGCTTCAAAAACAGCCTGCAAGCCAGCACCGAGGTCGCTGGCAACCTTTCCGACCTGCAATTTGTGAGCGCCTATCGGGTGCCTTTTCAGTTCCGCCGACTGGCGGCCAAAGGCCTGAAACTGCCCTCGTTCGTGCAATCCACCGCTGGCGTGACCCTGACCGATCTGGATGGCAATGTGCTGTACGACCTGACAGGTTCTTACGGCGTGAACCTGCTGGGCAACGATGCCTACAAAGCCTGCATCACCCAAGGTGCCGAACTGGTGGGCGAATTGGGTCCGGTCCTGGGCTCCTATCACCCGGTATTGACCGATAACGTGGCACGTCTGACCCGTATCTCGGGCATGGACGAGGTGTCGTTTCACATGTCGGGCACCGAAGCAGTCATGCAGGCAGTGCGACTGGCCCGCTACCACAGCGGCCGTGACAAGGTGCTGCGCTTTTGCGGCTCGTACCACGGCTGGTGGGGCGATGTGCAACCCGGCGTGGGCAATCCGATGACGGCCAAAGACACATTTACCCTGGCAGAAATGAGCCAGGCGACGCTGCGTGTCCTGCGCAACCGGGACGACATCGCCTGTGTCCTGATCAACCCCTTGCAGGCGCTGCACCCCAATGCCGCAGCCCCGGGTGATTCGTCCCTGCTGGACAGCAGCCGTCAGGCAGGTTTTGACAAAACCGCTTACACCGAGTGGCTGCGCAGCCTGCGCCAGATTTGCGACGATAAAAAAATTGCCCTGATCTTTGACGAGGTGTTTGTCGGCTTTCGGTTGGCTCCCGGAGGCGCCCAAGCTTATTTTGGGGTGCAGGCGGACATGGTGACCTACGGCAAGACGCTGGGTGGCGGCCTGCCGATCGGCGTGGTGTGCGGCAAGCGCGAGTGGATGAAGCGGTTTCGCGAGGATGCACCGGCAGATATCTGCTTTGCCCGCGGCACCTTTAACTCCCACCCCTACGTGATGGGCGCCATGAACGCTTTTCTCAAGCGACTCGATGAAGCCGAGACGCAAGCGCTCTATACAAATATTGAAGAAACCTGGAACCGTCGGGCACAGCTGCTCAACCAGCGGCTCAAAGACGCAAGCGTCCCCGTCAAAGTGGCGAATATGTCCTCGATCTGGACCGTGCTGTACACGCAGCCCGCTTGCTACAACTGGTTGTTTCAGCACTACTTGCGCCTGGAAGGACTGGCATTGAGCTGGGTGGGAACAGGCCGCATCATCTTCAGCCTGAATTACACCGAGCAGGATTTCGAGGAGGTCGCACAACGCTTCGTCAGTGCGGCGCTGAAGATGCAGGCCGATGGCTGGTGGTGGACCGATGGGACGCTGACCAACAAAGCGATCAAGCGTCGCATCCTGCGTGAGTTGATCAGCGCCCGGTTCCGGCGTTCACAGCCGAAACTCTGAACATCAGGCGTGGTTAACGCCTTGACGTTTTTCAATTAGCTCGCCACGCAACAAGGCAAAAGGGGCCTTGTGGTAGAGCCAGATGTCATGAAATGGGTCGGTCAGGATCTTGGTCATCCAGACCAGGCCGGCCATCACATCCTTGATGAAAAACAGGTGGATGGTTCTGAAAACAAGGCCGCCGACACCCACGGCCAGCCACATCAAACCCGTATTACGCACAAAACCCTCCAGCGAAACATGGGGCTCGAGCAGCCCGCCCAAGGTAGGGTCCACCAACAACAGCATGGGTGACCCAGCCCAAATGGCCAGCAGCACAATCTTGCGACGCAGGTTGTAGCCCACCTTGATGTATTCCTTGTGCTCATGGGTCGCCTGGTTGACATGGTCATAGCCCTTGGGCTCAAAGAAAAAATGACCTGCCTGGCGTGTGGTCATAGACACCAGCCACGCCACCAGGGCGGCCAGTGCGGGGTCTGTGAACAGCAGGGCATAAGCCACCAAAAAGCTGATGGCGCTGATAAGGTGCAGCGTCTGATTAATGCGGCTGTGGTGGTAATAGCGATGATCATCCCAGCGCTGGATGGACAGTTGCTTGAAAAATTCAGACATGGATAAAACTCCTGTGGATCAACGAGAAAACTGAGGGGAATGGGCTGAGCTCAGCGCCCGATGGCGAAATACTCAAAGCCCTGGCCACGTACCCACTGGGGGTCGTACAAATTGCGGCCATCAAAAATAAGAGGCTGCTTGAGCGTGCTTTTCAGGGTGTCGAAATCGGGGCTACGGAACTCTTTCCACTCCGTGACGATCAACAGCGCATCTGCGCCCTGCAAAGCAGCCGTCTGTGAGTCGGCAAAGCGAAGTTGCTCCACACCTGCGTAACGCTGCTGAAGGTGGGCCATGGCCACAGGGTCATATGCCGTCACAGTGGCACCGGCGTCCAGCAGGTCTTGAATCACGGTCAGACTGCTGGCCTCTCGCGTGTCATCGGTATTGGCCTTGAAAGCCAGGCCCCACAAGGCGAAGTGCTTACCAGTGAGATCCTTGCCCATGCGTCGCATAACCTTGTCGGCCAGCACATGCTTTTGCTGGGCATTGGCCGCCTCGACCGCTTCAAGCACCTGGAGCTGCAAGCCACCGTCCTGGGCAGCGGTCCGGATCAAAGCCTTGACGTCCTTGGGGAAACAGGAGCCACCGTAGCCCGCTCCCGCGTACAGAAAGTCATAACCGATGCGGGGGTCGCTCCCAATGCCCTTGCGCACATGCTCGATGTCTGCGCCCAGCTTTTCTGCCAGATTCGCCATTTCGTTCATGAAACTGATGCGTGTGGCCAGCATCGCATTGGCGGCGTATTTGGTGAGCTCGGCGCTGCGAATGTCCATCAGGATCAAACGCTCGTGGTGGCGCTGAAAAGGCGCGTAGAGCGCCCGCATGTTGAGGGCAGCCTGCTCATCATCACAGCCCAGCACGATGCGACCAGGGCGCATGAAGTCTTCAATCGCCGCGCCCTCTTTCAGAAACTCCGGGTTGGAGACCACGCTGAAGGGGGTGTCCACGCTTCGCAGCTTCAACTCCTCACGGATGGCTTGCCGCACGGCGTCTGCGGTGCCCACCGGCACAGTGCTCTTGTCCACCACGACCTTGTAATCGTTCATGTGACGGCCGATATTGCGGGCGGCCTCCATCACATACTGAACATCTGCGCTGCCGTCTTCGCCGGGAGGCGTGCCCACTGCAATGAACTGAATGGTGCCGAAGCGTGCCGCCGCTTCCATGTTGTCGGTGAAGTGCAATCGCCCTGCTTTCACGTTGCGCTGCACCATATCCTGCAGGCCGGGCTCATAAATCGGAATTTCGCCGTTCTGCAGCGCAGCCACTTTGTTGGCGTCAGTGTCGAAACACATGACATCGTTCCCCACCTCGGACAAGCAAGTTCCCGTGACCAAGCCGACGTAGCCGGCACCTATGACTGTGATCTTCATAAAACCTTTTCGGAAGCAATAACGCCAGTCAAGTTTGGCGAGCTATTGCTAAGGTTTCATGACGGACACCCGCATCTGAAGGGGCCAGCCGCAAAAAATCCAGACTTTTACCGCGGCTCTTTTGCAGGCTTGCAGTCGTGGCAGAAAAACAGTGGTGAATTCAGGAAACGATGGATAGACCCCTTGCTACGTAGCTTGTGCAAGCCGCATTTGTAGCAACTTCTGGTGTCGCCGCTGGCACCCATGCCCTGAAATGGCGAGCCATTTTCCTTGGACTTGTAGCGCAGACCAGTTTCGGAAATTTGTGTGGTGTCAGACCTGTACATCCTGCCTCCAAAGTCATCGTGTACGGTGATTCTGCGGTGCTGCTGTGGCACTTTGATGACTGCCACCTGCCCCAAGAGCCCAGGTCATATGTGGACCTGGGCTGATCCTTGGGAGCGGTCTGGCAGCGGCCTTAGGTGATCCTGACAGGCGGGGTACGCATCACCCCAGTGGTCGGACCCGAAGCGCTGGGAATGAGATGGAAAAACAGGAGCCACGGCCAGGCACGCTGTCAATCTGCAAAAGTGCGTCATGACGCTGTGCGACGTGTTTGACGATGGCCAGGCCCAGGCCGGTACCGCCTGTGTCGCGGGAGCGACTCTGGTCCACGCGATAGAAGCGCTCAGTAAGCCGGGCCAAATGCTCCGGCGCAATGCCCGGACCCGTGTCGGTCACTGAAAACACCAAACGGTCATCGGGCGTCAACACAGCAGTCAGGTTGATGGCGCCCCCTGTGGGCGTGTAGCGCACCGCGTTGCTTAGCAGGTTGGTCAAGGCACTACGGAGTTCACGTTCTGATGCTGCCACTTCCCCGTGAAAGCCACATTCGAACTGAAAACTGTGGTTGGCGCCCAGGACCTGGGACAGGGCGGGCCCCTCCTCACCCAGGACATTGAACATGGCATCGACCGAAACCCATTCGCCGTGCCCGGGCAATGGTGCTCCCTCCAGGCGGGACAAGGTGAGTAAATCGCTCACCAGCGTCTGCATACGTTCGGCCTGTTGTGCCATCAAATCCAGGTAACGCGCAGACGCCTGACGGTCCAGCTCCAGCGTCTGCAAGGTTTCCACGAAGCCAGACAAAACAGTCAAGGGAGTTCGTATTTCATGGGACACATTGGCCACAAAATCCCGGCGCATGGCCTCGGCCTGCTCAAGAGCCGTGATGTCCCTGGACAGCAGCAATTGGCGCCCTTCGCCGTAGCCATGCAGATGCACAGACAGTTTGACGGGGCGGGTGATGGAGCTGCTGCGCCCGGGCATGACCAGGTCTTCCTTGTAGTTACCCGAGGCGTAGTAGGCCGCGTAGCCTGGATCGCGCACCAGATTGCCAAAGTGCTGCATCAAGTCTCGCTTGGATTCAAAGCCAAAGTGACTGGCAGCCGTCTGATTGAACCACTCCATGCGCCCTTCGGCGTCAAGCAAGACCACACCATTGGGAGATGCTTGCAGCGCCAGCAAGAAATCCTGCAGGCGTTGATCGGCCAGCCTGATTTTTTGATCCCTCAGCCGAACGAGGGTGCGCACCCGCTCAGACACCTCGCCCCAAAGTCCCCCCTTGAAGACCGGGGAGGTGAGATCACCGGACCGCAGCCAGCGCAAGACCCTGCTTGCACGGGAGGTATCGATCAAAATCCACAGGCATGTCCCTACCAACACACCTAGGCTTGTGCTCAAGCCTGAATGCACCAGTGGGGAAGTGACCCAGAACAGAAGTCCGGCAGCAGTCTGTAATGCAAACAGCCCTAGCCAACGAAAAATCATCAGGATTCAGCCAGCAGCGTGTTGGGGGCCGCAACAGCGGCTCTAGCCACGCTCGCACTGAGTCGATATCCGGCACCACGCACAGTCTCGATCATCAGTCCCGCCTGACCCAAGGCCTCACGCAAACGTTTGACGTGCACATCGACCGTCCGCTCCTCGATGTAGACATGGTCGCCCCACACCTTATCAAGCAGCTGCGCCCGGCTGTGCACGCGCTCGGCGTTGCGCATCAGGTGCTGCAACAGCTTGAACTCGGTCGGGCCCAGCTTCAGAACCCGCCCCTGATGCGTGACCCTGTGGGTTTCGGCGTCCAGCATCAAGTCCCCGACTTGCAAGGGCCCCACTGCCGGCTCGGGCGCTCGACGCCGCAGCACAGCTCGAATGCGGGCCAACAATTCACGCGTCGAAAACGGCTTGGCGATATAGTCATCTGCCCCGGCGTCCAGCCCGGCCACACGATCCGCCTCGTCGCCTCTGGCCGTCAGCATGATGATGGGCACCGCCTTGGTGCGGGGATGACTGCGCCAGCGTCTGGCAAGGACCAGGCCAGACTCACCGGGCAACATCCAGTCCAGCAATACAACGTCAGGCAGGGACGAGTCCATCTCAGCCTGCGCCGTCAAACTGTCTACCGCCCAGGTGGGCTGAAAACCATGGTGACGCAGGTTAACGGAAATCAACTCAGCAACAGCAGCCTCGTCTTCAACGACCAAAACATTCGGCAGTCGCCTCATTTCAATACAGACTCCACCCGTTCAATCGACGTGTGGCGCACGTCCTCGCCCTTCACCACGTAAATAGTGAATTCAGCAATGTTCTTGGCATGGTCGCCGATGCGTTCAATCGCCTTGGCCAGAAACAGCAAATCCAGGCTGGCCGAAATAGTGCGGGGGTCTTCCATCATGTAGGTGATCAGCTTGCGCACGAAGCCATCGAATTCCTTGTCGATCAGGTCGTCTTCCTTCAGGATGTCCAGGGAGGCCTTGGTATCGAGACGTGCAAAAGCGTCAAGCGACTTGCGCAGCAGACCGGATGCCAATTCGGAAGCGACGCGCAGCTCGGTACATGGCAGTGCACGTGCCGACCCGCTTTCGATGATGGAGCGGACCATGCGCGCGATCTTGTTGGCTTCGTCGCCCACCCGCTCGAGGTTGGCTGTGGTCTTGGAAATGGCCATGAGCAGGCGCAGGTCACGCGCCGTTGGCTGCCTGCGACCGATGATGCTGGAGAGATCACGATCAATCTCGACCTCCATCGCATTGACCCGGGCCTCGGTATCGATGACCTGGCTGGCCGCTTCGATACTGAACTGGGACAACGCATAAATGGCACGCTGGATCTGGCTCTCGACCAGACCGCCCAGCTCCATGACGCGGGCGGAGACAGCGTTCAACTCACTGTCAAACTGACTGGAAAGGTGTTTATCTGGCATCTTGTTCCCCTTAGCCGAAACGGCCGGTAATGTAGTCTTCGGTTTCTTTGCGATTAGGCTTGAAGAAGATCTGCTCGGTCTTGCCAAATTCGACCAAGTCGCCCAGATACATATAGGCGGTGTAATCGCTGCACCGAGCAGCCTGCTGCATATTGTGGGTCACGATGGCGATCGTGTAGTCGCTCTTGAGCTCGTGCACCAGTTCTTCCACCTTGCCCGTGGAAATCGGATCCAGGGCTGAGGTGGGCTCATCCAGCAGCAAAACCGATGGCTTGACCGCCACACTGCGTGCAATACACAGACGTTGCTGCTGACCACCCGACAGTGACAAGCCGCTCTGGTTGAGTTTGTCCTTGACCTCGGTCCACAGTGCTGCCTTGCTCAAGGCCCACTCCACACGGTCATCCATCTCACTACTGGACAGGTTTTCATAGAGCTTGACGCCAAATGCGATGTTGTCGTAGATCGACATGGGAAACGGCGTGGGCTTCTGAAACACCATGCCAATGCGGGCACGCAGCAGATTGATGTCTTGCTTGGGGTCCAGAATATTCTGTCCGTAGAAGTTGATCGTTCCCTCGGCACGCTGACCGGGGTACAGGCTGTACATGCGGTTCAGGGTGCGCAGCAAGGTGGACTTGCCGCAGCCTGACGGACCAATGAAGGCGGTGACTTTGCGCTCTTCAATATCCAGGTTGATGTTCTTCAGGCCATGGAACTTTCCGTAAAAAAAATTCAAATCGCGTATTTCAAGAGCGTTTTTGACTGGAGTGGCGTTAGTGTTCATGGTGGACGTTTTCAATCAATGTAAATGGTTTGGGAGTGTTGAGGCGAAACAACTTCAACCTGAAGTCTTTTCACGCAAGAACACACGAGCCAC
>JBEEJZ010000233.1:0-10910 GCA_041168905.1 Pseudomonadota bacterium | reverse complement strand
AAGCAAGTTTTTTTGGCACGTATTGAGGTTGCCGGTGGTGTTTTACGCGCAGCGCTCGGCCGGCGATATCGCCACCCGAGTGGCAATCAACGACCGGGTTGCCGAACTCATGACGGGCGATCTTGCCACCACGGTGCTGAATGTCCTGATGGTCGCGTTCTACGTTGGATTGATGTTGTCGTATGACCCGACGCTTACCTTTGTGGGCATCTGTATTGCGGTCCTCAACGTCGTGTTTCTGCGGGTGGTGTCGCGCAAGCGGCGCGACGCCATACAAAAACTCGCATGCGACAACGGCAAGCTGATGGCCACGTCCATGAACGGGCTACAGATGATGGAGACCTTGAAGGCATCCGGCATGGAGTCAGATTTCTTTACCAAGTGGGTCGGCAACCAGACCAAGGTCATGAACGGTCAGCAGGCCATGGCTTCTGTCGACGTTTTGTTGGGGGCCGTGCCCCCGTTGCTTACCGCACTCAATACCGCACTGATTCTCTCGCTGGGTGGTCTGCGGGTGATGGACGGCCACATGACGATGGGGATGCTGATCGCATTCCAGAGCTTGATGACCAGCTTCATTGAGCCCATCAACCACTTGGTGTCAATGGGTGCCAAGGTGCAAGAGATGGAAGGTGACATGAATCGTCTCGATGACGTGCTCAAGTACAAATGCGATCCGCAGACCGAGCACATTGGCCAGCCTGGTGCAGCCGAGGATCAGCCAGTGGTACGCCTGAGTGGTCATGTCGAACTGCGCAACGTGACGTTCGGCTACAGCCCGCTGGATCCGCCGCTGGTGGAAAAATTTAATCTCACGCTGCGGCCAGGAATGCGGGTCGCCCTGGTGGGCATGTCCGGGTGCGGCAAGTCGACCATTTCCCGGCTGGTCATGGGCCTTTACAAGCCCTGGTCCGGTGAAATCCTGTTTGACGGTAAGACGCGTGAGGAACATTCGCGCCATAGCCTGATTGCGTCGCTGTCGATGGTGAGCCAGGAAATAGCGCTGTTCAGCGGTACGGTGCGTGACAACCTGAGTATGTGGGATGAAACCCTGCCCGAGGCGCAATTGGTGCAGGCTGCCAAAGACGCTTGCATTCACGACGTCATCGCCTCCAGGCAAGGCGGCTACGACGGCAAGGTGCAGGAGGGCGGTGGCAACTTCAGCGGCGGGCAGCGGCAGCGCGTGGAAATCGCCCGTGCGCTGGCCATCAACCCCCGTATCTTGGTGCTCGACGAGGCGACCAGTGCCCTTGACCCGGTGACAGAAATGCGGGTCGATGACAACCTGCGCCGACGTGGCTGCACCTGCCTGATCGTCGCACATCGTTTGAGCACGATCCGCGACTGCGATGAAATTATCGTGCTCGACCGAGGCCGGGTTCGGGAGCGTGGGACCCATGGCGAGTTGCTTCTGCTTGGCGGCCTGTATGCCAGCCTCATGCAGGAACATTAAGGACGTATGCCATGAGCCTGACTTCCGATGCTTTGAATTTGTTCACATCGTGTGGAGCGCCCGCCTTTGCGCGCACCGGCGAGCCATTGCTACTTCGTGGCCACGAGAATGTCTGGTGCGTGAGCGAAGGCCGGGTCGACGTCTTTTTGGTACGCTTGCGTGATAGTTGTCCCGATGATGCGCTGCATCCGCTGTTTCGCGTCGAGAAGGGGCAATTGCTTTTCGGCCTGGTTGACTCCGCGTCAGACGAGTGGGCGATGTGCGCGGTCGGCGCACCTGGCCATCAACTGCTGCGGCTTGACCGCGCGAATTGGGTCCAGAGCTTGCGGCATGACGGGGCAGCATTGGCGGATGCTGCCGCTGCTCTGAACACCTGGACTGAACAAGTCGCCAGCCCCTTGCAGGAACGTCCATCCGCTGATGCGACAGCGGCACCTGACAACCTTCAAACCTGCGATACCGAGCTGACGCTGCGAACGGACAGTTCTTGGGACGGTTCGTGGGGCGGTCTGGATGCTTTCCACGGAAGGATTCTGCCGTGCCTGATTGCACGCACGCAAAGTGAAGACCGCGCTGAGGCCTTGCGCCTGCATCGCAAGATCAGTCACGAAGCGCAGCACCTGGAACGTGCGATGCACAGCCTGGCCGGTGTATTAGGACCGAACAGCCATAGTCAGCAGGGGGAGCAGGTCACTACATCAGCCCTTGTCGCGGCCCTCCAGCTAGTTGGCCAGGTTGCCGGTTTTGCAGTCACGACGCCGCCCCCTCGCCGGGATGACGGTGACCGCAATGCAGCGCAATACGACGAAATCGCGGAGGTTTGCGAAGCCTCACATATCCGCCGTCGCAGGGTTGCGCTCAAGGGCGACTGGTGGAATTCCGGTAGTGGCCCCATGCTGGGCTTTCTTGAAGCGGACCAAACGCCCGTTGCGATACTGCCCTCTCGCGGGGGCTACGTGTTGCACGACCCGGTCGGTGGTTCGGTCATGCCCCTGACCCCTGCACTGGCGGACAGCCTCAGTCCGTTCGCCTTCAGCTTCTACCGCTCGTTCGGCGACGCGAAGATGAAATTGCTGAACCTGATGAAGTTCGGCGGCCAAGGGCTGTTGAGCGACTACATGCGGGTTGTGGTGATGGGACTCAGCGTCGGCTTGTTGGGCATGGTGATCCCCATCGTGACCGGCATGCTGTTCGACACCGTTATTCCAGGAGCCGACCGCAGCCAGCTGGCTCAACTGACGGCGGCCCTGCTGGCTTGTGCGTTTGCGACCACGATGTTCGAGGTCACCCGTGGCTACTCTATGTTGCGGGCAGAAGGTCGCATGGATGCAGCTATCCAGGCCGGGGTCTGGGACCGGTTGTTGCGTCTGCCTGTGCCGTTTTTCCGGGACTATTCCGCCGGAGATTTGGCCGTGCGGGCTAACGGCATCAATGCGATCCGGCAGGCACTGTCGGGCACCACACTAAGTTCCATGTTTAGCGCGGTTTTTTCCGCCTTCAACCTGATATTGCTGTTTTATTACAGCGTGAAATTGGCGCTGGTGGCGCTGGCGTTGGTTGTCGTTGCCGTGCTGTTCACCTTGGGTGTCAACCTGGTGGCCTTACGCCAGGAGCGCCACCTGTCCAATCTGTCGGGTCGGCTGGCAGGTATGGTGTTCCAGTTTCTGGGCGCAATATCCAAGCTGCGTGCCACAGGCTCTGAAACGCGAGCCTTCCACCAGTGGGCGGTGCAGTATGCAAGCCAGCAGGGGTACCAGTTCAAGGCTCAGATGGCAAACAATGCCGTGGCCACCTTCAACGCGGTCTTCCCGGTGATCGCAAACATTGCCCTGTTCAGCATGATCGCCTTCTTCCTCAAGGACGAAAAGGGGTTTTCCACTGGAAATTTTCTGGCTTTCAACGCCGCTTTCGGTGGGTTGATGGGGGCAATGCTGGCGGCGACCGGTGCGTTCACTTCGGTTCTCAAAATCATCCCCTTGTACGAAAGTGCCAAACCGATCCTCCTGGGTGAACCTGAAATCACTTCCAGCAAGACGCACCCGGGCCAACTGAATGGCGAGATCGAAATCAACCACTTGTCCTTTAGTTACAGCGCCGACGGCCCACAAATCCTGAAAGACATTTCGGTACAAATCAAGCCCGGAGAATTCGTGGCCCTTGTTGGCGCTTCGGGGTCAGGCAAGTCCACGCTGCTCAGGCTGTTGCTCGGTTTCGAAACACCCAGCGCTGGCAGTATCTACTTCGACCGCCAGGACATGGCCGGGCTGGACCTTGGGGCGTTGCGACGTCAGCTGGGCGTTGTGCTCCAGAACGGTCAGTTGCTGGCCGGAGACGTATTCACCAACATCATTGGCTCGGCCGCCACGTTGACGCTTGATCACGCATGGGAAGCAGCGACCCAGGCGGGGCTTGCGGACGATATCCGCAACATGCCCATGGGCATGCATACCGTGGTCAGTGAAGGTGGTGGCACCCTTTCCGGGGGGCAGCGCCAGCGTGTGCTAATCGCCCGCGCCATCGTCAACCGACCGCGCATGGTGATCTTTGACGAGGCCACCAGTGCCCTGGACAACCGCACGCAAGCCATGGTCAGTGAGAGCCTGGAAAAGCTCAATGCCACCCGCATTGTGATCGCTCACCGCTTGAGCACCATTGTCAATGCCGATCGCATCCTGGTGTTGGACAGCGGCCGCCTGGTGCAGTCGGGCAACTATGCAGAACTTATGGCTCAGCCGGGCTTGTTTGCAGACCTGGCAAAGCGGCAAATTGCCTGAACCGAGGAGAAACCATCTTGAAACCCTGGACCATCGTCCTTTTGCTGACGTGCCTACCACTCTTTGGCTGCTCGGACTGGGATAGCAATCCCCGCAAGGCGCGTGCTGAACGTGCCGAAGTCGCCACTGGTGACATCATCATTGGTGCGGTCTGGCCCTGGCAGGGCCCCAAGGGGGACCTATGGGATGGCATCGAGCTCGCCACCCAGGAAATCAATGCTGCGGGCGGGGTGCTGGGACGTAAGCTGCGAATCGTCAAGGCCGACGATCAGGGGTCATTGGCAAAAG
Organism: Pseudomonadota bacterium; assembly: GCA_041168905.1. GTDB lineage: Bacteria > Pseudomonadota > Gammaproteobacteria > Burkholderiales > Burkholderiaceae_C > JBEEJZ01. Next base: position 6,395 of record JBEEJZ010000233.1, on the reverse strand, counting down.
GGCGGTTGGTGGCACAGGAGTTCGCGGACAACCGCGACATGGTGGCGGTGATCGGGCACCTGTATTCCTTCATTTCCCTGCCCGCCTCATCCATTTACCAGTCGGCGGGCCAGGTCTACATCACACCTGGCGCGACGGCCTACAAGATCAACACACAGGGCTTCGATCTTGTCTTTCGCAGCATCGCGAGCAACCGCAATTTGGGCATCCAGCTGGCCGACTATATGGCCGCCCAGGGCTACCGTCGGGTGGCTATCCTGTATGAAAAGACGACGAATACCCAGAGTCTTGCCAATCATTTCGAGCAACGCGCCCGCGATCTTGGAATTTCCATTGTTGACCGGAGGCGTTACCTTCAGGGCTCGGAAGATTTCAGTACGCAAATAAATGCATGGAAAGACCTCTATACCTTTGACGCCCTGTTTCTGGCAGCGCGACTGAAGGAAGGCAGCAACTTCATTAGCCAGGCCCGCAAGATGGGCTTGAAGGTGCCTATCGTCAGCGGCGAAGGACTGGACAGCCCTGACATCCTGAAGAATGCGGATGCGCAGGGAGTGGTTGTACCCGAAGAAATTTCAGCGCAGGGCAAGCAAAATCCACCCTATGGGCATTTTGTCGAGATGTACCAGAGTGCGTACCAACGCAAGCCCGGGACCTACCCAGTTCTGGGCTACGACGCCGTCCACTTGTTGGCTCGCGCTATACGCCAGGCCAACAGCACCGTACCGGAAAAGATTGCCGATGCCTTGCATGCAACCAAGGGCTGGCAAGGTGCGGCTGGCGAGTTCAACTTCGACGCGAAGGGCGATATTCCCGACAAGAAAATCGGGGTGAAGATGGTGCACGATGGTCGCTTTGTCGATTTGCGCTGTCCTGCAGACATGCCGTGTGAGCTTGTCGGTGCGTTACCTTCGCAACCCGTCGCGCCGAGGAATGGTCCGTGATGACCTGCTTCAGGCGTTCTGAAGCGGACATGGGCGACGCGGTCTCGTCAGTCGATGACATCGTACTCATTGAGGCGGTGAAGGCTGGCAACACGCCGGCATTTGGTCAATTGGTTAACCGCTACCGCAACCGGATATACCGGTTCCTGCTCAGGCACGCAATCTCCGCAGCTGAAGCCGAAGACTTGACCCAAGAGGTTTTTATCCAGGCTTATTTGGGGCTGGCCAGCTATACCGGGAATTCGCGTTACCTGACTTGGTTAACCGGCATTGCCTTGAATCTGGTGCGAAATTTCGTCACACGCTCGCCATGGCGCCTCATGGAAATCGAGTTCGATGCGATGGCAGATGGCAATGAACCATCTTCGTCGAGCTCCACCCTTGGTAACTACAATCCGGCCATGGCGGCAGCATTCAGTGCCGCGTTGGCTGCGTTAGCGAACAAGTTGGGGCAATTGCCGGTTGAGGGGCGGGAAGCCCTGATGCTGGTTGCTTTTGAGGGGTTCACTTACGAAGAAGCCGCCGTTTTACTGGGTAAGCCCGTTGGCAGCGTCAAGAGCTGGGTCAGTCGCTCGCGCAAGCAACTCCGCGAAGAAGTGCCGTCCGATCATTTTGAAGCGTTGGCGGGCCGCTTTTGATGCAGGAAGATTTAACGTAACCATTCGCACACTTTCTGTTACTCATGTGACATGGAGCCCAAAGATCAAAGTCCAATCGGCCATGACCTGGCTGTCAGCTCAGCAGGGGACGACGCGCTGCTCGATGCGGCATTGAGAACGTATGCCCGGCACTTCGATCGCGCCAAGCCTGCTGAAGGATTGACCGACGAGATCATGGTTCAGGTGCAGGCCCTGCGACAGGCCAGTCAAGGCGTATTGGCGCCAGACCTGCGGAAATTTGTTGCGCTGTTGGCGGCCCGACCCGACCTGCAAGGCCGGGCAAATGGCGCTGGACGGCCATCGGTGTTTGTGGGTCAGCTGCAGCAACTGGCCGCTGAGTGTGGCTTCGTACTTCGAAAAGGCGACATTTACGCCCTGATGCAACGATCGATGGCAGCCAACGATGGCGAACTTAGCGATGATCAACTCGATGACGTCGCAGCGGCTGGGGCTCAACCAGTCTTTCATTTTGTACAAACTTCCTCAGCATTTCAGCCAGGCAAAGTCGGCGCAGGTGATGCATTTTCTTGGGTGTTCAGTGGCAACTCGTCCAAGCCATAAGGTAGGCGTCAAGAAATCAAGTTGGCCGCGCAACCAAATTGTGCAATCCGTTACTCATTGATAGAAATAGGTCGAAGGCAGGCCATGCAGCCCGCGCGACCAATTTCTGAGTAACTGAACGCAACAACCAAGGATCGAACATGACAGATCAAGCCAAACAAATGCAACAACTCATCGCCAAATGCTGGGCCGACGCCGCCTTCAAGCAACGCCTGCTGGCCGATCCAGCCGGGACATTGAAGGCTGAAGCAATCGCGATACCGGAGGGACTCAAGATTAAGGTGGTGGAAAACACAGCACAGGAATTCACGCTGGTGATCCCGGCGCGGCCGACGGAGTTGTCCGACGAGCAGCTGGACGCCGTTGCGGGAGGTATCCTGATGTAATCGAGCAGTCATCATGAACACCAACGAACATACAGCCGCCAACCGGGTTGGCAGAGCAGTCGACATCGTCGGCCTTCCGAACGGTGACTGGGTCATAGCCGATGATCAGCGCTTCTGGCTTCAGCGACCCCAGGCCTTCGGCCCGGACCCATTCGTTGAAAGCCTTGAAGAACCGGGCAACCGCGAGCAGACCCGACAACTGTTTGCCGGCGTGTTTGCCGCGGCTGGACGGCAAGCTCGGCAAAGTGAGTCCGCCTCTCTCATGCCCCCCGCGAGCCTGCTGCGCCATATCCACGGCCTGGCTTCCAGTTACCAGACGGCGCATGCCACGCCTCCGATCATGCGCATGGTAGCCGAACGCTTCCGCGCTATCGGTCGTGCGAAGGTCGCTGAATATTGTGAACAGGTCGCCCGCGAAGAGTCCGGGCACGACGAATTGGCATTGCGCGACTTGGCCGCGTTGGGCATCAACGCCCTGGCCTTTGTCGCACAGCTCAGGCCTGCCCGCGCGATGGTCGTGGTCGATTATTTTCAGCAACTCGCCACGTCAGCAGATCCGATCAGCGTGCTCGGCTACGCCTACGCCCTGGAACGCACGTCGCTGTTTCAGACCGGGGAGCGCGTCGCCGCCATCGAAGCTGTCATACCGGCCGGCATCATGGCCACCCGCTGCCTGCGTGTGCACAGCGCCGTCGGCACCGACATGCGTCACGTCGAAGAATCGCTGACCTTCATCGCCGAGCTACCCGCCGCCGACCGGCGCTGCATCGTCCTGGCTCTCTATCAGACCCTTGTGCGTATGCAGGGCGCCGACGATTATCCGGGAGACGCGGCGGTGGAAGAAATGGTCAGACTGCATTCGGTACTTCGTCCCCGAATTGCAACAGCCATTCATCGTGCAACATGATTTCGTTCAGAAAAATATGGGAATCGGATTGAGCGCGTCTTCATCCAGGGGAGCGGCCAACCAGCCCATGTCGACCGGCACCTGGTACAACCGCCCGGCGCCGTAACGCGCCCAGAAATGGCGCAGGCCCGGCACCACCACCTTGGCCACGGCCAGCCCGACGTCGGCGCGGGTCTGGTCGAGCAGCAGCATCTCCAGCCCCCGGGCTTCGACGATGCGTTGGCAATGGTCGATGTCGCTCAGCAGATCGCCGCTGTGCTGCTTGGGAAAGTCCGCCATCCCCCGTAGCCGCGCATTCGGATCCGGTTTCAGATAGGGCTGGTTGTCCACTGTCGCCGTGCTCAGCCAACGCAGCACTTCGTCATCGTCCAGTGCGCTGGCCGCGGCCAGCTCGCTGGGCTGCGCCAGGCCGAGCATCTGGTTCATTTCGGCAAAGGCGCGTTGCAGGGCGATGCGCGCATCGAGGTGGCAACCGAGGCCGAACAGAATGCGTTGCTGCGCCCCGTCGCGCAAGCGAGAGATGGCCACGAAGGCCGGAATGCCAAGGTCGCTGGTCAGGTCAAGCGCCCAGGCGTCGCGCCCCTGCCCGTCGTAATAGCGAACCAGGTCGAGCAGCCAGGGTTCGCCGAAACTGGCCACATCCACCCCCGCCTTGGGCAGGCGGTTGTACCACCACAAGGCCGTGGCGTCGCGCTCCACCAGCTCGAAAAAGCCCTGCAAAACGGCCTCTTCCAGGTTGTTGCCCGAGGCATTGCCATTCGAGCAGCCCATGGCGAAGAAGCGCTTGCACGCCTGGCTGGCCGGGCTCTGGTAATAGACCAGCTGGGTTGGCAGGTATTTGTGCCGCGCCTCGCTGCGTGACCACAGTGGCGTCCAGTCGATTGGGACGTCCTCGTCCAGCGGCTCGGGCACGCGGTTGAACTTGGACTTGCGCGCGTTCCACTGCTCATGCGTGTCGAGTTGCCGTTCGCTGTAATGCATCACCGCGTTGGGGGGGATCACGGCGTCGCCATGGCGCGCCTGCATCTCGTGGTAACTCGCGGTAACTACCTGCTCGTCGCCCTGGCGCTCGCCGCTGTAGCGTTCAATCGCCTCGCACAGCGCGCTGACCTTGGCCTGTGCGTCCGACGCGCCCTTGCCGCTGCTGGCGTTGCGCAGGCCGCGCTTGAGAAAGTCCAGGCTGTCGGCGTGCAGCGCCGGGTTGTGCCCGGCCGTATAGACATGGACGATGCCTTCTGCCTGGTACACCGGCGTCAGCCGTGTCACCACGCCACTGATCGGACTGACCAGGTGCTGGTAGCGTTCCAGGGTTTTTTCCGGCGGGGCGCTGCGGTGGCCGCCGTCATGGCAGTAGCGGGCCCGCCGCGCTTGCAACTGCACCGGCTGTGGCGGCCCTGCGGCGGCCGGTTGCCCGCATACGGGGCAATGGTTGTCGGCGATCAGACGGTGCGTCTGCGTGGCCAGCGTCAGGTGGTTGACGCTGAGCATCTGGGCTTGCAGCACGCTCGCGTCGCCGGCCAGGTATTTGGCCACTTCGCCGGCCAGCAGCGCGGCGCCGACGGCCAGCGTCGACGGCAGCGCCGCCCTGGCGGTGATTGGCACCTCGTCCTGCCCGAGCCGGTGCCGGGCGTAGCCGATGGCCGGATTGTTGCGCGCCAGCCGCCGCACCAGGCAGGCATGGCAGCCGCATGTCTGCGCGGAATAGATCGGCCCCAGCCACGATTCTTGCCCCTGTAGCCGGACCGGTAGCCAAGCGCGCCCCCGCTGGTGCAGGTCTTGGGCCAGTGTCAGCAGATCGGCGCGCTGGTAGTCATCGGTCAGCACGATATGCAGCGTCTGCTTATCTGGACCATCGGCACCATCAGCCTCAAAGCAGGCAAGACCCTGGGCTCGCAAGGCCTCGCGAAGCGGCGCCAAATCGACCATGCCAACGGCGTGCAGGTGCACGCGGGCTGCCGCAAGCGTGCGCGTAGCTGCCGCCGGATCGAGCTTCAGGGAGCTCCAGAATGCGGCGCCCGCCAGGTCCGGCGCGGTATCAGCCGACAGTAGGTGGCCATTTTTTTCCAGCAGTGTCAGTGCGTAATAGACATGGGCGGCATCGAAGCGCCCCGTCAGCGCATCGACGATATCGTCGGCACTGCGTCGGCCATCGATCAGCCTGGCCACGGCCTCGTACAAGGCCCCGTGCAAGGCACGCGGTCCATCCAGTTCGGACAGCAACAACACGCCCTCGCCGGGGATGATTTGCACGCACAGGTGCGGTTTGAAGATGGGGATCTGGATCATGATGGGTATCGATTCGTTATAGGTCGGCGCTGCAGCTGCACTCGACCTCAGCTGACCGACGCAGCACCTCAACCCTCCTGACGGCTGAGCGCCGCCAGGGTTTGAAGGCTGCCTAGGACATCGCCCTCGTCTAGACAGTAAAGCAAAATATCACGCAAAGCCCTCCCGCAACGGCGTCCAGCTGCTCGTCGGACAACTCCATCGACCGAGCCGGGATTACCAGCGTGAATTCCTGTGCCGTGTTTTCCACCACTTTAATATTGAGTCCCTCCGGTATCGCGATTGCTTCGGCCTTCAATGTCCCGGCAGGATCGGCCAGCAGGCGTTGCTTGAAGGCGGCGTCGGCCCAGCATTTGGCGATGAGTTGTTGCATTTGTTTGGCTTGATCTGACATGTTGGATCCTTGGTTGTTGCGTTAAGTTACTCAGAAATTGGTCGCGCGGGCTGCTTCGCCTGCCTTCGACCTATTTCTATCAATGAGTAACGGATTGCACGATTTGGTTGCATGACCAAGTTGACTTTCGCCCGCCAGGTAACCCAGTTGGCGCAGACTGACCGTGGCCAGCGCCAGCGAAGTATCGATCACCTCTACCCCAATGGACGGGTCGCTGGCGAGCATCTGGTGGGCGATGGGCAACTCGGTGCAGCCCAG